>JBLHWM010000042.1:0-15394 GCA_047629095.1 Planctomycetota bacterium | reverse complement strand
CCTTGCCCAAGAACAAACTCCGTCGAAATACGTTCTCGATTCCCCTGAGGAGATCGCGCCGACGGGGCTGGCAACCAACCGAGAGCGGCGACTCCGTTTTCTAGGGACACCCCAGGCTCTGCAGCACGGAGCTCCCTATGCGACTCATGCGAACTCGATATCCCCCAAGGATCTCGCGCTCCTCAAGTGGCATGCATAGCCATTGTAATGGTGGACAAGGTCGCGGGATCGACGTTGGACTCGACCAAGGGGCTGACCTCGCCCGCTCCAGCAGGGGCAAGAAGGACGCTACCCTGGGACAATCCATGTTTTAAGGACTTGCTGTCGGCGTAAAGTACACTCGCCTCTACGCTGGAAGCGATTTGCTGTTGCGCTCGCTCGCAACTCCGACACCACCTCATCCAGGAACGATGCTCTTGGCGCCGACGGTTCGCATCTTCATTTGGACAGCTTGTTGGAACCCACCGCCGACTTGTGCCTCCCATATGGCTTGCACAGAGCGCTCCACAACCTAGACACTCTCTAAATCCACTGGCTCCAGCCAACAGGATCCAAGTCATGAAAAGTCCCGTCGCTCTAACTATTGTTTTCGCGCTCGCTGCGCAGGCTCTCCCCCTCACTGGCGCAACCGCGCAAACTCTAACGGCTGACGTTATTGAAGTGTCCACAGCCGGTGGCACACAGACCTTCACGCTCAATGCGGGCGTAGCCCATTCCTCCGAGTACTATCTTCTACTTGGGAGTCTAAGTGGCACCACGCCCGGCATCTCCGTGAACGGCCACGTGCTTCCCTTGAATCTCGACTCGTATCTCCTTCGCACGTTTGATAAGCCAAACCAGGTGCCGCTTGGCAATTCTTTCGGCATGTTGCCGGCCGCAGTTTTTGGAATAGGTGGGGAAGTGACGGCCACGTTTTCGCTTCCGCCGGGGCTCGGTGCGAGCGTAATCGGGCGGACGGTGAATCATGCGTATGCGGCAATCGATCCGGGCACGGGCGCGGTGACCATGACCAGCAATGCTGTGTCGGTCAATCTTGTCCCACCCGTGACTTCAGTCAACGAGCTACTTGTGCCCGGTGGCACATTCGTGATGGGAGACCACTATGGCGTCGGATACTCCAACGAGTTGCCCCTGCACAGCGTCACCTTGGACCCGTTCTACATGGATGTTTATGAGGCGACTCTTGGGGACTACATCGTCTACTTGAACTCAGCGTACTCCCAAGGGCTGATTACTATGACCCAAGGCCAGATTCACGCTAACAGCCTCGGAGGTAGTTGGTTCGCAGACACATTGGGCTCTGACTCTTCTTCACGAATCTACTGGGATGGCGCGACTTTCACACCAGCAACATGGGCTGCCGGTGTGATCTCGCCCGCACCAGGCAAGCTCACCCATCCTGTCTACAGTGTGTCCTGGTTTGGAGCGGCGGCCTACGCCAACTGGCGAAGTTTACAGGACGGCCTTACACCCTGCTACCACACGAAAACCTGGAAGCGCGACCTCTCTGCGAACGGGTACCACTTGCCCACCGAGTCCCAGTGGGAGTACGCGGCAAGGGGCGGACAGAACAGTCCTTACCTCGCCTACCCCTGGGGAAACCTCCTCAGCGACTTCCACGCGAATTTCGACCTGTCCGGCGACCCCTATGAGACCGGCAGCATCCCCAAAACTACGCCGGTTGGCTACTACGACGGCAGCCAAATCCCAAGCGGCCCCGACATGGTCAACGGGTACGGACTCTACGACATGGTGGGCAACTTGTCCGAATGGTGCGATGACTGGTACGGCCCCTACGACTCCAGCCCAAGCACCAACCCACTGGGCCCGATCAACGGCAATGATCGAGTCACTCGCAGTCGCAGTTGGACCGCCGCTGGCCTGGACCTACGTAGCGCCCAACGGGGCCAATGGAGGCCCGACACCCTCAGCAGACGAGTCGGCTTTCGCCTAGCCAGGGCCACGACTCCCTAGGCCTGCGATCCTGCGGGGTCACCCACTGGCTCCACGTCATGCAGATTGAGCCGGCCATTGTCCATGGTCAACGCTGACCGAGTCGCGACCGTCGATTCAGAGGTCTCGGGCCTGGGTAGAAGACCGTGAGACCGGGCTATCGAGCCGTGGGCTACGGGACGATGATCGAACAATTGCCAGCGGATGTTTGCTCGGGCCGTGGTTGACGGATTGCTCGAATCAAAGCCCCGTGATGCCGCGAGTCAACGGGCGTTTAAAGTACACTCCCCGGCATGAGCAACGGGAAGTCAGCAGTACTGGAAGAAGCCTTCCTCGAGCAAGCTAGTAGGACCACGGAGCCCTTCCGTTCCGAGTACGATTTTGAGCCCCATGGGTTCCATGCCGCGAAGGGCTGGATGCACTATGTGGACGAGGGGGATGCGGCGGCGGAGACGATGCTCTGTGTCCATGGCAATCCATCTTGGAGCTTCTACTATCGGCCGGTGATCAAGGCCTTTCGGGACAAGTACCGGGTTGTGGCCGTGGACAACCTTGGGTGCGGTTTGTCCGAGAAGCCCCAGGACTTTGGCTATACGCTGAAGGACCACATCGACAATCTCGAGGCCCTGGTACTCGCCCTCGATTTGACGGAGATCACCTTGGTCCTGCACGATTGGGGTGGCGCGATTGGAATGGGGTTTGCCGTGCGGCATCCGGATCGCATCGCGAAGGTCATGCTGGGCAACACATCGGCGTTTCATGTGAAGCGGCTTCCGCTCCGCATTGCGATCTGTCGCTGGCCATTCTTTGGAGCGCTCGCCTTGCGCGGGTTCAACGGCTTTGCCAAGGCGGCCACAACGATGGCGGTGGAGAAGCCCATGACGGACCTCGCCAAGCGCGGCTACCTCGCTCCCTACAACAGTTGGCACAACCGCATTGCCCAGCACCGCTTCGTGTTGGACATCCCGATGAAGCCCTCGCACCCGACTTGGGATGTACTCGATCAGATTGACAAGGGGCTGCCCTTGCTAAAGAAGAAGCCCATGGCGATCGCCTGGGGCATGAAGGATTGGTGCTTCACCCTGATCTTCTTAGGTGGCTGGAGGCAGCGCTTTCCGCGAGCCGAGGTCCTGGAGATTCCGGACGCGGGGCACTACATGTGGGAAGACGCCAGCGACGTGGCCCTGCCCTTCCTGGCGAAGTTCATGGAGGCCGGCAACGCGGCCCCTAAGAAAAAGAAGAGATGAGCTCCCAACCCTGGAGTGAGCTCGGCGACCTGCCGGACTTGGTCAACATGGCGAGCTTCCTCAGCCGTCGTGCCGCCGAAGCCCCGGACGAGCCAGCGATTCGCGTGGCCAAGACTAGGGACGGGAAGACGACTTTTGAGGACGTGTCCTTCGCGCGCTTGGACCAAGACTCGGGCCGCATCGCCGCGGGACTCGCGGCAGCTGGACTCGAGCCGGGCATGCGCGCCTCGGTCTTCGTAAAGCCCGGCGTCGAGCTGATCGCGATCACCTTTGGGCTGCTCAAGCTGGGCGCAGTGCCCGTCTTGATCGATCCGGGCATGGGCCCGAAGAACGTGCTGGCCTGTGTCGAGAAGATGCAGCCCACGGCCTTCATCGGCATCCCCGCCGCGCATGTGCTGCGTCGTCTGATGCCCCGGGCCTTCCGCACGGTTAAGCTGGACGTAGTGGCCACCGGTCCCATGGGCGGCGTGATCGCCATGGCGACCCGGGCCAAGAGCCTGGCGAAGCTGACCCGCGGTGTGCAGCCCTTGGCGGCCCGCGAGACCCACCGCGACGACGAGGCCGCGATCCTGTTCACCTCCGGTAGCACCGGGCCACCCAAGGGAGTCACCTACACCCATGGAATGTTCGAAGCCCAAGTGCGTGCCTTGCGCGCGACCTACGGCATCGAGCCCGGCGAGATCGACGTGGCGTGCCTACCGGTCTTCGCGCTGTTCAGCCCGGCCCTGGGCATGACCTGTGTGTTCCCCGAGCTCAACCCCTCGAAGCCCGCCACCTGCGACCCCGCCAAGATCGTCGGTGCGATCCAAGCGTCCGGCGCCACCACCGCCTTCGGCTCCCCCGCCATCTGGCGCCGGGTTGTGCCCCACTGCATCGAGCACGGCATCGAGCTGCCCAGCCTCAAGCGCGTGCTGATCGCCGGTGCGCCGGTGCCGATGTCGCTGATCGAGGGCTTCCACCAGGTGCTCGCTAGCCACGCCGATGTGCACACGCCCTATGGCGCCACCGAGTGTCTGCCGGTGAGCTCGGCCTGCGGGCGCGACCTCGTGGGCCCACAGATCCGCGAGCGCGTCGAGGCTGGCGAGGGCACCTGTGTGGGCAAGCCCGCCGCTGGCATCGACCTGCGCATCATCCGCATTGGCAAGGACAAGCTCGAGGACGAGACCGACACGATCTCAACCTGGTCCGGCGACCTCGAAGTGGCCCCTGGACAGCGCGGGGAGATCCTTGTGCGCGGCCCCGTCGTCACGCGCAACTACAAGTTCGAGCCTGGGCCCACGGCCCTGGCTAAGATCCCCGTCGGCGTGGATCAGCCCGGCGCCCGGGAGGGCGAGGTCTGGCACCGCATCGGCGACGTGGCCTACCTCGACGACGAGGGCCGCATCTGGTTCTGTGGGCGCAAATCCCACCGTTTGGATACGACCCTCGGCACCATCATGCCCGTACCCGTGGAGAACGTCTTCAACACCAGCCCGGCCGTGTTTCGCTCGGCTCTGGTCGGTGTCGGCAAGGTGGGCTTTGAGGAGCAGGTCTTGGTCGTACAACCCGAGCCCGGGCACATGCCGACCACGGACGGCGAGCGCTCGAGCCTCGCCCAGAAGCTCTTCGATCACGTGGAGCCGAATCCCGTGACCGCAGGGGTGGTTCAGATCCTTTTCAAGGCGGACTTCCCCGTGGACGTTCGCCACAACGCAAAGATTCATCGGGGCGAGCTCAAGACTTGGGCGACCCAAACCTTGGCAGACAGAGGCTAACCATGAAGGCACTCGTAACTGGCGGCGGCGGATTTTTGGGTGGAGCGATCGTCGAGATGCTGCTGGCACGCGGCGACGAGGTCGTCTCGGTATCCCGCGGCTCTTATCCCGAACTCGAGGCTAAGGGAGTGACCTGCTTCCGGGCCGATCTCGGAGACGCGTCCGCGTCGCGCGCTCTCTTGGCCCAGGCCCTCGAGGGCTGTGATGTGGTCTTCCATGTGGCGGCGAAGGCGGGTATCTGGGGCAAGTTCGGCAACTACCTCGCGGCGAACGTCGACGCCACGCGCAACATGATCGAGGCTGCCCTGCGCGCGGGCGTCGAGCGCTTTGTCTACACGAGCTCGCCGAGCGTCTGCTTCGATGGCGAAGACGAGGTCGACGCGAAGAACGACATCCCCTACGCGGACGAGTTCCTGTGCGCTTACCCCGAGACCAAGGCCATCGCTGAAAAGCTCGCCTTGGCCGCTAACGGAAAAGCCATGGCGGTCTGCGCTCTGCGGCCGCACCTTATCTTCGGCCCCGGCGACCCGCACCTGCTGCCACGAATCATCGACCGCGCGCGGTCGGGTCGCCTACGCCAAGTCGGCGACGGCGCGAACGAGGTCACGATGACCTATGTGGACAACGCCGCCCACGCCCACCTACTTGCGGCCGACTCCCTCGCCCCCGGCGCACCCCACGCGGGCAAGGCCTACTTCATCGGCCAAGAGCAGAGCGTCAACCTATGGGGCTGGTTGAATGGCGTGCTGGAAGAGCTCGACATTCCGCGAATCGAGAAGCGCATCTCGACCTCGAAAGCCAAGTCCATTGGCCGGATCGCCGAGTTCATTTGGAAGTGGTGCTTCCTGCCTGGAGAACCCCCGATGACGCGCTTTGTTGCCGCCCAACTCAGCACCTGGCACACCTTCTCGATGGAACCCGCCCGCGTGGACTTCGGCTACCGCGAGGTCGTGCCCATGGACGTGGCCACCGAACGCGCGGTCGACGCTCTGCGCTAATTCCAGCGCTCCGGCTCCCAGGGGAAACGACTAGGCACATTTGATCAAGCCGTCCCAGACTTTTAGCCGTGGGGCTGGGAGCAATTCCGTTTCCCGCGTTATTCTAAGTGCATGAATCTTCGCCTCCTCGCCCCCGCCTGCCTTGCTCTCCTCGCCTCCTGCAACGCGATCAATGGACCGCGCGGTGGCCCAATTCTCATGCCCCTGCCGAACCGCACGGCCGAGGCGCAGTTCGATCGCATCAAGTCCCTCGAAGGGCACTGGAAGTGGTCCGAAGAGCTCGCACCCGATCTCGTGGGTCTGGTGTGTACTTACGAGGTCACCGCCGGCGGAACTGCCGTGCTCGAGACCCTGTTTCCCGGGGACGACTTCGAGATGGTCAGCCTCTACCACCTCGACGGCGACCAGCTCATCTTGACCCACTACGGGTCCACGGGCAACCAGCCCACCATGCGCGCCAAGACCTACGCAAAGAAGCCCGGCCAGGTCACCATGCCCATCGACTTCCAGTGCATCGGCGGCACCAACATGGGCACGGAATCCGACGGGCACATGCACCGCATGAGCTTCCTCGATATCCAGGGAGAGGACCTGCTTGCCTCCTGGACCTTCCAGGTCGACCGTGCACCCGCCGGAGATCGCGTCTTCAAGCTAAGCCGCATGGATCAAGTCGCCGGGGACGAGTGGCTCTGCAGTCACTGCGAGACCACCGAACTCGACCGCGCCATTGCCGAAGCCGAGCAACTGCTGCGAGAGCTTCAGGAAGACCAGGCCATTCTGGATGAAGTGCCCGTGTCCGAAGTGGATCCGGAATCTGTCGAGCCCTAGTAGCCCGCCCCGAAAAGGGCCGCTAGTCGCTGGTCTTAAATCGAAGCCTTGCTGAGCTCGGCCAGTGCTTCCATCGCAAAGGCCGCATGCATCGCCGCACCAATGGGAAGCGCGTCCTCGTCGACCCGGAACTCGGGATGATGAAGGCTGTGGGTTGAACCCTTCGCCTCATTGGCGATACCAAGTGCCGCGAATGCCGAGGGCACCTCTTGGGCGTAGAAGGAGAAGTCCTCGCCGCCCATGGTCGGTGGGTTCACGACCAGCCCCTCTTCGCCAACAACCATTCGGGCAGCCGCTCGCGCGACGGCAAGGGCCTTGTCGTCGTTCACCGTAGGCGGATAGGTCGTGCCCGGGAAGTTCACCTCGACCCTGCAGCGATGGGCCTGACCGATAGCGATAGCGATCTCTTGGATGCGCTTGATGTTGGCCGCCTGGTCTTCCAGGGAGAGCGAACGCACGGTGCCCTTCAGGTGCGCGACCGGAGGAATCACGTTGTAGGTCTCACCGGCGTTGAAGGCCGAGATACTTACCACATCCGAGCCGAAGGGATCGCGCTCACGGGAGACGATGCTCTGTAGGTTGGTCACGATCTGGGATGCTGCGACGATGGGGTCCACCATCAGGTTGGGCATGGCCGCGTGGCCACCTTTTCCGTGGACGAAGATGTCGAAGAACGTGGCCGAAGCGAGGAAGGCGCCCTCGCGAAGACCGACGACCCCGGTGGGCAAAGTCGGCCAAACGTGCATGCCGAACATTCGCTCGACCGTGGGGTTCTCGAGCACGCCCTCTTCGCACATCTTCTTTGCGCCCGCGCCGCCCTCCTCAGCCGGCTGGAAGACCAGCTTGACCTGGCCGGGTAGGCTGGCCTCGGCTTGCTTTAGGATGCGTGCAGCTCCTAAGAGCATCGCCATATGGGTGTCGTGGCCGCAGGCGTGCATCACACCTGGCTTGAGGCTACTGAACTCTGCACCCGACTGCTCGTGGATAGGCAGAGCATCCATGTCTGCGCGCAATGCGACGCATGGGCCCTCGCCCGAGCCCAGCATGGCCACGATGCCGGTGCCTCCAGCGAACCCGGCCTTGTGGGCAATGCCCAGTTCAGTGAGGACCTCCTGGATGCGCTTCGATGTGCGCACTTCGCCATAGGCAAGCTCGGGATTCGCATGTAGATCCCGCCGCAGGTCAACGATCCAATCGGAGATGGCCAATGCGCTTTTTAGGGCATGCTTGCTCTTTGGAGTCGTCATGTCTGTAGTTTGGCCTTGGAGGGGCCGCGCTTCCAGAACCGTTGGGGCGCGAGCCTTTAAAAGACCGAAGGCCCCCCATGTGGGAGGCCTTCGGTTGGATGGAGCCAAAGAGGGGAATCGAACCCCTAACCTTTGCTTTACGAAAGCAATGCTCTACCGTTGAGCTACTTTGGCAATAGCGAACGGGCGAGTCCTCGGTAACAAGGACTCGCCCGCCACTTTCAGCCCGGGATTTTACTCGCCGACGTTCACGCGCACAAGGCGCAAGAGCTCAGCTCTCATGGAAGGATCCAACTTTAGGCGACCGAGGGCTGCTGCAGCTGCGCCGCGAACACTGAGAGCAGCATCCGAAGTGACAACACCGTGCAGAATGTCCAGGGAGCCTTTGCCGCCGACGCCATTGGTGAACATCTCAGCGCATGCCATGGCAGCCGCTTCGCGGACCATGTCACTGCGAGAGTCATCACCACAGATGGCGGCAACCTTGGCGACCGTGTCCATCGTTCCACAAGCGCCTAGGGCGCGAAGGGAAGGCAGGGCCACGCCGTCGGGGCGGTTCATTGCAGCGTTCATCAGGCCACCCATGGCGCCCGACACGTCAGCGCCACTTGCGGCGAGACGGGAGAGGGCTTGGGAAGCGCGACGGGACAGGTCGTCCGCGCGTTCGCGGTCACGGCCAAGAGAGTCGGAGAGCACGTCGGAGACGCCTGAGTAGTCGCCGCCAACCAGGATGCCCGCGGTGCGGGATCCGTAGAGTTCGTCTGCGGCATCGCCGTCCTTGGCGAGGATCAGGATCGGGGTCTCTGAGAAGTTCTCGGAGCCCGCGATCTCGGTGATGACCTGGTCGGTGGTCAAGTCGCTGAGGCGATCGGCAACCAAGATCACGTCGAGGCCAGGAATCCGGTAGAGGCTCGCGATGCCCTTAGCGCCCGTGGTCCAGTGGTTGACCACCATACCTTGGGCTTCGAGGGCTGCCTTAGCGGCAGTCGCGCGGCCTTCGTTGCCGTCGATGATTGCTGCCACGCGCACGATGTTGCGGCCAACGGCCTCACCTAGTGCAGCGATTGCAGCGGCCGAAGGAGCTTTGCCGCGTGCCTGTGCCGCAAGGGCAAGGGCAGCTTCGCAGCGCACGTCGGCGTCACCTTTGGCGAGTGCAGCCTGCAGGCCGTTGCCAGCAACGGCAAGGCCGGACTGGACAGCGCGGCAGAGACCGATGGCGGCCATGGAGTCGCCTTCAGCCATCGAGGCCACAAGGCCTGCATCGATAGCACCGGAGCCAGAAGCGGCAACGGCAAGCATGCCGGCGCGGGCCTGATCGGCCTCGCCGCCGACGGTCATGCCGCTGGCCTCTTGGTCGGAGATCTTCTGCATCTGGCTGGCGTAGACCCGGGCAAGACCCGCGAGGGCTCCCTTCGAGCTAGCGTTCACGCGGAGAGCGCTGTAGAAGGAGACCTTCGCAAGCTCTTCGCTGTACAGGTAGCGAGGAACTGTAGTCGATTGAAGTGAGCCACCGGAGAAGCTCCAGACCACGTCGCTGTACTGAGTCGCACGCAGCACGCTGGTGGAGCCCATGTGGTAGCCGTTACCCATGATCAGGAAGGCGTACTCGGAACCCTTGGCGGCGCCGCCACAGGTGGCGAGTGCCTTGGCTGCTGCTGACTTCACACCCTCGTCGCTATCGGAAGCGGCGAGGTGTGCGAGGTAAGCGGCTGCGCGGCTGTCGCCGATGTAACCTAGGGTCACAGCGATGTTGCGGCGCAGGAAGGCGTCGGGGGTATCGAGTGCAGCGCAGAGGGGCAGGACAACGTCGTCGCCCATGCTCGTCAATGCACCCATCACAAGGACGCGGCGATCAACGCCGGACTGGTCCCCGAGGGAAGGCAGCATGTACTGAACAGCGTACTCGCCGTGATCAGCGCTGAGCTGGCGGGTAGCCATGGTGCGGGCGAGAACGTCCTCGCTCGTAACCTGCTTCAGCAGACCGCGGATGGATTCGGCGTCGTCGCGCTGCTCCGTGCGGCGCATCTTGGCCATGCTCATCAGACGCTGGGTCACAATCTGCATGTCACCTTCTTTGGTGAGCATCTCGAGCCAGATCTCGGCATCGGTGCTCTTCCAAAGCTCGTAGGCTTCAGCGTTGCTGAGGTCCATGGCGAGGACCTTTTGGAATGCGTGGAGAGCCTCCTCTTCACGACCGCGTTGGAGCAGTTGAATGCCTTCGTCGAAGGTGTCCTGGGCGTCGTTCGTCGGCACCGCTAAGGTCGGTGCAGCCAAGAAAATAAGACCAGCGGCGAGGCCCAGGGGGCGGAAAATCGTCATGGTGAAGTGTCCTCGAGTGTGGAGGCGCGCGGGGGGGATGGAAACAAGCTCCGCCCTTCCGATGGTATTACCGCGTCGGACGGATCTGCAGCCTGACTTCCGGTTGGGGAAATCGGTTCGAGAATGATACTCGCAGGCGAAAGGCTTTCAAGGGCCCGTTTTAGCTTCGCTCTACGCTTGGTGCTCTTACCCACCATGAAATGCCCTGACTACGCCAAGAAACGGGCATTCCTCAGGACTTGTCTCCTGCAAAATTGTCGGGCGAGGAAGCGAGTAGATCCCCCACTGCCCCGACCATGACGTCGCTCGGGGCGAAGGCGACCAGAGTCGGCGCCTCGCATCGGACCATCTCGGCATGGAACCTTGCCAGATGGTCGCCAAGTAGGCCCTCCGGTGCTCCAAACCAGACAAAGCCCGTTTTGCAGCCCGCTGCGTGGGACTCCTGGAGAGTTGCCACGACCTGGTCCGCAGCAGCTTGACCCAACCCACTGACCCCATTTTCGGCGATGTTCTGGGAACCAGCGACCACGACCACCGGTCCCATTCCGTCCGCTGCCGGCTTGTGCGCCACCCCCAAGCTCTGGGCAATGTGCTCGAAATCCGTTGTCCCTTTTAAATGTAGGGACTTCCCGAAAAACTCCCTGCGCCAGCGCTCGAAATCCGGTGAAGCGGCGAGTGCGGCACAAGCAAGCTGCTGTGCTTGCGGCAGAGTTGCCGTGGGCGCGAGCGTCCGAGTCGACGCGAGCTGTGCCTGCAGTCGCCCCATGCGCAGGGCGGCCTCCTCCAGGCGCCGCTCGGAGAGGCGTCCCTTGAGCACGGCTTCGAGCAGCTGCTCGGCCATGGTCTGCTCGCAGATGGGCGCCAGCAGTCCATCGCAACCAGCGGCCAGGCTGCGGACGCCCAAGTCGGGTAGCTCCGCGACGGACTTCATGGCCAGGCCATCGGTCATCACAACCCCGTCGAAGCCCTCACGGCGAAGGCCCTCCATCACCGCCGGCGAGAGGCTGGTGGCGAGGCCATCTTCCCCCGTCAGTGCGGGCACATCGAGATGCGCCACCATGACCGCGAGGGCTCCCGCTGAAGCGTTGCCCGCGGCGCCTGCGAGTACGCTTCGAAACGGCGCGAGCTCGCACTGCTCGAGCTGCTCCGCGGAGCGCGCAATCGTCGGCAGGGTCAAGTGCGAGTCCTGGTGCGTGTCGCCGTGACCGGGGTAGTGCTTGATGCACGCGCCAGCTCCAGCGCGCTGCAGGCCCTCGACGAAGGCGCGGCCCATAGCGGTGACCTCGCTCACCGTGCGACCGAAAGCGCGCACGCCAATGATCGGGTTCGCGGGGTTGGTGTTCACGTCGAGTACGGGGGCGAGCACCAGATCAATACCTGCGGCGCGCGCCTCGCGGCCTGTGAGTTCCGCGGCGCCGGCGACGGCACCGGGCAGGGTCGACTCCGCTGCGGCGAGGGCGCGGGCGGGTGGCAAGAGGCTCGCGCCCGGAAGGTGGTAGCCGGCGCCGCACTCTAAATCCGCGCAGACGAATACGCGCTGTCCAGTTAGAGTATACGCCGATTGGACGAGGTCGGCTGTCAGCTGCGCTAGTCCGTCGATGCGCAGGCCGTCGGGCATGCGGCGGCCGAAACCGATCATGCCCACGGGGGGGAATCGCTTGAGGTAGGCATCGCTCGGGCGACGTTCGGGCGCATCGGGAGACTCGCCGCCGATGGGTCGAAACTCGGGGATGATCACGGCGCCGATCAGCTTCTCGATGCGCTTGATAAGGTCACTCATGGGAGCACTCTTGTTCAGGTCCGGGACTCAACTTACCGAGCACTCGCGCGGGTAGCGCGATGCCTAAAACATGGGCCGCACCAAGCAGACCAAAGATCAGCGCCTCCCGCGCATCGGGATCCACGCCGTGATTCTCGCTACTGGTCACGCGCACCTGTGCCGCGTCCTCAATCGCCTGGACCAGCACGGGGTTCTGCGCGCCTCCCCCCGCGAGCACGAGCTCTTGCAAGCTGACCGAACTCGGCGCGTGCTCTAAGGAGCGCGCCACGCATGCGGCCACAACTGCGACGCCCGTGGCGAGCAGGTCCTCGCCGCGAGCGCCCGCACTCCGCCGAATGAGTTGGCGCACCCACTGCTCACCGAACGTGTCGCGGCCCGTACTGCGCGGTGGCGCGGTCCGCAGAAACGGCTCGAGCTCCCCCATCCAGGTCGCGAACAGCTCGGGCCGCACCACGCCCCGGGCGGCGCGCTCGCCACCCGTGTCCATCTCTACGCTGAAACACTGCCGGGCCAAGCCATCCAACAGCGCACCCGCGGGCCCCGTGTCGAAGCTCACCATTTGGCCGCCCTCGCCGCCATCTCCGGCCAAGGTCAGGTTGCCAAACCCGCCAAGATTCAGGATGCCCATGCCCTCCCCGCGCAGCCCCGGATACAGCCAAGGATCCACCAGGTGTCCGATCGGAGCGCCCTCACCACCGGTGGCTAGGTCGCCCTGGCGAAAGTCACTGACCACAGCTGCCCGCGCCGCCTCGGCGAGAAAATCACCGTCCCCAAGTTGCAGGCTCGCGCGCCCGCCCGCATGGCTCCCGTCGTGGTGCCACACGGTCTGCCCGTGGCTGCCCACAAGGTCGAGGCGCACACCGGCCCGCATCGCCGCGTCCTTCGCCGCCGCTCCAAAGGCCACGCCCAGATCGCGATGCAGACACGCGACCCGGCCGAGATCCAGCTGGCCTCCATCGAGCACATGGCGCAGCTCGGCCCGGATCCCTGGCTCGAACGCCGTTGTGCGAAAGTCGATCAGGCCGAGATCCTGCACCCGCTGCACGGGGTTGTCCCCCATCCGAGGGCGGAAGAGCACCACGTCGATTCCGTCGGCCGAGGTGCCCGAGAGCACGCCAGCCACCACGGCTCGACCCTCCCGCAACTTTACGGGGAGCTCGCTGAAAAGGGTGCGCGAAGTCGAGGGCCCAGTCATGGACTTATCTTGTCATGGAAGCGTCCCAAAGCTTGCCTAGCAACTGCCACCTTTCTCTGTCAGGATGGGGACAGACAACCTGACCAGAGGCGCTGCTCCCCGGAGCGCCTCGGGATCCAAAGAAGTTCTATGACGAAGAAAACTATGAGCGGCGCCAGCGACCACAACATTCTTGTGGTGGACGATGACGCCGACATCCGCGTCGCGCTTGAGATGCTGCTGAAGTACGAGGGCTTCTCGGTGTGGACCGCGAAGAGTGGTACCGAAGCGCTCCAGCGTATCGAGCTCGAAACCGCCGCCGGCAAGAGCGCGTCCCTTGTGATCAGCGACGTCAAGATGCCAGGCCTCGATGGTATAGGTCTGCTCGACGCCCTTGTCGAGAGGCCGAACAGTCCGCCGGTTGTCCTGGTGTCGGGCCATGCCGATGTGCCCATGGCCGTGGAGGCGGTGCGCAAGGGCGCACTGGATTTCCTAGAGAAGCCCCTGGACCAAAATCGCGTGCTTGTCTCGGTGCGAAGCGCCCTGCGCCAGGGGCTCTTGGCCCGCGAGAACCAGACCCTCAAGGCGCGCCTTGCCGAGCGCTATCCCCTGATTGGCTCGAGTCCCGCAATGGAGGAGCTGCGTGTTCACATCACACGTGCGGCCGGCGCCATGGCGCCGATCCTAGTCACCGGTGAGAACGGCACGGGCAAGGAGGTCGTCGCTCGTAACCTACACATGGCAAGTGACCGCGCGGCGGGTCCCTTCATCGCGGTGAACTGCGCTGCGATTCCCGCCGAGCTGATCGAATCCGAGCTCTTCGGCCACGAGAAGGGCAGCTTCACCGGCGCCTTCGAGACCCGCGTCGGGCACTTCGAAGCGGCCAACGGAGGCACGCTGTTCCTCGACGAGATCGGGGACATGCCCCTCGCTGCCCAGGCCAAGGTCCTGCGCGCCCTTGAGACCCGGGAGATCACCCGGGTCGGCTCTACCCAGAGCTTCGAGGTCGACATTCGCGTCGTAGCCGCCACCAACGCCGACCTAGCTGCCGCCGTGGAGCAGAAGGCCTTTCGCATGGACCTCTTCTTCCGCCTCAACGTCGTGCCCCTGCGCGTGCCCCCGTTGCGCGATCACATCGCCGACGTGGACGAGCTCAGTGCGCACTTCCTCCAGGACCTCGCCGCCCGCAGTGGACGCGCGAACATTGGCCTTAGCGACGACGCCAAGAAGCTGCTGCGCACCACTAGCTATCCCGGCAACATCCGCCAGCTGCGCAACCTGCTCGAGGGCGCCATGGTCTTCTGCGAGGGCGACCAGCTCAATGCCGCCGACCTGGCGATTATTCTCGAAGGCGGTCCCGCCCTTGCGACGCCCAGCTCGGGAGGTGGCTCCGGCAATGAGGTCTTCGACGTGGAGACCTTCGAGGAGTTCAAGAACCAGAGCGAGGCACTCTTCTTTCGACGCAAGCTGGATGGCAACGCCGGTAACGTGAAGCGCACCGCCGAGGAGCTCGGCATGCAGCGCAGCCACCTCTACCGAAAACTAGAGCGCTACGACCTGCGGCGCTGAGCCGACTTGGCCGGGCATGCAACACGCCCGCTCGCAACTCCCGAACCCTACCCAGCCATCGCGGTTTTTCAACCTCGGCGCAAAGCGCGGCTAGCGATTCCAGTCGAGAGCTTCCCGCGGCGCGGTCGCAATCAACTCGCCCAGCTCGGAGCTCGGCGACTTTCGGTCGAGTACGTAGTGGTCGAGGAAGCCCTCGGCCGCCTTGAGGTCGGCCGGACGGAAGTAGTCTGCGGGCAGGCGCTTGGCGCCTTCGAGGGCGAGGGGCCAGACCCAACCGGCGAGGCCGGCAAGCTCGTCATCCTCTAGCCCCTTCTCGGCGGCCGTCTCCCAGAGCTCCGGCATACGCTTGCTCACAGCTTCGAGCAGATCGAGGGCGTTGCGGCGCGCGACCGGATCGTAGATCAAGCCGGCGACCAGCACGACGAAGGGAGCCACGAGCCTCGCGGGCAGCCCGTCGGCAGCGCGCAGCTCGAGGAAGCCGCGGGCGCGCACCTCGGGAAAGACGGTGGTCAGGTGGTAGTCGAG
>JBLHWM010000041.1:0-15638 GCA_047629095.1 Planctomycetota bacterium | reverse complement strand
TCGAGGCTCTAGGCACCAGGCTCATGGCCAAGCGCCGGTTCGATGCCCAAGTGCGCGGCCTCGGCAATGTGGACACGGCCAACAACCAGGGCAAGCTAGGGGCGCTGCTTCTGGATCGCGGCAAGTTCAAGGCGGCTCTAGAGCACCTGCTGATCGCCAAGGAAGGCCAGCCCGAATCCTCGGAGTGGGACTATGGCTTGGGGCGCGCCTATATGGGCCTCGGTCAGTTCGCCCAAGCCGCGGAGCACTTCCAGTCCGTGGCGGCCATCGACGCCGCCTATGGCTACGGCCGAGTTCTACTTGGCCTCGCGGAGGCGCGCCTCGAGTGCGACCAGACGGACATCGCTCTGCAGGCTTTGGATCGCCACGATAGCGACCGCGGAGCGACGCCCGAGAGCGCCCTGTTGCGCGGATTGGTCTTCAAAAAGCTTGGTCTCAAGGCCGAGGCGCGGGCGGCCTTCGAGTCCGTGAGCGGACTCGCCAAGAACCTGCCGGCTTCCTATCGCAAGAGCGCCTTCCCGTTCCAGGTGCGCGCCTTCTTTGCGCGTATAGGCTAGGCACCATGGCGGAAGACGTGGCAAGTTGGGTTTCGGCGGAGGTCTTGAAGTCGGACTCCTTTGGCTCGATCGAGCGTGGGGAATACGCTGGCCAGCCCGCGATCCTGCGGCGCGCCAAGGGCGGCTCGCTGCCCGGCTCTGGGTTTGCAGCGCGGCTGTTGATGCGCCGCGAGGCACGGGCTCTCGCGATCTTGCACGAGGTGCGTGGCATCGTCCCCGTACTCGACCAACCGAGCCGGTGCGAACTGATTCGGGGCTGGGCCGAGGGGAAGCCACTGCACCTGGCTACGGAGCTGCCCGAGGACTTCTTCGACCAGCTGCGTTTTCTTGTAATCGTTTGCCACGAGCTTGGCGTCTGCCACAACGACCTGCACAAAGAGCCCAACGTGCTCGTGGCTCCGGACGGGTATCCGTGGCTAGTGGACTTTCAACTCGCCAGCGTGCATCGGCTCGGCTCCAGCGGCTTGGACAGGCGCGCAGCAGAGGACATGCGGCACATCGCCAAGCACGAGCGCCGCTACAAGAACCAGGGCAGCGGCGGACGCGAGCGCGGTAAGGATCGCGGCCTGGTTGCGCGCCTGTGGATGGCCACAGGGAAGCGCTTCTACAACTTCATAACCCGGCGTGTTTTCAAGCGCACCGACGGCGAGGGAAGACGCCCGCGGGGCGGCCCTTGGCCGAAGTGGACGCCGGCCCTCGGACCGAGATAAGGTGCGATGGCGCGGCAGCAATCGGTTTTCCGGTTAGTTACAGCCAGATCAGGTTTGGCGCATACACCCCTTTAGAGTGCACTGGAAACAGGGTGGCGCTATTAATATGGATTCGCGAAGCCAGCGCAATCCTGGGAAGCGAAATGCTTGTTGTGCCAACCTCTTTGCGCAAGTAGGTTGAATCGGCGCTGGCTCTTGAGCCCTTGCACATTTCCCTCATTTCACAACTCAGCTTTCGGAGTCCCCATGATTAAGTGGCCCCTTGTCCACTCCCTCATCCCCGTCCTTCTTACCGCTCCGCTCGCGCTCGCAACTACATCCTCCCCGACTGACCCGTTGCAGTCGGAGCTCAATGCGTCCCTTGAAGTCACCTCGAGCAAGTTGCTTGACGTGATCATGTTGGGCGAGGTCGGCTCGTCCGTCACGGCCATGCTGCACTTCGATGGCGTGACCCTGGCAGTCCCGCTCCAGCCCCACAGTGTCCGCAGCGCGAGCTACAACATTCAAGCACAGCGCGAGGATGGCAGTTGGTACAGCGTTGAGCCAGGTCCCTTGCAAACTTTGCGGGGGACGATCCCGGTGATGCCCGGAAGTCTAGTTGCCGCGTCTTGGTCCAATGGTGGTTTGGAGGCGCGGATTCGTCTTGAGAGCGGTGAGGACTGGTGGATTCAGCCCGTTGCTACCGGTGCTGGCGCTGGACTTGGCGCCCATGTGATGTTCCGGGACGAAGACGTGCGCTCCTTGGGAGGCTGCGGCACCTCAAGCCTGTCCAATCCCTACGGCGGCCAAGGCGCTCCATCCATCCCGGCTCCCAACATCAGGGATGGGGGCGATGGCATCTATGCAGCGGGAGCGGGCGCGATCGCTGAGCTCGCAACCGATGCGGATTACGAGTACTTTCAAGACTGGGGATCGGTCAATGGTGTGACCAGCCGCATCGAGTCGGTGATCAACACCATGAACCTGCAGTACGAGTCCGAGGTTGGGATCACACACCAGATTGGCACCCAGCTCGTGCGCACCTCCGGCTCACAGCCCTACAAGAGTAAGAACGCCTCCAAGCTCTTGAACTCAGTGCGCAGCGAGTGGCTCAACAACCAATCGGGCGTACAGCGCGATGTGGTTCAGCTCTTCAGCGGCAAGGCCATTAGCGGTGGGACGATCGGCATCGCCTGGCTTGGTGCGATCTGCAGCACGAACATTGGCTACGGGATGGTGCAGTCCGACTTCAACGGTAACTTCGCTAGTGCGACCGATCTCTCGGCCCACGAGCTTGGTCACAATTGGAACGCCCAGCATTGCTCCTGCTTGAACAACACGATGAACCCATACATCCAGTCCAAGAACACGTTCAACTCTACCTTCACGATTCCCACGATCGTTGCGTTCCGCAATGCCTCGACGTGCCTAAGTGACCCGGGAACTCCGCCCACCGGCGGCACTCCAGTCTCCGTACACGTCGAGTCCATCGTGGCAGGCGCACAGGGAGTTGGAAAGGGCAAGAAGGTGGGCACCGCAACGGTGACGATCCTCGACGACCTAGGTGGAGTCGCAGCCGGCGTGACGGTTTCGGGCAGCTTCTCTGGAAGCTTCTCGGAGTCCTTCACAGGCACGACGGGATCTAACGGGACAGTCAGCTTCACAACCACAGCAACGGCTAAGGGTGGCGTTGTCGTGACCTTCTGTGTGAACTCGGTCTCCGGTGGGGCACTTCCCTACGACTCGAACGATGACGCCATGGGGTGCGACTCTAACTAGGTCTCCTCTAGGATGGATCGCACCTCGCCCATTGGAAAGCAATGACGAGGCCAAAATCGCGGCGCTGCTCCCCAATCGTTGGGGGGCAGCGCCGCGTTTGCTTTTCAGTCTGGCAACCTAGGCCGTCAGCGCGCTAGCGAGCTTGTCGATGAGCGGCGGGTAGCGGTCGTTGATGTCGAAGTGGCTACCGGGATGTTCGATGTGGTCGTGGGGCACACCGAGGTTCGTGAGCTTGTCCACCAAGAGCCGCAGGCCCCATTGTAAGTGGAACTGGTCCTGCATGCCGCACTCGAGATGCAAGAGCTTCATGCGCTTGAGGTTCGCGGCAGAGGCCTCGACCATCTCTAGGGGATCGAAGGCGAGCCAGCGCTGCCAGACCGCGTCGATGCGCTTGCCGGCGCGCAGCTCAAAGGGCAGATCGAAGCCAAGGGGCGCGTCCGCATTCGGCGAATAGCATGCAGCCATGGCTAGGGTATTGAGAATCGCGTGGTCGTCGCCCTTGAGGGTTGGGTCCTGGAAGAACCCGTCGAGGAACTTCTGCGGGTCCATGTCGTGGGCCACGAGGCCGCGCAGGGCGGCGGGGAATTCGACGCCGTAGCCCAGGTCGAAGTTTACGTCCCCGGAGATGGAGCCTGCCGCGGGGAAGATCTCGGGAAAGCGCATCGCCAGGCGCATGGAACCGAAGCCGCCCGAGGACTTGCCGCAGACGCCGCGGTTCGCGCCGAGCGTTGGATAGCGCTCGTCGATGAACGCGGGCACCTCTTGGGTGATGTAGTCCTCGTAGCGACCGAGGCAGCTCGAGTTCACGAACTGGCTGCCGCCGAGCTTCGTGAAGCAGTCCGGCATGACCAAGATCGCTGGCGCATATTCGCCCCGCGCAACACCCCGGTCGTAACTCTTGATCACACCCTCTTTCCAAGGGTGGGTCTCCAGATAGCTCGTGTAGTTGCCCGTGAATCCGGGCAGCAGATAAATGGTTGGTAGGGGCGAGGCAGCGTCCGCCCCCGGGGGCAAGTACACCGCAACGTGACGCTCGATCGGATCGCCATAGCGACCACCATCGAGCACCTTGCTTTTCAGGACCGGGAGTTCGACCCGGCCTTCGAAAGCTAGGGAGTCACGTGCGGAGACTTGCATGGGGATAGCTCCCTATTCTCCGCTGCCGTAGGGCTTGCGGGCTTCCATTCCGAGCTCCTTGCGGATCTCACGGAAGGGACCCTTGATGCGATCAAAGATGAACTTGCAGCGCATATCGTAGGGCGCGAAGGCAGACTTCATGCTGTTGAGCGAGATGGTCTCGAGGTCATCGAGGCCCAGGCCATAGTGCTCAACCGCAAGCCCGTACTCCTTGGTCATCGTCGTCGCGCTCATCAACCGGTTGTCGGTGTTGAGCGTCAACCGGAAGCCGAGCTCGTGCAGGATCGGG
Organism: Planctomycetota bacterium; assembly: GCA_047629095.1. Classification (GTDB taxonomy): domain Bacteria; phylum Planctomycetota; class UBA1135; order UBA1135; genus CALBMX01. Next base: position 11,187 of record JBLHWM010000041.1, on the reverse strand, counting down.
AAGGGGTGCTCCGCGAGGGAGGCCGCCGCGCCCGTGTGCACGTTACTGGAGAGGCAAATCTCCAGGGGAACGCGGTGGTCGATGATGTACTGGGCGAGGTCGCCCACTTGGATCACCTTGCCCTCGAAGATCACGATGTCCTCGATGATACGCGTGCCGTGGCCAATGCGGTGGGCACCGCAGTACTGCAGGGCCTGCCAGATGGATGCGGGGCCAAAGCTCTCGCCGGCGTGGATCGTGATGTTGAAGTTCTGGCGCTTCACGTGTTGGAACGCATCCACGTGGACCTTGGCCGGGTTTCCGGCCTCTTCGCCTGCGAGGTCGAACCCCACGCAGCCCGCGTTGCGGTAAGAGACGGCGAGCTCGGCCATGTCCTCGGAGAAGGTCGCCTCGCCATTGCGCATGGCGCAGACGATCAGACCGAAGCCAACGCCGTGGTCGCGCTTACCGCGATTCAGACCGTCGAGTACGGAGCGCATGACTGCGTCCAGGCCCAGCTCACCACCGGTGTGGAAGTGGGGGGCAAAGCGGACCTCGGCATAAACCACGCCGTCGTTCTTTTGGTCCTCTAGGAATTCGTAGGCAATGCGCTCGAGAGCTTCTGCCGTCTGCATGACGGCAATCGTGTGGCCAAAGCCTTCGAGGTACTCGGGCAGGCTGCCGCGGTTGGCACCCCTGGCGAACCACTCGCCGAGCTTGACGGGATCCGACTCGGGAAGACCGTCGTAGTCAATCTGGTCGGCGAGCTCAAGGATCGTAGTGGGACGCAGGCAACCATCAAGGTGTTCGTGGAGGGCAACCTTCGGAAGGCGCCGCAGAAGCTCTTCAGTGAGCTTGGTGTCTTGTTTCTTATCTTTCATAGGGGGCAGTTTAGCGCCGTTTTCGAACCTTCTCTAGCGCGGATGCCGCACAGGATTCGATTCTGTGGCGCGGAGACCCGACTTGGGGAGTGAGGATGGCACGGTTTGGCCGGGTTCTTTTGGGGGTGGCGAGGGTCTTAGGTGGCACCTGAAATCTGGCGGCTTGGGGCGGAGAAATAGACCGGGAATGCCCGGGGCGGCAGCGGCCCAGGACTTGTAAACTGCGCGGCTCTTTCCTGGGTTTCGTGCCCAAAGTAGCCGCTTTCCCTATGGAACCGCCCCGTGTCCAACTCTAAACCACGCCTCCGCTTCGCCCCGAGCCCAACCGGTCAACTGCACATCGGCGGGGCCCGAACCGCCCTGTTCAACTGGGCCTATGCCCGCCGCATGGGCGGCACGATGGTGTTGCGCATCGAGGACACGGACCCGACGCGCTCGAAGAAGGAGTACGAAGTAGCGATCCTCGATGGCCTGAAGCGAATGGGCATGGATTGGGACGAGGGCCCGGACGTGGGCGGCGACTTCGGCCCCTATCGCCAGACCGAGCGCTACGAGCGCTACCAAGCCGTGGCGGACGGACTCATGGAGGCCGGCTGGGGCTATCGCTGCTTCTGCTCGTCCGAGCGCTTGACGGAGCTGCGCGAGGGCCAGATGGCGAACAAGCAGAACCCGCGCTACGACGGGCAGTGCAAGGCGCTCTCCCAGGAGCAGATCGAGGCGAAGATCGAGGCCGGTGAGAAGCCGACCATTCGCTTCCGCGTTCCCGAGGGCGAGACCACGTTCAAGGACCTGATTCGCGGCGAGGTGACCTTTCAGAACACCGAGGTCGACGACTGGATCATGGTGCGTGCCGACGGCAACCCGACCTACAACTTCGTGGTTGTGGTGGACGACTCCGACATGCAGATCAGCCATGTGATGCGTGGCGAGGAGCACCTGACCAACACGCCCAAGCAGGTCTTGATCTTCAAGGCCCTGGGCTTGGACGTGCCGCTGTACGCGCACTTGCCGCTGATGCTGGGCAAGGACGGTAAGAAACTCTCCAAGCGCACGGGTGACACGGCCTTGCAGGACTACCTGGACAGTGGCTATCCCCCCGAGGCGGTCCTGAACTTCCTCTGCCTACAAGGCTGGGCCTTGGATGGAGAGAACGACCTCTTCTCTATCGACGAACTCGTCAAGAATTTCGCACCGGAGAACGTCGCGAAGGGCGGCAGCATCTTGGACCCGGAGAAGTTCAAGTGGATGGCCGGCGAGTACGTTCGTCGCGACACCATCGAGCGCTTGGCCGAGCGCTGCGCGCCGTACATGATCGCCGCGGGCTTGATGACCGCAGAAGAGATCGAAGCCCAGCAAGCTTGGTACCAGCAGGCCGTGCGGGTCGAGCAGGAGCGCTTCAGCATCTACTCGGAACTCCCGGGCCGCCTGGCCTACTTGTTCGCCTCGAACACGGAGCTCGCGTGGGATAAGAAGGCCGAGAAGAACGCGCGCAAGCACGCCGCTGGCGCCGAGACCCTCGGGCTGTTTGCGACCTGGCTCGAGACCCAGTTCACAGGCGGGAAGATCGAAGATCCCGCTGCACTGGGCAGCGCCACGAAAGAGTGGCTTGCGGAGCACGAGCTCAAGATCCCTGTCCTCTTCCAACCCCTTCGTTGTGTCCTGACCGGTGCCGCTGGTGGCGCGGATCTCTTTGAGATCATCGCCTTGATGGGCCAAGAGAAGACCCTGGCGCGCATGGCCTCGGGAGCGGAGCGCTTGGCTGTCGAGCCTCAAAAGAGCTGATTCAAACGCGAACTCGGCCGTATCCCGGCTGCTCTCCAAACAGGAAACCCCGGTGGCACCAATGCGCCACCGGGGTCTCTTCGGAGTGCTTCAGGACTCAGCGAGCCCCGACAAGTTGACTAGGGTGCCCAAGTCACCCAGAACCACATCTTCGTCACGTCGTCCATTCCACCGGCGGAGTCCGCGGAGAAGTCGGCGTACTTGAAGCCGTAGGTCAGGGCGTCGGTTGCCTTGTACTTGGCCACGAAGTCGAGCTCCGTACCGAAGTCCGTACTGCCCTCTTCCGAGGCGAAGTCGTGCAGGATAGCGCCAAGCTTGACGTCGCCAACCATGGTGTGCGCCATGAAGTACAGGTCCTCAAGTCCAGTCGCGGGGGTTGCCAAGAACTTGTCGGCCCAGCCGTTGAAGGCATGGCCAGTTGCGAGCGGTGTGGAGAAGCCCACGGCTCCGTCGTCACTACCCAGGGACTCTTGGCCAAGGCCAAGCTGGAAGTCGCCGAGGTCGCCGCCAACTTTGACGTGGTAGTAGTCTGCGTCCATGCTGGTGTTGTCGGCATAGTCCGACTGGGTGGCGTACTCGAGCAGATAGTTGAGTGCCATGTCATCGGACATTTCCATCTTGCCGTCGAGGCGAGCACCCATGGTGATGGTCGAGAGGGCCGGTGCTGCTAGCACGTCAAGGGCGTAAACGTAGGCGCTCGCTTTGCCGACGCCATCGAAGTCCTTGGAGACGTTCAGCAGGTGGGACTTCGTGCGTAGATCCGCGCCGGTGACGGTGTTGATGTTGTCGACATAGGCGTACATGAAGCCAACCGGAAGGTCGGCGCCGCCAACATAAGCCACGGCATCGTGGGACAGGTGGTTCTGGCGCCAGCCGACGTTACCCAGGAAGCGGGCGTTGTCGAGGATGACCTCTTGGCGGCCAACGCGCAGGGTTCCGCCGCCAAGGGCGATGTCCAAGTAGGCTTGGTTTAGGTCCGATCCCTTTGGGTCGGCCACGGTGGGGCGGGTAGCGGTGCTGTAGGCCTCGTCGCCGATGACGCCGGTGTTCTCGAACTGCACATAGGCTTGGACGCCGTCATAGCTAGCGGTCCGGTAGTCGATCACGGTACGCAGGGTGGACGCGTGGGCGTTGTCTGTGTCGGCAGCTGCATCGCTGTCGACCTCTTCAAAGCGATAGTTGAAGAAGATAGAGCCTTCGCCGGCGCCAAAGGCCTCGGTCCAAGAAGAGGGGGCCTCTTGGAAGGTGAGCAGGCCAGCTTGGATGATCTCGTCGGCGTTGTTTGCCGCTGCGGGGAGCGCCAAGGCTCCTGCAGCGAGTACGCCAAGTTGCATGAATTTCATGACAGATGGTGGAGCTGAACTCCAAAATGGGTGTGGGTTGTTGGCAGGTGCCTGGGAAGCGACGCGCGCTCTCCGGAGCATTGGGGAAGTGAACTGCCTTTGGGTTTTGAGGCGAGGCAAGTCTGAGAGCGCTCGGCGCTCGCAGTATCAGGACCTCGGTGACCTTTGATAGCCTTTTCCTTGAGCTCGGGAAAGGGGAAAGTGGGGCGAGGTGGCATTTATCAAGACTTCGCGGTCCTGATTGGCGAGTTGGGCACTTTCGACTAGCTGAGTGTCCTATTTCCAGGCCTCCGAGCAGCCCAGTGAGCCCGTGCCGTCAGGCTAGAGGCCGGCCAGCCGCTGCGTTCCGCTCGACCTTCTTCAAAGCGTACCCCAATGTCCGCTTTGAGAGCTTGCCAGCATTCCAAGCTGGCTCGTCACAGGCTCCAAGGTACAGCCGAAGCAGCTCATCCCAATGGCCGGGCCCAACCCCGGCCTCCACAAAAGTAGGCGATAGGAAGCTCGCGCCGAGGCGTCCTAGGTCCTTGGCCCGCAGCTTCCAATCCGCAGGCCCGTCCAGGGCATGCATGCCCTCCAGGTCTACCAGGACGAGCTCACCACCGTCCGCAACCATAATGTTAGGCGCCTTCAAGTCACGCTGACGAAAACCGCAGTCATGGAACCGCCCAAGGATGCCAGCGAGCCTCCCAAAGACCTCCACCGAAGCCCCAAGGGAGCTCTGGGCCACGAACTGCGCCAGGCTAAGGCCTGGAATCGCGCTCATGATGAGCCAGCGGCCTCGGCCCCCTTGTGGACCGGGGCCCTCGATGAGAGCGAGGGGGCTGCTGGCCGGCAGCTGGCGCGCCTCGAGTTCGAGGCCAAGGGACAGGGCGCCGCTGAAGCGATCGCTTCCTATCGGCCGCAGGCTCTCCAAGCGGCCAGATTCGCGGTACTTGATGAATAGCTCGCCACAGGCAGAGAGGCCTCGCCAAGGAGCCCGGCTCGATTTCGGAAGCAGAGCGCAGGGCTCCGCGAGCCACGCCGCAGCCAGCCCCGCGTCGAGGCTGGGGTGAAAGAGCGCCTTGTAGGGCGGCGCAGAGTCTTGGATAGGTCGCATGGTGCGTGGACCATAACAGGCGGCCCACCGGATCTTATCGAGTTGAGAGCAGTACGCGCTCTGCCTTTTCGAGGAGCCGCACCACCGAAGCTCACAGGCCTCATGCCAAGGGAGCCGGCGCAGCAAGTGCTGCGCCGGCTCCCTTGGTGGCGAAGGCGAACGGCCTTTGCTTCTTATGCCGTAGGTGTTGAGACGGCTATTGAATAGAGATCTTCGCTGCGTCTGAAATGCCCCATGGGGCTGGGGCTGGGGGAGCTGTGATGAATGCGACGTAGAAGTCTAGGCCGGATAGGGCTGGGTCATTGGGGACAAAAATAATGCCCGGGGACTCACCCGTCGGGCCGACGAGGCCGGAGAAGTTGAAGAACACGTTGGGTAGGTTGAAGCTCAGCTGCATCAAGAAGTCGTTGTTGAGCGGAATCAAACCAAACTGGGTCGGAATCCCCGGCGTGTTGCCAAGGGATGCGGCGGCCACGTAGGGGACACCTTGGTAGCCGGGCGCTTTGAAGGTCAAGTTGACGAATCCGCCCGGTGCGACGGGGCTACCTTGGACGGCGACCTGCAGAGGGTTGACTGGGCCCGCGTCCTCGGAGCATGCACGGATCGCCCAGTTGCCGGCGTAGAAGAGGGGGCAGAGCGAGAAGCCCTGGACCATAGCTTTCGATGCGTCCGTCCAGCCCTGGCCTTGGATCAACATCAGGTTGGTCAGCGGCGGCGTGATGGCCGGGTTGCAGAGGAACCCGGGGCTGCTGCTGTCCGTGAAGAAGTTCGAGGTAAAGCCGTTGTCGCAGTTGCCGTTGATATTGATCTCCATCACAAAGGCCACGACGTAGTTGCCCAGACCACTTGCCCCAACGCTGACGTTGAAGTTCGTCATGTCGAAGACGTTCAAGGCGGTGGAGGAGACCTGCATGTTGTTGCCCGTGTCCGCCGCGAGGTCAAACACAAGTGGGCCGAGCGAGGGGGTGTTCGCCGCGCCCGAGAAGGTGACGCCGTCATAGATCAACACGTTCACCGCAGCGACGGCGCCACTCGCGCCTCCAGCCGATCCAAACGGACAGACGACCTGGGTGATCTTCTGCAGCGCAGAGCCGGGCGCCAAGTCGAAGACCGTGCCGATCCCCTCGCCTTCGCACAGTCCAGGAATCACGGAAATGGAGAGCGATCCCGTGGGGTTATCGGGCAGATTGTCGTTCTTCCAGAAGGTCTGACCAGCACAGGTTTGGGCAGAGGCGGGTGCACCTAGGGCAAAGCCTAGGGTGAGTGCAGCTGCGGCGCAGGAGAGCGCACTGCGCAGTTGGGAGGGCTTGAACATACTTGGTTTGCTGATGGAGACTCGGCGTCGATTGGGCGGGCATAGATGGCCCCTTGGCTTGCGCCTAGGGGACTCCAACTTGGGGTATGTCGCCCAATCCCGCAAGCCTGCATCTTGGACACGGCGCGCTCCCCGTGGCAAGGCAAAGCGGCGCCACCTTCCCTGGGGAAGATGGCGCCGCATTGTGCAGTAAGGCCTAGGTTTGCACCGGAAGGCAAGACGGCTCTATAAGGACCGTGCAATCGCCGCTTGGGCGGCTGCTAGGCGTGCAATCGGCACGCGATAGGGCGAGCACGAAACATAGTCGAGACCGAGGTCTTGGCAGATCTGAATCGAGGCCGGATCTCCACCGTGCTCTCCACAAATTCCAAGCTTCATCCCCCTTCGGGTCCGCCGTCCATCGGCGCAGGCGATCTCCATGAGGCGGCCAACGCCAGCCCCGTCTAGGGTCGCGAAGGGGTCACTCGGTAAGATCTCTTTCTCGATGTACTCGGGTACGAAGCTGCCGCCGTCGTCGCGGCTGATGCCATAGGTTGTCTGGGTCAGGTCGTTCGTTCCGAAGCTGAAGAACTCGGCGGTCTGGGCAATCTCACCAGCGGTGAGGGCGGCCCTGGGCAGCTCGATCATCGTGCCCACTAGATAGGGCACGCTAAAGCGCTTCTTCTTGAAGACCTCGGCGGCGACCTCGTGCACGATCGCGGCTTGGAGCTCGAGCTCCTTGGCCGTGCTGATCAAGGGAATCATGATCTCGGGACGGGGCATGATGCCGGTGTCCTTGGCGACCTTACAGGCGGCCTCGAAGAGTGCTCGCGCTTGCATACGCGTGATCTCCGGGTAGGTGATGCCCAGGCGACAACCGCGGTGGCCAAGCATCGGGTTGAACTCGTGCAGGCTGGCGATCTTTGCGCCCAGGGCCTTCGCCGTGATGCCGAGGTCCTTCGCGAGCTTGCGCTTCTGCTTCGGCTCGTGGGGTAGGAACTCGTGCAGGGGCGGGTCGAGGGTGCGGATCGTAACGGGGCGGTCTTCCATGGCCCGGAAGATGCCCTCAAAGTCCTTGCGTTGCAGCGGCAACAGCTTGGCCAGGGCCTTCTTGCGGCCCTCTTGATCAGCGGCGAGGATCATCTCGCGAACAGCGTCAATCTTGCGCCCCTCAAAGAACATGTGCTCGGTTCGTGTCAGGCCCACGCCCTCGGCACCGAAGGCGATGGCCGTCTTGCATTGGTCCGGCTGGTCCGCGTTGGTGCGAACGCCAAGGGTGCGGTAGTCATCGGCCCAGGACATGAGCTTTTCATAAGCGAGCACCGTCTCGTTCGCCTTCTTCTTGCCGCGGCCGAAGAGGTGGCGCAGCACAGCGGAAGGGGAGGTCTTCAGGGCACCCTCGAGTACCTCACCGGTGGTTCCATCGAGGGAGATCTTGTCGCCCTCGCGAACGGTGCGGCCATTGACAACCATGACGGCCTTCTTGTAGTCGACAAGGCATTCGCCCGCGCCGGCCACGCAGACCTTGCCCATTTGGCGTGCAACCAAAGCAGCGTGACTCGTCATTCCGCCACGAGCCGTAAGGATGCCCGTGGAGGCCTGCATTCCGCGAATGTCCTCCGGAGAGGTCTCCTCGCGAACCAGGATGACATCATGCCCCTTGGCCTTGAGCGCTACCGCGTCGAGGGCGTGGAAGCAGACCATTCCCGATGCCGCGCCAGGGCCCGCGTTGAGCCCCTTGGTGAGCAGCTTGCCGCTCTTCTTCGCAGCCTCGATCTCCTTGGGATCAAAGACCGGCTGCAGCAGCTGGTTGAGCCCCTCAGGGTCGATGCGCATGAGGGCTTCCTGCTTCGTGATCAAGCGCTCGCGCACCATGTCCACAGCGATACGAACGGACGCAAAACCCGTGCGCTTTCCGTTGCGGCACTGCAGCATGAACAGGCGCCCGTGTTCGATGGTGAACTCGAGGTCCTGCATGTCGCGGTAGTGCTTTTCGAGCTTCTTCTGGATCCGCAGCAGTTTTTTGTAGGCAGTCGGAGCAAGCTTCTCGAGCTTCTCGATCGGCTCGGGAGTTCGGATGCCGGCGACGACGTCCTCGCCCTGGGCGTTCATTAAGAACTCGCCGTAGAAGCGCTTCTCGCCGTTGGCCGGGTCCCGGGTGAAGGCCACGCCCGTGCCGGAGTCCTCGCCCATGTTGCCGAAGACCATGGCCATCACCGTGACGGCCGTTCCCCACTCGCTGGGGATGTTGTTCATCTCGCGGTAAGCGATCGCCCGGTCGTTATTCCAGGAGCCAAAGACAGCGCCGATGGCGGCCCAGAGTTGGTCCGCGGGCTTGTCGGGAAACTCCTCACCCGTGCGGCGTAGGACGATCGCCTTGAAGTTCTTGACGAGGGCCTTGAGGTCCACGACCTCGAGGTCAATCGCATGGGCCACCTTGCGCTTCTTCTTGAGCTTGCGAATCGCAAGCGAGAAGGGGGTAATGTGCTCGCCGGGGTCCGGGCCGATCTCAAGCACCACGTCCGAGAACATCTGCACAAAGCGCCGGTAGCTGTCCCAAGCAAAGCGCGCGTTGCCCGAACGCCTGGCGAGGCCCTCCACGGTCTCGTCATTCAGGCCCAGGTTGAGCACTGTGTCCATCATGCCGGGCATCGAAACACGTGCGCCAGAGCGAACCGAGACCAGGAGCGGGTTCTCGATGGAGCCAAACTCCTTGCCCAGGGTCTTCTCCATACGCTTGATCGCAACCACCATCTCGTCCCTGAGAGACTCGGGAAAGCGCCCATTGTGGTGGCTGTAATAACTGCAGACCTCGGATGAGATCGTGTAGCCCGGGGGCACAGGCATTCCCAAAGCGCACATCTCCGCGAGGTTCGCACCCTTGCCGCCAAGGAGATCTTTCATGTCCTTGTTGCCGTCTGCGCCCTTGTCGTCAAAGTAGTAGACGTGCCTAGGCAGTGGTCGGTTTTGCGGTGTGAGTTTGGCCATAGCGTTCTCCAGGTGGCGCGGAGTGCGCCGAATGCTGTTGGATAGTGGGGATTAGTTGAGGGGAACGGGGTCCTCGTCGAGGACCTCGAACGAGTCGATGTGCCAGTCTTGGCCAATCCGAATCTCGGTGATTTGAGTGGCGTCCTTTTCTTCGGGCACGTCGATGTGGCCGAAGAGGTCGTTGGGCGAGTCGTCGTAGATCGAGGTGGACTCGCCAAAGGAGCGGAAGCCGTCGAAGTAGATTTCGTTGCCGCTCCAGGCTTCGAAGAAGTCCTCGCGCTTGAGGATGACCCGGGCGCGAACGGTCACGAAGAACTTGTTCAGCTCGACGATCAGCTCGGCGGTGGTGGGGTCGAGCAAGCGCTCGGACAGGATCTCCGCTTCGGAGATGTACTTCATGCCCGCGTTCTCTGCCAACAGGATGTTGAGGCCCACCTTGAAGCTGGCGTCGTCGGCGCCGGTGCGCGCCTTAAAGCTGTCGGAGAAGCAGCGGTAGTTCAAGTCCAGGTGGTCGCCGGCAAGAGCTGTTTGGAACGTGCCAAATGCCTGGCTCGGGGACCGAAAGCCAGTGGCGAGCAGGTCCTCTGGCGATGGTGCCGCAACGCAGCACGCGCACAAACTGAGGCCGAGGAGGAGGGGAAGTCTTTGGATGGAGGTATTCATGGGACCCGCAGAATAAGCCGAAACGCTGCAATCCCAAGGGCGGGCTTTGCGACTCGGTATTCAGAGCCCGCTTTCCAGGAACCGAAGTTGCCTTGTATCGGACTCGTACTATTGAGGGGTAGACCTAAAGCGGCATAGGGCTGATCGTCAGCCACCGCGTTCAACTTCGAACTTTACCCCGATATTTCCGAGGACGCGGGCTTCCTAAACCTGGGACTCCGATTTTTTTCTGAACGGGTAGCCTGGGAAGACCGCCCTAGACCTGACCGGTGTTCGATTCGCCGCTATGATCACTACTTCAATGATGAGCAAAATGAGGAAGAGTAGGGGCTGGAAGGCCAAGATGGCTGGTTTCGCGGTGTTGATGGCACTCCCCTTGGCGGGGGGCTGCTCCGGCGCGGACAGTCAGACTAGCGCCGCCAAGCCGCTATTCGAGCTCGAGCCCGAGGTCCCCGCCGAGATCGGCGCGGTCCAGGGGCCGAGCCTGCACGTGGCCCGGCGCACCGTAAACTTCGGCACCATCTGGCAGGGCGCCGTCCGCGAGGTGGTCTTTCCGCTGGTGAGCGCGGGGACAGAGCCTCTGCACATCACCCGGATCAAGGCAAGCTGCGGCTGCACCCTGGTCGAAGCCAGAGTCTTCGAGCCCGATGGCTCCGTGCGCCCGCTCATCTACGACGAGGACCTGGCCCCGGGAACCCGGGTCGAGGTCGTCGCCCAGTTCGACAGCCGCGGCCGCCACGGCTATGAGAAGAAAACCGTGGAGGTCTATAGCGACGATGCCCAGGGAGGCCACAGCCTTGAGGTCGGCGTGGAGACCGTGCATTGGCTCGTGAGCGACGTGGAGGGCATCGACTTCGGTCGCGTCTTCCCGGGCGAGCCCGTGACAAAGCTTGCCCACATCACCAGCAGTACCCTCGAGCCCTTCAACCTCAAGGCGAGCCCCGCCCGCGAGCTGCCGAGCGGAGTGACTTTCGAGCTCACTCCCGACGTGTCAGTTCCCGGGGAGACGCCCCCCAAGGCGCTGCATTGGACCCTCGCGGTGACCCTCTCACCCGGGGTCGACGAGGGCGTGATGATGGCGCCGCTGGTGCTGGAGTCAGACGTGGCGTTCGAGGACCAGGGTGCCGCGAGAGCTGCTGCACAAGTGTCAGCCCCCGAACC
>JBLHWM010000040.1:0-15822 GCA_047629095.1 Planctomycetota bacterium | reverse complement strand
CAAGTTACTGGGCGCACTGCTGTGGTCCGCGGACACGCTGCCCGGCACTCCCGTCGTTCTTCCTCCCCGGCCCGTCTGGCTGCTCATCTTGGCAACACTAACGGGGGTTCTTGCCCTAGTCCGCGCGGGTCGAAACAGGCGCAGCGGCGCCGGGCCTCGGCCTCAAAAGTTGGCGGTGCTTGCCAGTACTCTTGGAGCCCTGCTGTTGCTGCCCTGGTCCCTGGCTCCCCGATCCGCCCAGGTCCACATCATGGATGTCGGCCACGGAACCGGCAGCCTGATCCGGCTACCCTCCGGGGAGATATGGATCTTCGATGCTGGTTCGCGCGACCGCCTTCGCACAGCGGCGGAGGCCCTACTCCCACAGCTCGCCCAATGGGATGGCCCCAATCCAAACTACGTGCTCTCCCACAACGACCTCGACCACCGCTCCGCCCTGTCCCAACTCATCCCAAGGCACCCGCCCAAGACCTGGACGGGGCACCTACCCCAGGACCTAGCTCCGGCCCTGCCCAAGACCTGCAAAGTGCGCGACCACACCTCGGGCAGCCTCGCCTTAGCCCAAGAACCCGGCGCCAGCATAACCCTACTCCGAGGCACCGACCTACCCGGCAACGAGGGCTCCCGCACACTCGTCCTAGACTCCGACAAAGCGCGCATCCTGCTCTGGGGAGACGCCGAGGCCCAAGGCCTACAAGCCATGCTGCCCTTGCTAAAAAACACTGCAAAACCCACCTACCTGCTGCTCCCTCACCACGGCTCCGATTCCCCCCACATCACCCCGCTCCTAAACCAGACCCAACCCATCCAAACAGGCACCAGCACCTCGTCCCCCGCTCAACTCACCGCTGAACTCCACCGAAGAAACTCCCCGCCTTCCCAAACCCACACCCAAGGCCCCTTCTCCTGGCCCAATCCAAACACGACCCCAAACCCGTGATCCGCCCTTGGGGAAAGGCACCGAAGCAGAGATACCGAGCCGCACACTTCTCGTCACCTGACCAGAGATACCGAGCCGCACACTTCTCGTCACCTGAGCAACACATCCGAACCGCACTGACTTGCCCATACAGTGACTGCGTGCCCAGAGAAAAGCGTAGGAGCGCTCGGCTTGGAAACCGCGGGGTGATCAGTGCATGAGCGCGGCACCTTATGGGGACACGGCGTGGAAGAGCTAGGCCGAACCCACGCCCCCCAGCTCAAAAGCACGAAACCGACCCCAGCCCAGCCCCTAGCCCTCCCTAGAGCTTCACCAAATCGGGGATCAGAACTTCAACGTCCCCGCCCCTTCCATGGAGCCACCCTCCATGCCACCATCGGATCCGCCTAAGCTCGCCAACCAGTCCAATCAAGCCCCCCAAGCCGCCTCCAACACTTTCGCCCCACCCATGAAACTCTCCAGTCGCCGTACCGAACTCGCTCTCATCGCACTCGGCCTGTTCTGCGCATCCACAAGCGCGGCCCAAGAGGCCAGCGCCCAGGAATCCCAAGTGGCGACCGACGCGAGTGCAGAGGCGGATAAGGCAGCTGCGATCGAAGAGCTCGAAAAGGATCTTGAGCGCATCCTCTATACCCAATGGGGCGCTCCTATAAGAACCCGCGCCAAGATGATCGACGGCGCATGGCAGATTCGCAATGGCAAGGACTGGCGAGCCCTGCCCGCGGGATCGGTCACCAAGCACATTCTGGTGCGCGACATCAAACGCGAGGCGCGCTCCCGCGAGCGCAAGCTCAAGATGGCCCTCGCGAACGATCGCGCCGACCAAGCCATGTGGCTGATCGAACAAGCCATGTACCCCGAAGCCCTAGAGCACCTCGAGTTCTGCCTGCGCAAAGATCCCGACCACGGGCCCACCCTGACGCTCATCGGCCAGGACCTCCTGCCCTTGAACACTCCGCGGGTCAACGTCACCTCAGCAACCCCGGCCGAGCAGCTGCCCACTGCTCTCAAGCCCTGGTTCAACTCCACCGCGTTCATGGCGCGTGCCTCCCAGGAGATCACGATCCGCGACCTGCTCGCAAAACTCGGGGATCACGACATCCGCGCCACCCTGCGGGGTGAGCTCAAGCACCGCACCTCCAAACGCCGCGAGCTCGCGGCCCTGGTTCTGCGCCGCTCAGGCCTTACCGTTGCGCAAGAGTCCACCGTGCAAGCCTTGATCCGAGTCGCCGTGCTCGATGGCTCGGAAGATGTTCGTGCCGAGTGCAGCCGCGCCCTTCGCGACCTTAGGCAAGAGGCCATCACCCAGCCCTTCATCAAGGCCCTCGGCTCCTCGTCACCCGCCGTGCGCACCAACGCCGCGGAGGCCCTCGGAACCCTTGGCTTCGTCCAAGCCGCCGCGCCCCTGATCAGCGCCTTGGCCGCGACCAGCTCATCCGGCGGCTCCTATCGCCCACCCGCAAGCCACATCTTTATTGGCAAGCAGGTCGCCTATATCCAGGACTACGACGTCGAGGTCGCCCAAGGCGCTTCGATCGCCGATCCCCAGGTCAACGTAATCACCGAAGGCGTAGTGCTCGATGTGCGGCTTCTATCAGTACGCCAAGAGTTGGTGCGTGTGAATGAGCGCTCTGCCCTGCGCGGGTCGCTCAAAAGCCTGCTGGGACAGGACTTCAAGTACAGCGCCGACAAGTGGGGCAAGTACCTAGCAGAGCACCCCCTGGCCGAGTAGATTTGCCCCCAGAACGAAGATCCCGCGCGCCATTTTGTTGTTCGTGGGATTTTTGTGGCGGGTGCTGCGGTGCTCTACGTGCTTCTAGTCACATGCACCTGTTCCATCAAAGCCGAGCTGGGCGCTATGCCCCTGGCCCAGTCGATATCTTTCAGAACCTGCCCCACTTCCTAGACGCGGAAGGGGCTCTTCCCCATGCTGGAGGCTCATCGGCTTCGCGGCCGCAGCCACTCGCGTTTTGCAAGGAGTCCCCCATCGTTGAAATTACATATCTGCTCGACCGGGCTCGCGAGGGCAACGAATCCGCCCGTGAAGAGCTGATCTTAGCCCTCTACGAGGAGCTCCATGACATCGCCAAGCGCCACATGGTTGGTCAACCCGGCAACCACACTCTGCAGGCCACTGCCCTGGTCAACGAGGCCTGGATGCGGCTCTCCCCGGAGAAGCGGCTGGCTTCGCAACCCGAGGACGGCGCCACCGACCGGGCCAAGGCCGATCACTGGCAGAACCGCAAGCACTTCCTCTCGGTAGCCTCTAAAGCCATGCGCCACGTGCTGGTGGACCACGCCCGCAGGCGCGGCGCCATCAAACGCAGGGCACCCGGCGAGCAGGTCCCACTGGATCTCATCGTGCTCGCCTACGAAGACAGCGTAGTTGACCTCGAAATGCTGGACCGGGCCCTAACCGAGCTGGCCAAGGTCGATCCCGAGATGGCCGAAATCGTCGAGATGCGCTTCTTCGGCGGCCGCGAAATGTCCGAGATCGCCGCCATCCTACACCTCCCGCACCGAACTCTCGAACGCCGCTGGCGCGCAACGCGCTCCTGGCTCAAGGCAAAGATCAAATGAACGCAGACGACTGGCGAATCATCCAAGCCCTCTTCCTCGACACACTAGAGATTCCACCGGCCGAGCGGGAGTCGTACCTTGCCGCGAGTGGCGAGCCCGAGCCCATCCTGGCCGAGGTGCGTATCATGCTCGTGGCGGATGAGACCGGTGCGGGCTTCGCCGAGCCCCCCTCCCCCGAGATGCTAGCCAAGAGCATCTCTCCCGCGAACTATCTCGAGGGCACCAAACTCGGGGACTTTGAGCTCTTCGAGGAGCTCGGTCGCGGAGGCATGGGCATCGTCTACCGCGCCAAGCAAGTCTCCCTGAACCGGGACGTGGCGATCAAGGTCCTACCCCCGGCCCTCGCCGCTTCCAAGCTGCGCCTTGCGCGCTTCCACCGCGAAGCCCTAGCGGCGTCCAAGCTGGATCACCCAGGCGTAGCACCCGTGCTTGCCTTTGGCGAAGATCAAGGCATCGTCTTCTACGCCATGAAGTTGGTCGAGGGCCCAACACTCCAGAGCATTCTGAAGAGTGCCAAGGCTGGTCAACCAACCGAGCCAAGCCCTGGAGATGCCCCTAGCTGCGCTCGCTTCATTCATGCCCTACTCGAGGGCATCGCCCACATTCACGACCACCACATCCTGCACCGGGACATCAAGCCGGCCAACATTCTCTGCGGGTCTGGCGAGCCCACGCTGATCGACTTTGGCCTAGCCAAGGACCTCGAGCTGAGCGGCATCACCGAAACAGGTGATGTGGCGGGCTCTCCCCATTACATGAGCCCAGAGCAGGTCGTCGCCCTGACAGCCGGCATCGACGAGCGCACGGATGTCTACTCGGCCGGCGCCGTGCTCTTTGAGATGCTGACCCTCAAGACTCCCTTCGCTGGCAGCGCCGTTCCCGACATCTTCCACAAGATCCAGGAGGAGGTCCCGCCCGGCCTGCGCAAGATCGACGCGAGCCTGTCCAAGGACCTGGAGACCATCGTCAGTAAAGCCCTCGAGAAGGACCCCGCCGACCGCTATGCCTCTGCCCAGGAAATGGCCGACGACCTGGCTGCTTTCCTAGCCGGCAACCCCATCGCCGCGCGCCCAGTGAGCTTCTCCAGGCGCGCTAGATCAAGTGCAACGAAGAAGCGCTCGCTGCTCCGCATCGGCCCGGCACTGCTGATCTTTGGCGGCCTTTTTGGCACCTGGGCCTACCAACAAAACTACGGCCCCGAAGCCCTGGCCCAGGCCGCCATGCCGCGGCTCTCCATCCACGCCGATGGCGAAGACGGTGCGATGGTCTGGGCTTACTTGGTCTCGTCCGTGGACCAATCCCTCTCCGAGACCATCGACCTGGGAGAGCTCGGCGACTCGGACGACGATCTCCTCGAGGTCTCCCTGGCCGAGGGGGACTATCGCATTGTCGTGCAGGCCAAAGACGGCCGCTTCTCCGAATTCAGGCGCAACCTCAAGCCGAATCAAACGGCAACTATAACCCCTGCGCTCACCCAGGACGCCATGACCCCGAGTGCCATGGTCGCAATCCCCGGCGGGGTCGCGAAGGACGTGGGGTACATGACCCAAGCGGCTGGCGACGAAGGCCTTTCGCTCGTCGTCATAGACGTCCCCGTCAAACCGTTCTGGGTGGACGAGGCGGCGGTGACCAACCGTCAGTTCGCGGAGTTCCTGAAGCAGTCCGGACACAAGACCCCCACGCGCTGGCTGCGCGCCAAGGGTGAATCCATGGTCGACCCCGATCCCTTGGTCGAACCCGTAGAGCCGAAGCCGGCCTACGAGGACTTCTTTGCGGATCCTCCCCGGGAGGACTGGCTCGACCTGCCCGTGGTACTCATCAATTGGTTCGACGCCCAGGCGTATGCTGAGTTCTACGACATGCGCTTGCCGACCCTTGCTGAGCAGCTCTGGTTTGGATCCCGCTGCCACGAGGACTGGCTCGCCCTACCCGAAGACCAGCGTCTGCTCAGGATCAACCTCGCAGCCGAGGGCTCGCTTGGGGACATGACCACATTCCAGCAGTACCTCGACCTCGTGCAGCCCTCCCGTCAGCCGGAATACCGAATCGGCCTAGACGGGCTCTACCACCCCATCGGCAACGTCATGGAGTGGTCCATGGACATGAGTTCATTCGGCGAGTTCCCGGACTCCCACTCCACCTTCGGATTGCATGCGGCCGACCCCGCCAGCGGCTACCAGGACATGAACAACGGCGCCGTACCCGGCCAGTTTGCATCGCCCATGCTCGGCTTCCGCTGCGCCCGAAGCCAGAGCATCGATTCCTAGTCTCCTCGCCCCGCACCCCCTACCCCCGAAACGAATGTCAAACGGCCACATCAAGATCGATTTCATCACGGACATTGACAAAGACTCGACTACTCATCCCGATAATCAAAAGCGGTTTGCCGACCTTACCACCGAGAAGAAAAAGCTCTTCACCAAGCGCTACGCCGACGTCATCACACCCACAAAGGATGATGTGGATGCCCTCAATGATTTGAGGTCAAGACCTTGGTTTGATGCCAGCGTGAAAGCCAAGCCAGGCGAGATCCCCACCAATAAGGTTGTCCAAGAATGGCTCGACGATGCAATCAAGCAATTCAATGCAGATGTAAATCGAGGCAGCGCTATTTCCCTTCTCGGAGATACACCCTACTGCGCCAGGATTGTCTTCATCAATGGCGTGCCGGTTGTCGTCTACAACCAAGGCACTTCGGGTTTTGCTGACGCCGTCCCCAGTGACTACCGCATGGGGACTCCGACCACACTGCCCGTCATTCGTGCCTCGTTCCACATCATGCTGACCTTCACAGGGTGTTGAGCTAGCGGGGGGCCCGCGGCTCAGTGCATTGCTGGGTGGTTATTCGATACCTCCCAGATCCCAATGAATCCCAGAGCTTCCAGCAGGACCCTGGCTCGGAATGAATCCGTCGAGTCAGGGCCTTGTCGTTAGCACGAATCCCACGCCTTCGCCCAACGACCAGCCCAGCCTACGGGCTCCGCTTTGTGTGCATCGACTGGGGCATGCCGCGCTGGTCGAGGTTCATGACCTGCCCCGGCTGCAACACGGTGTCGACTCCGGCGGAGATCACTTCGAGCGTGCCCTCGAGGCACTCGACCGTAAAGACATCTCCGACCAAGGACACCTTCGACAGGCCGGCGACCTGGGTCAGTTCGCCCGCTGTCGAGGTCAGCTGCATGGTGCCCGCGAGCTCCGCTTCACCGTACACAAGACGTAGGCGCGCGGGGGTCACGCGCTCGGCCAAGATGCTCGAGTCCGGGCCCATCACTAGGCTGCCCTCCGCGCGGAAGATCTTGGCGCCAGCACTCTCGAAGGAAAAGCACTGGGCTCCCCGGGGCAGACCGTGGTTTGGCTGGTTGTCGCGTAGGTGCTTGCCGTTAAGTTCCAAGGTTCCACCTAGCCACTTCACGCGGAATGCGGGTCCGGGCTCGGACGGCTTGGTCACCTCCGTCATCAGGAAGATGAAGAACGATGCGATCAGCACGGGCCGCAGCCGCCAGATGATGCGCTTGACTCGATTCGACGGCTCCGTGCGGCCCGCCGCAAACAGGATGCCCATGGCCCCCATTCCCCCAAGGCGCGGGCGGCTCTTGGAGCGTCGCAAGCGAGCCTGGATATCCCTGCGCTCCTTCGAGCGCAGGGCGCCGGTCATGGACGCGGTCAGGTCCACGGAATCCTGGTAGTGCTTGGCGCAGTCCTCGCAGACCTGCATGTGGGCGCGCATGGCCTCTTGCCGCTTGGAATCCGCGCCGATTTTGAAGCCACTGCCTAGGAAACGCATCATGGACTCCCGGGCCTGCTCGCACCTGATCGGTGCGGGCTCGGGAGTCTGTTCGGGATTCACCCGCGGATCGGCATCTGGACTACTCATTCGTACCCCCAAAACATCGACCTTAATTGTCGAGGGCTTGAGCGGCCTATCCTGCCAGGTTTTGTCCCCGCGAAACAGCCTCGCGAAACCCGCCTTGGCAGGGTGCTGGCCGCCCTTGCTAGGTACACGGAAACCATGGCCCCTAAAGACCCAACCGCAGCGATTCGCAAGGCAGCTTCCCAGCTTCCTGGCGCCCTGGAAGGCACTTCCTGCAACCAGACCTCGTACAAGGTCGGCAAGCAGTCGTTCTTCTTCGTTGGACCCGGCACCAAGGGCGTTGGCTATAAGGCCATGTTCAAACTCGACGAATCGAAGGCCGAGCCCGAGCAGCTCGCCAGTCAACAGCCGGGTCGATTCGGCGTCGGCAAGACAGCTTGGGTCACTGCCCGGTTTAGCGAAGCAGAGCCCCTGCCCAAGAAGATCTGGCTGCGTTGGTTGAAGGAATCCCACGGGACCTGTCCGCAGAAAAAGAGCTAGACCTAGGAGCGAAGAGACCTCAAAGGACCGCGAAGAGGTCCGTTTTAGCGGCGGGGTTCAGGACGCCTTCTTTTGCGGCAAGCAACCCAGCCTTTGAGTCGAGGTTTTAGCCACGAAAGGAGGAGCTCATCCCGGCGCCTTTTGGCTGAGATGAGCTCCTTCTTGAAAGGCGCTATTTACCTAGTGCCTAAGGACGCTTGTTGGAAGGCCACTCAAGGGTGGACTCGATTTTGGCCTCGCCGCGTTGGATGGTGATCACTTTTTTCGCGTCGCCTTTTTGGAGCTCGGTGACGATCTCTTGGCGGCTGGTTACGGTGACGCCGTCGATGGCGATGATGATGTCGCCGGACTTCCAATTGGCTTTGCTGGCTAGCGAGTCATCGACCACTTCCGTGATCGAGTTCTCGTCTAGAAGGACGCCCATGGTGCGGCGGTTCCGTGTGGAGGGCGCGCGCTTCGCGATTAGATCCGTGCGATCGAGTTTACTGTCCAGGTTGGCGATGCCAAGTGCGCCGATGGCCACCACCAGGGCAGAGTGGCGTTGGTAGTCCGCGTTGACCTGGTCGACGGTGTCATTCAGGGTGTGGTGCACGTAGTTGTAGTCGAGTTCACCGGACTGGTCCCAGAAGAAGCCGGGGGTTCCCTGTTGGGTGAACGATGCGTGGTCGCTCATGCCGAAGGTGGACAGGCCCTTGTTCTCGCGGACGATGAACGGCATGTCGGGGTTGAGGTCGGCTAGGGGCGCGAAGACCATGCGCAGGTCGTCGACCAAGGCCTTTGGGCCCTTCAGTCCAGACAGGTAGTTGCCGCCGCCGTCGTGGACCAGCACGGCGCTGGCGCCTTCACAAACCTCGGGGTGAGCCTTGGCGTAGGCCTTAGAACCAAAGAGTCCCTGCTCCTCGCCGCTCCACAGCATGAAGCGAATCGTGCGGCGGGGCTTGAGGCCAGACTTCATGATCAGGCGAGCGGCTTCGAAGGTGGTCGCACAGCCGGTGCCATTGTCCTGGGCGCCGACGGCGGCACCCCAGGAGTCGAGGTGCCCGCCGACGATCACGTACTCGTTCGGGAACTCGGTGCCGGGGATGTCGGCGATCACGTTGTACAGGTCGATGGGACCTTCAACGAAGGTGTGCTGCAGGTCCATCTCGACCTCGACGCCGGTGCTTCCCTCGGCCATCAACAGGTCCATGACGCGCTGGTAGCTGGTGCTCACCAGGCGCACGCTCGGATGCTCGGGAATCTCATCCCAAGTGATGTTCTGGTTGCCGCTGACCACGGGCAGGGTCGTGCCGCTGTTGCGCAGCTCGCCCAGCATGCCGGCGTCGGCGAGCAGCTTGTCGAGCTTGCGACGGGTGAGGGTCGTCGGGCGCTCCTTGCGGGGACGGCGCAGGATCCACGCGTCTTCGTAGAGGGCGGCATCAAACTCGTCCACAATCAAGGGCTCCAGTACAACGCGGCCTCGGGTCGGCCCGTCGGTTCCAGCCGACCAAGCGTTGGTGATGAACTCGAGCTTCCTATGCGTGGGCTCGCCCGCTTCGTCCTTCTCGCCGGCACCTACGATGAAGCCTGTGTCTATACCGCGATCGAAGCCCACGGGAAATTCGCCCCAGCGCTCGGTGCTCGCCACTAGGCCGTAGGAGGCGAAGCGCTCTTTCGCCCACTCGCCGGCGTTGGTCAGGCTCGTGGAGCCGGTCAGGCGCGGGCCGAAGGTGCTCGTGAGTTCGATCAAGTGCGACATGACTTGGTTGTCCTTCGCGGCCAGCTCGATCAAGAGGTTGGCTTCCGTGTAGTCCGGCTCGGCTTCTACGGGAGCCACCTCTACGGGAGCCACCTCTACGGGGACAGCATCCTGGGCTGGAGCCAGGGCCGCGAGGCCGGTGGCCGTTGCCAGTAGAAGGGGCGCAAAAGCACTGCGGTGAAGCAGTGGGAAGAAAGAAGTCATCGAGGGTCCTGTGGAAGCGGTCCGTTGGGTCTCCCGTCTGGGGGGCGCACGTGGAAGAGGGGGGTGCGCCCGGGAGAACTACCATGGGAAGCAATCCTGCCCAATCCGGGAAGGGAAAAATGGCGCCAGGGCCGTGCGGATTCAGAGTCTGAACAATCCATCTTCGAAAGGGCTGGACGAATTGGCTACCTTTCAGGCTCGCCAATCTCCCCCACTCCTCGAAACCCAGCGCATCCCTGACTCCCGTGATTCCCACCAAGCCCCGGACCCTGCTGCTCGTGCCCACCGCCCTGGAGAAGGCCCGCCTGGACGAATACGGCGGCTTCCCCCCCGAGCTAGCCAGGGTTGAGCTCTGCGGCTTCGGGCCAATCGCCTCGTCAGCACGCACCGCAGCCTTGATCGCGGCCCTCAGGCCCCGTGAAGTCCTCCTGGTAGGCATCGCCGGTTCCTATGACCTGGAGCGCTACCCCGTGGCCAGCGCCCTAGCCTTCGGCCGCGTGGCCGTGGACGGCGTGGGCGCCGGCGAGGGCGCGGACTTCCGCGGGCCCCAGCAGCTGGGCTTTCCCCAGTGGCCCGGCACAGATGGCACAGCTAGCGACAACAGCCCCATACACGACGAGCTCGAGCTGCCCGGGGACGGGCCCCTGCTGCTGACCGTGGCCGCGGCTGCCGCAACCTCGCAAATGGCCGAGCGGCGCACACAGCGCTTCCCTGGGGCCGCTGCCGAGGACATGGAGGGCTTCGCCGTGGCGCTCGCCTGCGCACTCGCTGCAACGCCCCTGCACATCGTGCGCGGCATCTCCAACCAAGTCGGCGATCGCGATCCAGAGACCTGGCGCATTCCCGCGGCGCTCGAAGCGGCGCGGCAGGTCAGCCTCGCTCGACTCGAAGAGCTTCAGAACGGGAGCCGCACCTCGTGAGCACGAACATTCGGCTGGGCATCTCCACCTGCCCCAACGACACCTTCGCCTTCCACGCCCTCCTGCACAGGCAGATCGACACCGACGGCTTCGCTTTCGAGGTCGAGCTCATGGACGTGGAGGAGCTGAACGAGGGCATGGCCGCGGGCAGGTTCGACGTGGCGAAGATGAGCTACCACGCGCTGCTGCTACAGGCGGCGGAGCTGCGGCTCCTGTCCGCGGGCTCGGCCCTGGGTTTCGGGGTTGGTCCCGTGGTCCTGGCCCGGGCGGGCTATGGCGCCGATCAGCCCGAGGCGCCGCGGGTGCTCTCCCCTGGCAAGCTGACCACCGCGGCCCTGCTGTGGCAGCTGTTCCTGGCGGAGCAGCACCCTGGTGCGCGCCTCGATCACGTGATCTTTAGCGACATCATGCCAGCCCTGGAGCGGGGCGAAGCGGACCTGGGTATCTGCATCCACGAGGGCCGGTTCACCTGGCAGCAGAGCGGTCTGGAGCTGGCCGTTGACCTCGGTGCGCGTTGGGAGGCCGAGACCGGCGCGCCCCTGCCCCTTGGTGGGATTGCCGCGACGCGTGGCCTGGGGCTGGAGACGGCCGAGCGCCTGGCGCGGGTTGTGCGCGCGTCGGTGACCTGGGGCATGGCGAACCGCGAGGCGTGCCTGCCGACCATGGCCAAGTACGCCCAGGAGCAAACGGACGAGGTCCTGTGGAGCCACGTGGACCTCTACGTGAATGCCTGGACCCAGGACTTGGGTGCAGAGGGGCGAGCCGCGATTGCTGCCCTGAATCGGCTGGGAGTCGCCCGTGGCCTGACGCCGGCGGGTGGGCTAGAGCTGGCCCAGGCCTAGCAGCCCGAAATAGGGCCTGATTAAAGCGAAGCGCCCGGTGCCCCAAAGATGGGGCGCCGGGCGCTTGAGCGTTGTTGTGAAGCGGGGCTTAGTTGCCGCCGGCGTCACGGGCCTCAAGCATCTCCTTGCGGATCTCTTGGGCGTGGTTCTTCATGGTCTGCATGGCCTTGCGGACACGGGTGCATGCGGCCTTGTTGCCGGCCTCGGCCTTTTCTACGTCACCACGGGTTGCTTCCACAAGGGTTGCAAGATCGTCAAAGTTCTGGCTCATGATTGTTCCTGAGTGATAGCCCTGACCAGCGCATGCTGGCGGATTGGGCAGGTTTTGGTTGGTGTCCCGGACTCCCGGAACACCCCCACAGGGCCACAAAACACGGTGCGAAGCAAGAGCGTTCTCGGGAGAAAAGTGGCTTTCGAGCCTAATAGCCGGGGGTTAGAGAAGCCGAGTCGAGGCTACCAATCATCGTAAGCCTCAACAGTTCAGGCACTTACGGAAGAACTTCTCCCCTAAAGCTTATCCTTGCCTTTGTAGCCAGCCATCTTCAAGACTTCCTTCCATTCGGCCAGAGAAACGGGTTGGACCGACAGCCTCGAACCCTTGCGAACGACCTCCATGCCCTCTAATCGAGGGTTGTCCTTGAGGGACTGCAAGGGGATCAGCTCGGCAAAGGGAGCGATCGGTCCAATGTCCACATGGATCCACCTTGGCTTCTCGGGATCGCTCTTTGGATCAAAGTGAGCGTCGTCCGGATCAAAGGCCGAGGCATCCGTGTAGCCCTCGGTCACGATCTGCGCGAGCCCCCGCACCCCGGGTGGCTTCGCATTCGAGTGGTAGAACAGAACACCGTCCCCCACCTTCATATCGTCCCGCATCATATTGCGAGCCTGGTAGTTGCGAACACCGTCCCACATGGTCTTGCCCGAGGGCTCCGCCATGAGTTGCGAGAAGGGGTAAACGTCGGGCTCCGACTTCATCAGCCAATACTGGCGTGGGCGTTTGGGACTCATGGGCCGAGGATAGCAACTCCCCGCGCCGATCCAACCCGCGGTGCGGCCTATCTTCGGGCCAGACGAGGGTCGCTGATGAACTCGATGAACTGGTCGTATTCGACGGACTTGCCCCCATCGAGGCTCACCTGGCAGCGGTAGGCGCGGCCCGCGGTCACGGCTAAGCCTGCGGGCCGAAAGATCAGCGTCGCGCCGGCGCCAAAGCCACCTCGATCGATGTGCAGGTAGTCGATCTCCAGGGGCTTGCCCGCGGGCTGGTAGAAGTCGCCCAGGGGTTGGATTGTGATCTCAACGTCCTCTTCCTTGGGCAGGCTGCCTCCCAGCGGAGTGATGTTCCAGGCGTAGTGGCTGCCGAACATCTGAACCGGCACGTAGCCGGCAGGCGGAAAGAACACGTCGTCCACGTCCCGAGGTGCCTTGCCACTCTTGTCCATGGACCACATGGCCGAGAAGCGCCCGGAGACGCCGAAGCCCGTGCGCCCCATGGTCGGGTTTAGGCACCAGCGGCGGTGCCCAATGCGATCGATGTTCGAGTCGTCGGAGTCGTCCATGTACTGGTCCACCGACGTCGGCAGGGTGCTGCCCATGGCCAGGTTGCTGTTGCCCGCTCCCTTCTTGCCATCTTTGTAGAGCTTGTCGTCGGTGTCTGCCGGTCGCTCCGGTGTGTGCGTGATGTTGCCCAGGCGGCGGCAGACCTCGGCAGCCGCATCGCACAGATCGTTCCACTTGGGCAGCAGCTCCATGTCCTCAAAGGGCAGGCCGCACAGGGCGCGATAGGTCTGCAATCTCCGCAAGGCCATCACGCGCGTGGCGTCCACCACCTGCTCGTCGCTCAGGCCCTCCGCCTCGCTATAGCCTGGTCCCCAGACTTCAGCAAGCTGCTCGACCAGCTCGGCCTCCCCACGTGGAAAAGGCTGCACGCCGTCAATGGCGAGCACCGCCCCCGCCTTCCAAGTCTGGCTGCTAGTGACGCGCCCGTTGTCCTTCACCTTCAGGGCACCGTCGAGCAGGCCGTCCTTGTACTTCGCCGTCAGCACCCACTTCCCATCCTCGCTGCTCTGGATGAACTTGCCGGCCTGGACCCCGCGCTTGTACGAGGTTGAGATTTTGCGCTGCCCACTCTCGAAAAAACGCTCCCAGCGACCACTCAAGACCCCGCGGCTCCAGGTCACCACCATGTGCCGCTTACCACTCGGAAAGTAGCGCAGCTCGCGACCGTCGAGCAGGTCGTCCTTATAGTTGGCTTTGACGAGCACCGTACCGTCCTTGGCAAACACCTCGAACGGACCATGCTTCTGGCCAGCTTCATTCACGGAATAGCGCCTCTGCACCTCACCCGATAGATAGGTCTCCGTAACGACACCGTCCACGGGCTCGTCTCCCAAGCCCTCACTAAAACCGAAGCGCACCAGACCAAGAAGCAGCAGGCAGAGTAGGAGTCGCGTTTGCATCGTCATTCGCATCCCCAGTGATGCATCCGTGTTCCGTGGTCGATCGAGCCAAGTAGCCTCGTGCGCCTAGGCGGCGCGGATGGCTGCCCGAATCTAGACTAGGTCGGTGTCGACCAGTTGGTACCACCAGTTCTTCCGCAGCCAGAGCATGTCGAAGGGCTTGTGGTAAGAGTGGCCAATCATGAAGTAGTCACTTGGGTGCACGCGCCAGCCCAGGTCTTGGAAGTGCTCGAACCAGTGGGTCCAGTCCGGGAAGATCCCGGTCATGTCTTTGGCTCCGTCCCGTGCGGCAAGGGCGCAGATGGCACGGTGAAGAAGGTCCACGACCTCGGTCTCCTCTGGAGGCACGAGCCAGTCCACAAGCAGCCCCATGTCCCGCTCGATCCAATCCCCGAAACGGTAGATCGCATAGCCCCGCAAGATGCCCTCGGCATCGCGCACGCCGAGCACCGTGTACTCGTGCTTGGGGTGATCGAAGATGCGCCAGTTGAGGAAGCGATCGTCGCGGATCGCGCTCGTGCCCCAAGCCGGCGCACAGCGGTCCCAGATCCAACGGGCCTGATGATCGAAGCGATCGATAACTTCCAGCTTCAAGGTGCCATTCGCGTGGGCCCCGTCGACTCCCATGGCGTCCAAGACCGAGAGGTCCGTGTCGGCCGGAATCGGCCGGCGCAGCAGGGTCTGGGTGCGCACGATCTCATACTTGAGGAACGTCTTGCCGATGCGCCACGCGGGCCAGATCGGCCAACCGTAGTGCAGCAGGTCCTTGTCCGACCCCCCGTAAGTGTCGATGAACTCCCAGACCGTCTTGACGAATAGACCTGGCCTGCGCAGTCCTTTGCGGTGATCGGGGTGCACGAAGGAGTCGACGCTCTGCCCGAAGATGCGCTCTTCGTCCGCAATCCAGACGCGCACTGGTAGCGCCGCATTCTGGGCGGCAACCTGCCCGTCCTTAACGGCGACAATCACGCGAGTGCCCGCGGGGTTGTCCCGGAAGGCCCAGCGCCACTCGGCCATCGTGCGTGGCACGAAGTCCGGGTTGCCCTCGGCAAAAGCCGCGTTGAAGGATTCGAGCAGGGACACCTCGTCCCCCTCCTCGATCGGCCGGATGTCGTAACCCGGTACATAGGACCGCTTCTCTTCGGCGGGTATCTCGTCGCTTGTCATCGTTTACCGGCCTCTTAGCAGAGGTCCGTATCCCCAAGGGTGTAGTACCAGTTGTTTCGAAGCCAGCGCATGTCATGGCGCTTCGAGTAGTTGCGGCCCACGAGGAAGTACGACGTGTCGCGCACCCGGAAGCCGGCCTCTTGGAAGCCGAGCCACTCGGCGCAACTATCCGGGAAGAGCGCTGCAATCTTCGGTGCGCTAGCTTCCGTGGCGGCCGCGCGCTGCCAAGCCAACAGCTCGATCGTCGCCCCCAAATCAAACGGCGCACGGTTGCTCTCGGGACCCGCGACCATCCAGTCGCAAACAAGAGAGCTGTCCTCGCCGTCGAAGGAGCCCGTGCGCTGCACGGTTAGCCCCACCAGCTCAGGTCCCCGACGAGCGGCTGCGATGCGGTATTGGTTGTTCGGATTTTTCACGTAGCGCCAGTCGAGTTGGGCCTTGTCGCGCACGGCGATTGCGCCCGTGCGCTCGGCGTGCTTCTGGAAGAGCTCGGCCGCGTCTTCGGGGAACTCCGTGAGCTCCTGCACGTCAACGCCACTTCCAACCGGACCAAGACTCGGCAGCTGCACCTTGTCGGTCTCCGCAATCAGCTTGAGCTGCGTGCGCACAAGCTCGTACTGC
>JBLHWM010000039.1:0-16164 GCA_047629095.1 Planctomycetota bacterium | reverse complement strand
GTCTCCAACTCGAGCTCAGCAGGTTCTCCATGCCAGTGGCCGCAAAGCGATGCGCGTTGCCGACCGGGCGCTTGGAGATGTGCCGGTAGCGAGGTCGAGTGATCGAGATTCCGCCCTCGTGCTCTTCGCTTGGACGGCGCATCAGATCTCCGAAGCGTCGAGGGAAGAGAGCACCCAGCGGCCAAGGAACCTTTGGCGTCGGTTGACAGACGCGCACGTCGTGGCCGCGACTTGCCATACCGCTCCAGCGACGCTGGGCGAAGATGCCCTCGAACGGGCGTTCGGGGGTCGGGTAGAGCGACGTGAGTACGCCGATGCGAAGAGAGCTCGTCACCCCGCGATTCCCCGCACTTGGTGGCGCGCGCGCCAACGCTCGAGCACAAACAAGCTCCACAGAATACGACCGTGGTTACGGAACCCAGAATCGTGCTCTTTCAGAAGTTGACCGAGCTTGGCCGTGTCGAACCAGTCCCCGGGAAGGGCGTTCACGGCGGCGTGAACTTCCGTGCGCAGGGCGCCGCGAATCCAGCCATCGAGTGGCGTGTCGAAGCCGCGCTTTGCGCCGTCCAGGACCTCTGTGGAGAGCCGAGAACGCAGGGACTCCCTAAAGATGTGCTTGCCCTTGCCGCCGGAAACTTTCTGGTGAGCGGGCAGGTTGGCAAAGCGCTCAACGAAGCGATGATCCAGCAGGGGCACACGCACCTCTAGTGAGACTGCCATGGAAGCGCGGTCGACCTTGGCGAGGATCTGGTCGGTCAAGTAAGTATGGAAGTCAGCGTATTGCGCTCGGTAGAGCGGGCAGTCGGCCTCGATGCGATTGTAGTGCGCCGCGAACTCCTGGAAGGGGCTGTAGTCCCCCAGGGCTGCTCGGAGTTCGGGGGCCAATAGATCGAGCGCCTCGTCGCGGCTGAGGATTGAGACGCTCTGGAAGTAGGCCTCGGCAGGATCGCCGGCCACGTTGGTCAGGAAGGTCTTGCCGCGCAGAAATCTGGGGCCGCGCTCGAGGCGTGGCCAAAGGTTCCCGAGAGCGCCGGC
The DNA here is from genome assembly GCA_047629095.1 of Planctomycetota bacterium. GTDB lineage: Bacteria > Planctomycetota > UBA1135 > UBA1135 > CALBMX01. The sequence goes on along the minus strand of JBLHWM010000039.1, from coordinate 15,129 downwards.
AATGGCCCGCCCCGGTGCACCGATAGAGCGCCGCAGCTTGTTCTCAGCAACGTCGTGCACATAGCGCCGGTAGCCACCGAAGGTCTCGTCCCCACCATCCCCGGACAGGGCGACGGTCACGTGCTCCCGGGCCATCTTCGACACAAGGTAGGTCGGCACCGTCGAGGGGTCCGCTAGGGGTTCGTCGTAGAACCAAGGCAGGACGTCCAATGCGAGCCGTGGGTCGTCTCGCAGGACCTCTGTGTGATGCACGGCGCCTAGTCCCTTAGCGGTCTGCTTAGCGATGCCCAGCTCGTCGTGGGTCTTCTCTTCGAAGCCCACAGAGCAGGCCACCACGGGGTCGTCCATGCGCTCGGCCATTGAGGTCACCACGGCCGAAGAGTCGATTCCGCCGGACAGGAATGCACCTAGGGGCACGTCCGCAACCAGGCGATCGCTGACGACTCGATCGGTCCACTCTAAGACCTCGGCCTGGGAGGCCTCGCCGCGCAGCTCCATGGGCAGGTCCCAGTAGCGTTCGATCTTCGGTCCTTCCGGCGAGGCACCATCCCAGGTCAGTGTGCAGCCCGGGCGGAGTCGAGAGATACCGCTCCAAGCGCTCTCTTCACTTCCGATGAAGCCGCGCATCAGATAGTCCAAGAGCGCGGGCGCGCGCATCTGGCGCGACTGACCGGCGTGGGAGCCCTGCCTGTCGCCCGGGCCGTCTTCCCCAAGGGCCAGAAGAGCCTTGGGTTCGCTCGCCCAGGCCAGGCCGTCCGCTTCATTGATGAAGTACATCGGCTTGATACCCAAGCGGTCCCTGCCAAGCACAACCTTCGGTGCTGGCCCGCGCAGGTCAATGATGGCAAAGGCAAACATGCCAACGAGATGCTCGGCAACTCCCGCGCCGTGCTCCTCGTAGAGATGCACAACAACCTCCGCATCGGAGTGAGTCCGAAACTTATGGCCCCGCTTTAACAGGTCTGCGCGCAGTGCCTGAAAGTTGTAAATCTCACCGTTGACCAGGACCACGACGTCGCCCTCTTCATTGGGGATCGGCTGGTGACCTCCTTCGAGGTCGATGATGGAGAGGCGTCGAAAGACTGCGCCAACGGGGCTTCCCGCTTGGGTCCAAATACCTTCGTCGTCGGGGCCACGGTGGGCAATCGTGTCGCCCATCCGGGAGAGCACAGATGGTTCGATCACCCGCCGTAAGTCACGGAAGGCATAGCCTGCGTGTCCACACATTAGCTGCGCCTCTGGCTTATCGACTGGCCAAGGACTGGCGCTTTCCCCCGGCTAACACCAGTCGACCGAGGAGTTCTAAATTGGCGTGAGGAGGCGGCCACGCGGCTACCAAACCCCCGCGCTTGCACCAGGCCAACTTGGCCACGGCTACCATCGCGCTTAGGATACTTGACGGGGTCATTCATCTCGGCAAAGGCCATCCGTCCAAAGACAAGAATGATGGCCACCATGTGGTAGAAGAGGTCAAAGTGAGCCTTGTTCAGGAACATACCTCCCACGGTGAAGGCGACCATGCTGGCCTCAAACATCGTGCAGTAGTTCAGAATCCAACTCGTGTAGAAGTGGCGTCTAGCTCGAGCCCTAACTTGCCACACCATGATGAAGCACGACGCAAGCAAGGCAAGATAAAGGATCAAGGAGACCGTGCCGGACTCAGCCCAAATCTGAATGAAGCTGTTGTGAGCGACGAGCACGCCGCGACCCGGGTCGTTGGAGAAGTCCTTGTAGTGGTGTACGTACTGGGCAATGCCCACACCCAGAACGGGGTTCGCCATCGCCATGCGATAGCCAACGCCCCAAGAGCGAATACGCCCCTGAGCTGAGCCCTCGGTCTCGTACTCACCAATGGTCGAGATGCGGTCCTTGTAGGACTGGGGAGCGAGAACCACGGCGACCAGGCCCAGCATGAGCGCCGCTGAGAAGACAGCAACCCGGTTGCGGGAGTGCCAAATCACAACGGCAAGGCCACAGCCGAGGGACAAGAACCCGCCCCTGGAGTGGGTCAGCATCACGGTAAGTGCGCTCAAGGGGACCGAGATCAGAAATGCGTAGCGCACGAGCTTGTGGCGCTCCGTAAGTCCAAGGTGCAAGAGCATAGGCACGGCCATGGCAAGGGCCAAGGACAGCGCGTTGTTGTCCAGCATCATGCCTCCGGGACCACGGATGATGCGCACTTGACCAAGGGTCATAATGCCCCAGATCCCCGATTTCACCCCGAAGAAGCCAAGGGACAAGGCCACGATCCAGAGCAGCATTCGCAGCTGCTCGCGTTTCTTCACTACGGCAGTTGTGAAGATGGCGATCATGAGGATCTTGGCGAACTCCATGAAGTAGTTGAACGTAATCGGGGATGCATACTTCGAGACTAGTCCACTGATTCCCACGGTGATAATCATCGCGATCATCACGTAGTTCCGCCAATCCTTGATGAACCACTGGTCCGGCCTCGACCTGATAAAGCCAACGAAAGTCGTCAGGGCAATCAGATAGCTCCAACGCTGCTCCCGGGCAAAACCCCAAGTTAGGTCTTGGGGCCGCATGTAGGCGAGCCATGAGAACATGACCAGCCCAATGAACGGCTTGCGATAGCAGGCCGGCACCATGAACAGAACCATAGCCGAGAAGATGATATCTCTCAGCATGCCTAGCCTTCGCCTGTGGTCCGGTCCAACACGTCCACTACCTCAAGCTGAGGCGCAGCCCTTCTAGGGTCTCGAGCCACTCAACGGGCAGCCGCTCTGGATTAAGGGCAAAGGCCCAGGTGAAAGCGAACAGGGCGCAAATCACCACAAGGGAGGAGATCCCAACGATGGCCCGTCTAAAGAACCGGGCTCGAATCTCGGCCGGAGCCCAAATGCGATCGACCACACCAAGAATGGGTAGGTCCATGGAGCGGCCAATATCGGCAGCCGTGCGGAAGCCGTCTTTGCCAAACTCCCCCACCACCGCGCTGCCCACCCCGATACCAAGGCCAAGCATCATGACAATCATTGTGATCAGGAATGGATCGGGCTCGGTCGCCTTCTCCGGAGCTGTTGCATCTTGCACATACTCATAGGGTTTCCCGTAGGCCTCGGTGAGGGCCTGCAGTCGCATGTTCTTTGCCTGGTAACGGTCGTTGGCAACCTCCAGTACTGTCCAGAGTAGATCGCGCTCTGCCCGGGCCACGTAGAGGCTACTAAGCAGTTCGGTCTTCGTTGCGCGGATCTCCACATCCGAATCAACCGCCATCTGCACTAGGCTAATTCTGCCCGTGACTTCACTCATCTTCATCACGAGGTTGTCCTGCGTGGCGTAGAGAGAGGCAAGCAGGGGGTTGGCTTTGACCTGCTGGACGATCGTCTGGGAGCGCTGATTCGCCTCGTAGGAAGCCTTTTGCTTTTCAGCCGCTTTGATGGCGATGGCGAGCTTGTGGTAGCCGGTGTTTCGCGTCGTAAACTTCGACTGCTCGAGACGGGCCTTTGTGATGAGCCCCTCAATCTCGGCGATCTTGGCCCCAAGGTCCAACCCCTCCTCGATAACATCGATGGGGATCGTGGTCGGTGTACTCGCGATGAGCTCCTTTTGCGTAGCTTCCCTGACCTCGAGCACAGCCAGCTCGACCTTCAGGTCGATCAGCTCGTTCTTCGAGGCCGTCAGACGGAGAAAGTCCGGGTCACCTGTCGCATCATTCTTGTCCCCCTCCACCTCAGCGGGAGAGATCCCTCCCTCGCGCACGAGCAGCTCCACGTCATCCGACGCATCGCGCCACTTGCTGCGCGCTTCCGAGACCTCTTCGAGAAGCACCTTGCGCTCTTCGCGCAGTTGATTGCGCTCGCGGTCCACCACGTCATCCAGCCACTTCTGGGATAGTGTGCCGAGGAACCGAACACCTCGATCTGCGTCGAGTGCTTTGTATTTGATGTCCATGAAGGTCGAACCCTTGTTCTCCTTCGACTTGGTGTGGACCACGACACTTAGGTTCTCGCGAACGGACTCGATGAAGTCCATCTTCTTGCCGTCGTCGAGAACAATGTAGTCCGTCCAACCTTCACTCTCGATGATGCCCTTGATCCGGTTGTAGTGCCGGATGTGGTGGGTTGCGTTGGCGATCTCATCCGTAGTGGTCGGAGAGACACCCGCAGCGGTACCCGCATCCGTGGCTGCCGATCGCTCGCGCAGCTCAAGGGTCGTGTTGATCAAGAACTTCTTCGGCACAAAGACAGCCACGGCCGTACCGAGGGCGAGCCCGAAGAGCAGCGGCAGGATCAACTGCCACTTGCGTCTCTTCAGGATGCCCAGCAGTTCGGCGACCTGCCCTTGGGATTCGATTGCGATTGCCATGTATCTTGTCCGCCCTAGAAGACGCCGTTTTTCTTGTTGTTGTTCCCAAGGCTGTCGAACTTGGAAACACTCAACAGGCCCTGGAACACCGAGCTAAAGACCTCAGTGAAGGGGAAGATTAAGTCTGAGATAAAGTAGCCAACCTGGGCGAGCATCGTCGGCGGGATGACAATAATGTCGTTGTCCTGGATCACCATGTTGAACGTAGAATCGCCCGTCACATAGAGCTGCGCGAGGTTCGCGTTGATCACAATCGGATCCACAGGGTCCGCGCGAATCAATCGCACACGCCCGAGGTTTGCCGTGTGGTCCTTAGGCTTGGCAAGCATGACCGCGTCAAACAGGGTTAGGTCTTCCGAGATGGTCTTGCGCCCGCTACCTCCGACCTCGCCTAGGATCCAGTACTTCTTGTACGCGGTCTGCAACGTGACCTTCACGTCCGCTTCGGTGTAGTAAGCGAGCAGCTTCTCGGTCAAGTAGACCTCGGCCTGCTCTTTGGTCATACCTGCGACCCAGACGCGACCCGCTTCGTCGAAGTCGATCGTTCCGTCCACGGCGATTCTGCCGCTGCCTTGGATCGGGTTGTAGGAATCCTTATAGCCAATGCTATCCCCAATGGACAAATAGTCGTCCTGAAGAGAGTTGCCAGGATAGCGATTGCCGTATCCCTCGGTGTTGAGATATTGCAGGACTCGCTTGTCCGGCGAAGAGGTGCACGCCACGAGGGCGGCAAGAGCGAGTGCCATCAGGCACTTTGAGAGGCGAATAGGGGATTTCATTGAGGGCGCTTGAGCTCCGGGAATTCCATAATGAGAGCCTCCATTCCATCGGCCCTTCTCGTGGGATGCTGAAGGTACGCATCCAATGAATCTGTCGCTAGAAATCCCCGCAAAAAAGTACTCCTAGAAGCACATTGAAGCTCTGCCTGGCAAACCTGTCCGCATCTTCCCTTGGGAGCGCACTTTAGGAACAAGCCGCAAAGGCAAAAGCCGCTTGTCCCGATTTCCCGGAGCAAGCAGCCTTTTGGACATTTTGGGGCAGAGGAAGGGGACCTTGTGCCTTCAACTGTCCTCCGAGGCTCGCTCGGAGAACCCAAATCACTCCCCGTACTGGGCGGCGTAGTAATCGCGGTAGGCGCCGGAGCGCACCCGCTGCAGCCAGGTGTCGTTCTCCTGGTACCACTTGATCGTCAGGGGCAGGGCCTCTTCGAAGGTGTACCTCGGCGTCCAACCGAGCTCGTCCTCGATCTTCTTCGCATCGATGGCGTAGCGACGGTCGTGGCCCTTGCGGTCCTCGACGTAGGTGATCAGTGACTCGGGCTTGCCGACACCCTCGAGGATGCGCTTCACGATGTCAATGTTCGGGTATTCGTTGTGGCCACCGATGTTGTAGACCTCCCCGAGCTTGCCCTCTTCGAAGACCTTGAGGATCGCCTCGCAGTGGTCGCGCACGTAGAGCCAGTCCCTGATGTTCATGCCATCCCCGTAGACGGGCAGGGGCTTGTCCTCTTGGGCGTTAGCGATCATCAGCGGGATCAACTTCTCCGGGAACTGATACGGCCCGTAGTTGTTCGAACAGCGCGTGATCATGGCCGGGAACTTGTGCGTTTCGATGGCGGCGCGCACCATGAGGTCACTGGCGGTCTTGCTCGCGGCGTAGGGTGAGTTCGGCTGGAGAGGCGTGTCTTCCGTGAAGAAACCCGTCGCACCCAAGGAACCGTAAACTTCGTCGGTGGAGACGTGGACGAAGCGCTCGACTCCACGCTCGCGGCAGACGTCGAGCAGAACCTGGGTGCCGCAGACGTTGGTCTCGACGAAGGGTAGGCCCGAGGCAATCGAGCGGTCCACGTGGGACTCGGCCGCGAAGTGGATCATGCTGACATCGCCGCCGAGCTTGGCGGCTTCGTCAAAGGCGCGACGCACGTCTTCAGCTTTGCAGATGTCCCCCGCCACGAAGGTGTAGCCACGCTTGCCCTCAAGGGCCGTGAGGTTCTCGAGGTTGCCAGCGTAAGTCAGCACGTCGAGGTTGACGATGTTCACGTCGGGGCGATCCTCGGCCAACATCAAGACGAAGTTACTGCCGATGAAGCCGGCGCCGCCGGTGACGATAAGAGTGGTGGTCATCGTGAGCTCTTTAGGAGGTCAAATGTAGGGAGAAGAAGCGGGCGAGGGCCTGCTTCCAAGTTTGCATCGGTCCACCGCGAAGCGCTGTGAGCCGTGAGCAGTCGAGCACACTCTCCGCGGGGCGAACAGCCGGTCGCGGGAAGTCTTCCGTAGGGCAGGGGCTGACCCGTGCAGGGTCGAGTCCGCCAAGTTCAAAGGTCGCCCGGGCGAAGTCAAACCAAGTGCCATCGCCCTCGCAGGACGCGTGGTAGACACCGGACTCGTCCCTTGCGCCAAGGGCGAGCACGTCCCACAGGGCCTTGGAGAGCTCCAGGGTGGACGTGGGCGCTCCGCGCTGATCATCGACTACAGTCAACTTCTCATTGGTCTCAGCCAACCGCAGCATAGTGCCTGGGAAGTGATTGCCTCGGGGACCGTAGAGCCACTGGGTGCGTACGATGCTCAGGCCCTCGGGGTGCCCCATGCGGGCACGCTGCTCTCCCTCTAGCTTGGTCGCGCCGTAGACGGACAGCGGGCCTACCGCGTCGTCCTCGACATAGGGCGCGCCCTTCTTGCCGTCAAAGATGAAGTCCGTTGAGACCAGCACCATGGGAATCCCGGTCTCGCGGCAAGCCTCGGCAACGAGCTCTGGGGCGCGTGCGTTTACGGCGCGCGCTAGCTCGTCATCCTCCTCGGCTTTGTCCACAGCCGTATAGGCCGCGGCGTGGATGACGCCGGTGAAGCGCTCCCTTGCGAAGAGGTCCATGACGGCGGCCTCGTCGGTTAGGTCGACGCCGACGAACTCGACCACGGGACTTCCATCTGGGGCTGGGCCGAGATCCGTTCCGACTGCCTGGCAAGAGCCCGGTGCATCCAGCAACAGCTGGCTACCGAGCATTCCCGCCGCACCAGTCACCAATACGCGGCCGCCCTTAAGCGCAGCGTTGGTCTTCTCCGCACAGGGCGATCGCAATCCGTCTGGCATCTTAAAGACCCTAGCTGTTGTTGGCGCCGCCGTTCTGGCAGAGCCCAGCAGCGACGATCAAGCTATCGAAGGTACCGGCGTCTGTCCACCAGCCGTCGAGTACCTCGTAAGTCATGGAGCCATCCGCGAGGAACCAGTTGTTCACGTCGGTGATCTCTAGCTCGCCACGGTCGGACGGCTTCAGGGTCTTGATGATGTCGAAGACGCGGTTGTCGTACATGTAGATGCCGATGACCGCCTTGTTGCTCTTCGGCTCTTTGGGCTTCTCAACGATCGAGACCACCTTGTCCCCATCGAGTTCCGCAACACCAAATCGCTCGGGGTCGTGGACCTCCTTGAGCATGATCTTGGCACCCTTGCCTTGGGCACGGAAGTCGGCAACGCCCTTGGCGATGTTCTTCTCGATGATGTTATCCCCAAGGATCACACAAACGGACTCGCCCGCAGCCCAGTGCTCGCAGAGCCCGAGAGCCTCGGCGATGCCGCCTTCACCCTTTTGGTAAGTGTAATTCAGGTGCTTGAGCCCAAAATCCTCACCATTGCCAAGCAGACTCAGGAAGTCACCAGACTTCTTGCCACCCGTAACGATCATGATGTCCGTGACGCCCGCTTTGACGAGAGCCTCGATCGGATAATAGATCATCGGCCGGTCGTAGACCGGGAGAAGGTGCTTGTTGGTGATCTTAGTTAGCGGGAAGAGCCTCGTGCCGAGGCCCCCGGCGAGAATGACGCCTTTCATGTCGAGTGCAGGGGATAGGGGGTGATGTTTGGGAGCGAGAGTCTACTCGACGGGCGCATTTTGCGCTTGATACCAGGCAACGAAGCGCTCGAGGCCCTCGGAAATGAGGGTCTTTGGGGCGTACCCAATCATCTGCTTCGCTTTGGAGATGTCCGCATAGGTGATCACTACATCGCCAGGCTGCATCGGCTGGCGATCTAGGACCGGCTGCTTGCCACAGGCCTTGCCTATCTTCTCGACAAGCTCGCTCAGGGAGGTCGTGTCCGACTCACCGAGGTTGTAGATCTCGTAGCCCTTGCAGTGGTCGAGGCTGTTGATCACGCCGCCGACGATGTCGTCGACGAAGGTGTAGTCGCGCTCGGTTGTGCCATCTCCGAAGAAGGGAATGGGCTGGCCTTCGAACATGGCGCGAACGAACTTGTGGATCGCCATCTCCGGTCGCTGCCGCGGCCCGTAGACCGTAAAGAAGCGCAGGCAGCTGGTCGGAATGTTATAGAGGTGATGGTAGGTGTAACACATCAACTCCCCCGATCGTTTTGTTGCCGCGTAGGGCGAGACGGGATGGTGAATCTCGTGCTTCTCGCTGAAGGGCACCTGCTTGTTTCCGCCGTAGACGCTTGAGGAGGAGGCGAAGACAAAGGGCATCCCCTCGCACTTGCGAATGCGCTCGAGCAGGATCAACGTGCCGCGCATGTTGACGTCCTCATAGAGCAAAGGGTCCATCAGGCTCGGACGCACTCCCGCCATGGCTGCAAGGTGAATCACCCCGTCAAAGTCGTTGCTATCAAAGAGCTCGTCAACGAGCTTCTCGTCGCGAATATCGCCCTCGATAATCACACCGCCTGCGGCTCTCACCAGCTCGGCGTTTGCACGCTTGATCGCGGGATCGTAGAAGTCATTGAAGTTGTCGAGCACGACGACCTCATCGCCCCTACCGAGCAGCGCTTCGGCAACGTGGGACCCGATGAAGCCAGCTCCACCCGTTAGAAGAATCTTAGCCATGGGAGTCTCTATTCGACCGTAACGCTCTTGGCGAGGTTACGGGGCTTGTCGATGTCGCAGCCTTTGAGGTCCGCGAAGTGGTAGGAAAACAATTGAAGGGGCACGACATTAAGGATCGGCGAGAGCCACTCACTGCAGCTCGGCACATCGATCACGTCGTCACCAAGTTCCGCCGAGAGAGGGTCGGAACCGAGAGCGATCACAGGACCCTTGCGGGCCTTGACCTGCTCGATCGCCGAGCGCACCTTGTCGGAAACGCGGCCCTCGGTGTTGATCACCAGGGTCGTCATCGCAGGCTCGATCAAGGCGATGGGACCGTGCTTCATCTCGCCGGCGGCATATCCTTCGGCGTGGACGTAGCTGATCTCTTTGAGCTTGAGCGCGCCCTCGAGGGCAATCGGATAGTTCACACCGCGGCCCAAGAACAGGAAGCCCTTGGCATTGATGTGACGCTTCGCGATCTCGCGAATGTGATTGGAATAGTCCGTGGTCAACAGGCCCTCGAGCTTTGGGCGCAAGTGGCGCAGCTCTTGGATCATCTTGCGGCCCTCGGTCTCGTCGATCGTGCCCCTGGCGCGACCGAGTCTAAGGGCGAGTAGGTAGGCGGCAATCAGTTGGGCCGTGAAGGCCTTCGTGCTAGCGACCCCGATCTCAGGGCCCGCGTGGGTCAGGATGGTCCGGCCACAGTCCCTAGTCAGGGTGCTGCCTTGGACGTTGCAGATGGCCAAGGTTTGCGCGCCGAGTTGACGCGCAAGGCGCATAGCGGCCAGGGTGTCCGCGGTCTCCCCGGATTGGGAGATGGCCACGGCCAGCGTGCCTGGGGACACGACCGGATCGCAGTAGCGGTACTCGCTAGCGTAGTCAACTTCCACGGGGATGCGCGCGAGTCCCTCGATGAGATAGCGCGCAACGATTCCGGCGTGTAAGGCAGTTCCACAGGCAAGGATCTGAATCCGGCCAATGCCATTGAGCTCGGGGTCGGTCCAGCCCTCGCCTTCGAAGTCAACATCCCCCACCGTCGGTAGCAATCGGTCGTGGATCGCACGGCCAAGCACCTCGGCCTGCTCGAAGATCTCCTTCAGCATGAAGTGCTCGTAGCCCGACTTGCTCGCAGCCTCGGTGTCCCAATCGATACGCGTGACCTCGCGCTCCACGGACACTCCCGCTTCACCGGCGATGGTCTCGATCACAACTTCACCCGGCTTCAGAATCGCTAGATCCCCGTCGACCAAGTAGGTCACTTCCCGGGTGTGCGGCAACACGGCCAGGACGTCGGAAGCTAGCATGGCCCCGTTCTCCAGGGTCGCCACACAGAGCGGCGGGCCTTGGCGGGCACAGACCAGCTCGGCGGTACCGTTCATGTTGCCCACAACCGCTACCGCGTAGTAGCCTTGCACAAGACGCAGGGCGGCGCGCAGTGAACCAGCTAGCTCACCAGTCTTGGCGTACTCGCGCCCCACAAGGTGGGTGAGCACCTCAGTATCGGTCTCCGAAGCAAAGACGACACCTGCTGCCTCGAGCTCGTGGCGAAGCTCGAGGTAGTTCTCGATGATGCCGTTGTGCACGAGGGCAATATGATTCGAGCCGTCGGTGTGCGGGTGTGCGTTCTCATCGGAGGGCTCCCCGTGGGTTGCCCAACGGGTGTGCCCCACGCCGATATTAGCCCCTTGCAGGGAGCCGTCCTTGAGCACCTCTTCCAAGTTCTCCAAGCGCCCTTGGCGCCGGGCAACCTTGACATTCTCGGCCGATGTCGACGCACCCACATCGGTCCGTAAAACTCCAATGCCCGAACTGTCGTAGCCACGGTACTCCAGGGTCCGAAGGCCCTCGATGAGTACATCAGCGATATTTTCGGTCCCGCCCTGGTTGAGCCAGGCTCCTACGATGCCACACATAAGCTACAGCCGTTTAGGCCTTAGCTCCGGTGAACTCGGGGCATCCGCGGAAGTACTCGAGGGTGGTGTTCAGACCATCCTCCAGCAGCACTTTCGGTTCCCATCCCAGAATCCTCCGGGCCTTGGTGATGTCCGGTTGACGGACCTTGGGGTCGTCCTCGGGCAGGTCTAGGAAGGTGAGCTTTGATGCGGAACCCGTAAGCTCGACAACCTGCTTGGCGAATTCAAGGATCGTCATTTCGCGGGGGTTGCCAATGTTCGTCGGATAGGGCTCCTCGGAGTTGAGCAGGCGGAAGAGTCCGTCCACAAGGTCCGAGACGTAGCAGAATGAGCGGGTCTGGCTGCCGTCACCGAAGACAGTGATGGGCTCGCCTCGCAGCGCCTGCCCCATGAATGCCGGCAGGGCGCGCCCGTCGTTCAGTCGCATGCGCGGTCCATAGGTGTTGAAGATGCGCACGATGCGACTCTGCAGACCGTGGTAGCGGTGGTAGCCCATGGTCATGGCCTCGGCGAAGCGCTTGGCCTCGTCGTAGACGCCACGGGGACCGACGGGGTTTACGTTGCCCCAGTAGTCTTCCGTTTGGGGGTGCACGAGGGGATCGCCGTAGCACTCGGAGGTCGATGCGAGCAAGAAGCGCGCGCCCTTGGCGTGGGCAAGGCCCAGGGCCTTGTGGGTGCCGAGGGAGCCGACCTTCAGGGTCTGGATCGGGTACTCGAGGTAGTCGATCGGACTCGCCGGAGAGGCAAAGTGCAGCACCGCATCCAGGCGTCCGGGAACGTGGATGAACTCGGTCACATCCTGGTCGACGTAGTGAAAGCGCGACTCCGCGGCAAGGTGCTCGATGTTCCGCAGGGAGCCCGTGAGCAGATTATCCATGCAGATCACCTCATAGCCTTCGGCTAGAAATCGATCGGAGAGGTGGCTGCCCAGGAAGCCTGCGCCACCTGTGATTAGCACGACGGGAGTGGTCATGAGATTGGGAGAATTATTGGGGGGGAGGCCTAAGGGGGAGCGGCCGAATTTACGGTCTCGATGCGGCCGCTGGCTCATCAAGGCGCTGAAAGAGTACCTCCTCTCCTTCGGAGAGGTGGACTTTGACGCCTAAGCCGGTCACATCTGAGGGATCCATTGCGCGAACCCGGAGGCCACGTGGGTCGGGAACGACCTCAACGGGTGCGGTCGCTTGGGGGGCATCGCCGGCCCAAAAACCGGGTTCCACGGCTAGTAAGAAGGGCTCAGGCCCGCGGGCTAGGGGGCCCGTGCCACCGGGCAGAATGGGAAGTTCAAAGACTTCACCGGGCCCAAGGGCAAGTACCTGATCGAGGTAGAGAAGGGTTGCCATGGAGCGGCCGTGGTTAGCAATCTCCAGCCGATCCCGTCCAGTTGTACGGAAATCAAAGGGCCCGGACTCGATCTCTGCATCCGCCTCGAGTTCGACGCCGCCCACCAAGGAGATGCGATCCCCCGGGGCCAGGTGAATGCTCGCACGGTCCGCGTGGACCAGGCTGAGCAGCGGCTCCTCACGGGTTGGCTCGCCGACCATGATCGCGCCGCGGTCGAAGAGTTGGACTGCTGTGCTCGAACCGGGGACCTGCACCTCGGCGCGCCCCCCGACTCCACTCAAGACCCAACCGCCAGAACCAAGTCGCAAGCGCTTGTCGTAGAAGGTCAGGGGGAAGCCGACCGTGGCCCTTGGCCTACGAACCTGCACCGGGTCCCCGTGGCGTAATACCAGCACTTCCGAGGGTCCTGGCACGTAGTCTGCGCCCTGGCCCATGGGCAGGACGAAAGACTCATGGGTCATGGGCCCGGGTACGCGCTGGGTGTTGATGCAGCCACAGCAAAGTGCGGCAATCGATAGGAAGCGGATCACTTTGCTCATGGGTTTAGGTCGATGGTTTTGCGCCGAAGTAGCGCTCAACGAAGCCGGTGTCGTGCACGCCCGTGCGGAAGTCCGAGTGGGCAAGGATACGTCGGTGGATCGGGATGGTTGTCTTGATACCTTCAACGATGAACTCGTCAAGGGCACGCAACATTCGCCTGCGGGCCGACTCGCGGTCGGGCCCATGGGCGAGCAGCTTGCCAATCATGGAGTCATAGTGCGGAGGCACGGTATAGCCAGAGTAGGCGTGGCTATCCCAACGGATGCCAGGCCCGCCAGGAGGCACAAACATGCCAATCTTGCCGGGACTCGGCTGGAAGTCCTTGGCGGGATCCTCGGCGTTGATGCGACACTCGATCACATGGCCGTTGATCTTCACGTCCTCTTGATTGATGCTCAAGGGCTCGCCCGAGGCAATCAGGAGCTGCTGCTGGATCAAGTCCACGCCAGTGACCATTTCGGTCACCGAGTGCTCAACCTGGATGCGTGCATTGACTTCGATGAAGTAGAACTCGCCGTTCGGATCGAGGATGAACTCTACGGTACCGGCGTTCTTATAGTTCGACTCCCGCGCCATGGCCAAAGCGGCCATGCCCATGCGATGGCTGGTCTCCTCGTCAATCGCGGACGACGGCGACTCCTCGATCAACTTCTGATGGCGGCGTTGGACCGAGCAGTCGCGGTTGCCGAGGTAGATCATCTTACCGTAGTGATCACAGAGGATCTGGATCTCCACATGGCGCGGGTTCTCGACGAAACGCTCCATATAAACGGTATTGTCACCAAAGCAGGCCTCGGCTTCCGAGCGTGCTGAATGGAACCCGTTGATCAGACTGGGGTCGTTGCGCGCAACGCGCATACCCCGGCCACCGCCGCCAGAAGCGGCCTTGATCATGACTGGGTAGCCAATGGACTTTGCCCACTTGAGGGCCGACTGCTCGTCCTCAACAGCTCCATCCGAGCCGGGCACCACGGGAACGCCGGCCCGAACGGCCATTTCACGAGCGCGGGACTTGTGCCCCACGCTGGCGATGGTCTCGGGGTCGGGTCCGACGAACTTGATATTGCAAGAGCGACAGACCTCGGCGAAGTGTGCGTTTTCGGCCAAGAAGCCATAGCCGGGCACGATGGCCTCGACGTCGGCAATCTCGGCAGCCGAAATGATGCGCGGCACATCGAGGTAACTCATAGCACTTGCAGCCGGGCCGATGCAGATCGCATCGTCCGCGTGGCGCAGGTACACGGCCTCTTTGTCACCCTCGGAATAGACAGCTACGGTCTCGATGCCCAACTCGCGACAAGCGCGAATGATGCGTTGGGCAATCTCGCCGCGATTCGCGACCAGAACTCGACGAAACATCAGCCCTTCTTGATAAGGAACAGAGCCTGGCCAAACTCGACCGGGTCACCGTTCTCCACAAGACATTCGACAACCTCACCGGTCATCTCCGCCTTGATCTCGTTCATGACCTTCATCGCTTCCACGATGCAGAGCACGCTATCCTCGGTGACCTTCATGCCGATCTCCGCGAACGAACCGGCCTCTGGTGAAGCAGCCCTATAAAAGGTGCCAACCATCGGACTGGCAAACTCGACCGTGCCCGGGGGCGGGCCATCGTTCACCGCAGCCAACCCAAGATCGGGCTGGCCGAGAGCTCCAGCCATGGCCATCGGCGCAGCAGGCACGCCGCCACCGCCAAGTACCTGGACCGTAGGGCTCGACATGGTGGGCTCGCCGGCCCGCCGAAGGTGGACCTTAAAGCCCTCATTCTTGTCTTCGATTTCGAGTTCGGTCAGATCGCCGCGGTCCATTAGCCGCACGAGCTTCCTAAGCAGGTTCAGATCCATAGAGACAGGTATGTCAGTGGAAAGTTGGGGGTGGGAAGTGCGCTCGAAAGCGCGCGGGACGAGGATAGCTAGATCCGCGGTCCGAGGAGTATTTGAATCGGGGGTCTTTGGGAACAAACAGGGCGAAAGTGACGAGTTTGGAGGGGGTATTGGCTCGAAATCTAAGGGTTTGGCGCTGCGCGTGGGGGAGTTTGCGCTGCGCTTGGCGTTGATTGTTGGCTTGGTTGGGGCGCTGCGCGCAGGTGGGGACGCGAGGGGCAAGCGGCTCCTCTTCCGCCAGGGGGACTCCGGAACCCGGACGGCCTGAGGAGATTGGGATTTTTTGAGCGATGAGGGGGCCGTCCCT
>JBLHWM010000038.1:0-16299 GCA_047629095.1 Planctomycetota bacterium | reverse complement strand
AGCTGGGTGCCGACGCACAGGTGCGCGTCTGCTTCACCAAGCTGGGGACCCGTTGTCGAGTCCGTGCCATCGCAGGCGGGCAGGGGTACGAGGCCGAGGGCCAAGACGATCGCGTTGTGGATCTCGAAGGTCGCGCGCTCGTCGAGAATCAAAACCTCGATCAAGGCGCGGCCGATGCGCTCCTTGCTTGCCTCGTCTGCCGTGCGACCGGCAAACAGGGAGAGGGAGTAGGCGGCGAAGGCGCGCGTGCGCGGATCGACGCTCTCATCACCCATCAACTCCGCGCCAGCCGGCGTGGCCTGAAAGAGGTCGAGCAGTGAGTCCAAGTCCTCGGGTCCGCCACCAAGGCCAAGGGCCAAGACTGCAGCTTCGCGAGACGAGGGGTGACCGCTCTTGAGGTACGAGCGAGTCGCATCACCAAGGGGCAACAACTGGCGGACCTTCGAGTCCACCGGCAGGCGGCCGAGGGCCAAGAGTGAGCCGCGGATCATCTGCGACTTGCCACCCGTGAGGAGAGCCTTCTGCAGCAGCGGAGTGATCTCCGCGGCAGGGCCAATTTCACCGGGGGCCAAACTGCGAGTATCCATGCCCGCCAGCTTCGAGCTCAGGTTGAGGAACCCGTCCCGGTTGTAGTGCCACCAGCGCTGCCAGTGAGGGGGCTGGACCTCTTCGGCGCCAGTATCCGATGAGCGCGGATTGCCGTCGATGTCCAAGGGCGATCCCGGCGAGCCGGGTGCGGGCGGAGTGAAGCCGCCGGTGACGGGCGGGATCGATGGTCCCAAAGCGGGGCCGGTACTCGACGGACCTCCTCCGGTTGCGGTTGGTGCTCTGCGTGGCGGGGGGCCCGAACTGCCCCCCCGGGCTGCGGGACCTCAGCACTGTGCCTGGCCAATGCCAGACAGAAATACGAGGGCCGTAAGCGTGAATGCGCCTGTTACCAACTGCTTCATGTTTTGTGGTGGGTGGTGTTGGGCACAACGTGCTCGCGTTGCGCTGGGTCTCAATAAGGGAGTCAAGATTGGACTCCGAAAGCACCAAGGGGCCTGCCCCTCGGGAACTCCACTATGTTATTTGTATGTGTTAGAGCGTCCTTTGTCACGCTATGTTCCCTTTTCCACCGTTCGCCCCAGGGAGCAAAACGGCCCAGCGCCCCCAATTTCGCCCCCCAAGACCCCCCTCTCCCGCCCCTATGGCCCCCTCCTTCTGCCCTCCCACACGCCTCCTGCTTGGCCCCGGTCCCTGCAACACGCCCCCAGAGGTCCTGGAGGCTCTCTCCCGGCCAACCATCGGCCACCTCGACCCAGCCTTCCTCGAGCTCATGAACGAGCTCAGGGAGCGCCTAGGCCGCTTGTTTGGCACGAAGAATGAACTCACGGTGCCCATCTCGGCCACGGGCTCAGGCGGCATGCAGGCAGTCCTTGCAAATTTGATTGAGCCAGGCGACGCGGTGCTCGTGGGAATCCACGGAGTCTTCGGTGTGCGCTTCGCCGAATGCGCCGAGCGCCTCGGCGCCGTGGTCACGCGGGTCGAATCCGAATGGGGCACGCCCCTCGACTGCCAAGCCATGGCCGAGGCGGCCGCGGGCAAGTCCTTTAAAATCATCGGCGCAGTTCATGCCGAGACCTCCACCGGCGTGCTACTCGGCGCCGACCGCATTGCCAGCTTGCGCGCCGCCGCAGACGAGTCCGGCGCCCTGCTCGTGCTCGATACGGTCACCTCCTTGGCCGGCTTGCCCGTTGAACTCGACGCCCGCGGTGTGGACGCCACCTGGTCCGGCACCCAAAAGTGCCTGGCATGTCCGCCGGGGCTCTCCCCCATCTCACTTTCGGCGCGTGCCTTCGAGGCGATCGAACAGCGCAAGACCCCGGTCACCTCTTGGTACTTCGACCTGTCACTGATTGGAAAGTACTGGGGCTCCGAGCGCACCTACCATCACACTGCGCCGATCAACATGCTGTACGCCCTGCATGAGGCGACGGAACTCGTGCTACGCGAGGGTCTCGACGAGCGCTTCAAGCGTCATGCCGAAGCGGCAAGCCATCTATGGAAGGGCCTCGAAGATCTCGGGCTCGAGCTGCTCGTGGAAGAAGAGCATCGGCTCTACCCGCTAACCGCAGTACGCGTGCCCGAAGGCGTTGACGAGGCGCGCGTGCGCGCCGACCTGCTGGAGCGTTTCAGCATCGAGATTGGCGGCGGACTCGGCCCCTTGGCCGGGAAGATCTGGCGCATTGGATTGATGGGCATGAACGCAACCACGGGTACGGCCGACCGCCTGCTCCACAAGCTAGGGGAAGTGCTCAAGGCACAGCAGCCCACCTAAAGAACGGCCGACTCAGCCCCACATCTTCGGCTCTGACGCGTCGAGCGGGACCGAGACCACGGAAACGGCCAGCAAGGCCGCCTCTGCGGTCTCGCCCGCCTCTCCCCATCGAACCAAAGAGGGCCTTGTCCCTGGGCGACCCATCTTCGATGAGCTGCTAGCCAAAGAGTCCAAGACCAAGCACGAACTCAGGGTGCCGGCGGAACGTAGAACATGTTGCCCCAGAATCCCATGAACTGGCTGCCGGCACCGGTCAGGTGAACCTCGTCGGTGGTCAAGGTCACGCCCTCTTGATCGAGAGATGGAACCGGGATCACGCCCAAAGCACTGGTCAGTTGGGGAAGTAGGGTCTGCACCAGGAAGTCACTGCCCGCCTGGAGAGAAGTAACGTTAGAGCCGGGGAAACCCGATAGCACGGTCGGCGTGAAGGTCGACGACACCAAGGTCGCCCCAAGGGTCCCATCGGGCTCGACGATCATGTCAAGGTCGGCCTTGCCGTCCAGCACCAGACGCAGAACGGGGACCGCGCCCTCGGGGGTGGGGATCTCAAGGCTGACCTCCATTCCGGCCAACTCCATGACGAGCAGACCGGGGCCTGAGGGCGAAGTGGTCACGATGGGCGGCATCACCCCGTGGCTAACCATTTCGACCACGGTCCCCGAGGGGAAGTTTTGGAACCCCGCGCCGGGGAAGAGCACCCCAAGGGAGTCGGTGGTCAGAACCGTACCGGGGCCACCACCGGGCTCTTCGGGAAAGAGCTCGGTCAGGTCGCCTTCCAGCAGGCCAGCTTCGGTCAAGGCAGCCAAGATCAAGTTGAGGAAGTCGTCGTTGGCCGCGAGCGCACCGCCATAGGTTTGCCCTGTTGGCGTCAAAGCACCAAAGCCGGGGGCCGCCGAGGGAGTTGTGCGGTAGAGCGGAACACCGGGTGCACCGGGCTTGGCTGCTCCAACGCTGGCTTTTGTATCGAGCCCAAGGGTTACGCCGCTGGCCTGGTGGCTTGCAGAGACGAAGTCTAGGTCCACGGTCGTCTCCAAGCCTAGGTCGGGGCCGAGGTCCAGAGAGAACTCGAAAGCTGACAACATCTCCAGAACGATGGGGCCGATCTGGCTGCCGATCTCAGCCTCCATGGTGTCCACCACCGTCTCCTTCACCCATGACTCGAGCAGGAAGACCTGAGCGACATCTCCAAGGAAGCCGTGTAGATCAAATTGGAAGTTGGTCAAGGAGACAGACACATTAGAGACATCTAGGTCCAAGTCCCCGCCGCTAGTACTTAGCAACAGGTCTGCGCCAATGTCCACGGCACTCGATGTCGAGTCGCCATTTAGGTTATAGGAAATCTCGAGCAGTTCACCCCACACGTCGAAGTCGACCTTCACACCCGTCAAGCGAACGTTGGCACGAACATTGTTTGCATTCGGCACAAGCGTCACCGTCATATCCTGGTCGATGTTCATGTTGGTGAACTTGATCGTCGCCGAGAAGATTGTAAAGCCAAAGAGCCCCTCCTCATTCGCGACCTGCGCAGCGGGGATCGAAGTGATGAGAGGAGCCAGGTCCGTCTCTTCCAAGCTCTGCTCCGTGCCCTTAGATAGGGCGCCAAAACCCTCTTGGTCTAGGTGCGCCATAGCCGATTGAGCGGCTCCAAAAGCTACCCACTCCGGCGTCCCAAGGCCAACCGTCTGACGAGAGCGCGTACTCGTCCCATCCGCATGGGTCACCTCGAACAGCAGTCCATCCAAGCTGCCCGATGTATCCAGGGGCACAGCCAGAGGCCCAAAATTCCCCGCCCCATCCAGAGCGACGGGCGCTCCATCTAGAGTGAAACTGGCGGGTGTTGGTCCCACAAGAGCGCCCGATATGGGCGCCGTGCCCCCTGAGAAATACTTGCCTGTAACGCCCGCGCCAAGATCCAAGTCCCAAGCGTGCAAGGTCGTCTGCTCCGAGCTCTGGACTCCACCGTGGGTCACCGTTAGCTCAAAGAGAAAGTCGCCCGGCACATCGGGGGTGAAGGTTGGATAGAGAACATAACCCGCCGACAGAGAAGCACTGCTCCCCCCTGGTGCCTGGAGCACCTGCCAGTCGAGGACAGCTCCCGCAGGAATGCTCCCACCAGCAAGGCTCGCCCCACTGCCATCCAGTACAACACGTTGCCCAACAAGGCCAGCCTGATCGGGACCCGCACCGACTATGGGGCCAATATTCAGAACGGCACCATTCGTGAAATCCACACCATTGGAATCACTAGGATCGAGCACATACCCGCCCATATAAAACTTGGCCCCACTGATTGCAGGGTTGGACGGCGTTGGAAACGAAACGCTCCAGGTACCAGAAGCATCCGTTGTCCCCGAGTACACCAGAAACAACGTCGGGCTCAAACTCAGAGGCACCAACTCCCCCAATACCAAACTTGGTCCAGGGCCCGAGTCCGCAAACAAGAAGGCCGGCAGTCCACTGCCTCCTGCCACTTCAATTAGAAACGAGTCCCCATAGGCAATATGAGCGGCGGTCCCCCCATCCAAAGAAAGATCCGAAGCCCAGCCTGTGTCAACGCCCAGACCAAACACGACCATTCCAGCCAAGCAACTAAGTTTATTCATCCCCCGACCCTACAGCATCCCCCCCATCCCGCAAAGCCCCGAAAGCTAACCCTCGCGCTCGCCCTCCACTTTCAAGCCAAGCGGCATCACCGCCGCGAATGGACCGTCAACCTACGAAAAGAGCGCCCTTGACCAGTCTAAGACCGATCAAGGGCGCCCCTTTCAAAACGCTCTAGCCTAGGGGCAGATCGTCAACTTAAGGCCGTTAGAGAAAGCCCAGTTTGAAGGCTGTGAACCATCGGGAGAGGCACTCTGGAAGAACACATCCAAACCGATCAGGGCCGGACCAGCGGGGATCGGCAGAGACCAAGTCGAGTTGCCAGCAACCACTGTCTGGACCGAGTTGATAATCGTTTGAGCCTGGTTCACGAGAACCACACCACCAAACACAGCCAAGTTGTTCTGGCCCAAGGACACCACGTTGAAGGTGATCGATCCAAGCGCACCCGAAGTGTTCGCCTGCACCACACCGCCGACGCTGGAGGAGCCTCCACCAGCAAGCACAAGGTAGTTAGCCGGAGAAGCACCGACGCCGTAAGAGGTGAAACCGCAAGTCGGGTCGCAGGAGTCCAGAACACCGTTGCCATTCATGTCAAGGCTCGGGTTCATGGTGATCTCGCAGATGTCGTCCTTGCCGTTGTTGTCGCAGTCAGCGATGGCCGGGGCCACGGCTGCGATCACGCGGAAGATCTCACCGCCCTGGTCAACAATCAGAATCTCGCCGTCGCCGTCCACACCAAATGAGGTGATCGAACCGATCGAGAGGCCGCCGCCGGGAGCAAGCTCGGACGTGCGATCCATGCCGTTGTTCACGGTTCCGCCGGTGTAGTCGAAGGAGAAGATGTCGTTGTTGCAGTAGTCAGCGTAGAAGTAAGTGCCGAACAGGTCGGGAATCTTACAGCCGCGGTAGACCTCGCCGCCCGTGATCGAGCAGCGACCACCAAACCCGCCGTGTGAATACTCGCTAACAGGAAGCGTAAGGGCGGGAGAGTTGCAAGCCGGTACAGCCCCGCATGACGTAGTCGAGTTGCACTTAAAGCCTTCCATCATCTTCCAACCGAAGTTGATCCCTGATGCTGACGGAGAGATCACGTTGATCTCTTCACGTGCGTTCTGGCCGACGTCGCCGATGAACAGTTCCCCGGTCAAGGCATCGAAGGCGTAGCGCCAAGGGTTGCGCAGACCAGTGGACCAGATCTCGTCAAGAGTGTTCGGGTCACCAACGAAGGGGTTGGAAGGGGGGATAGCATAAGGGGAGCCGCCGTCCACATCGATACGCAGCATCTTGCCGAGCAGGACCTGGCCGTTCTGGGCCCGGCACTGAGGATCGTTAGCCGAGCCGCCGTCGCCCCAACCAATGTACAGGTAGCCATCAGAGCCAAACCGCAAGCAGCCACCGTTGTGGTTGCTGAAGGGCTGGCTTACGCTCATGATCTCGAGGCGGCTTGAGTTGATCGCAATGTTCGGGTTCGTCGGTGAGACCGTGAAGCGATCAACAACACTGCGAGACGGGCCGCTGCGCGTGTAGTTGATGTAGAAGTAATCCTCACCGACAGCGCCGGGCACGCCAAAGTTTGGGTGGAACGCAAGGCCGAGCAACCCTTGCTCGTTGCCACTGGTGGTAGCCAAGCTCTTGACGTTGACCAGCGGGGCGGCAAGCAGGTTCGTGCCATCGAACACGCGCACTTGGGCTGTATTCTGCTCAACAATGAAGATGCGAGGATCACCAGGCAAACCGATGGCCTCGACAGGCTTGTTCAAACCGTTGACGACAAGCTCCGTTGTAAGGGGAGTTTGCGCGCTCGCAGAGTTGGCGCAGAAAGAGAACAGGAGCGCCGTCAGCACGGTGCAGAAGGGGAACTTCATTGGTTGGCTATAGAGGGTTGGGCTAAACACGGAGGAAGGCCGGGTCTATACTGTCGGTGAAAAGGCCAATTCGGTCAAATAGGAATCGTGTGAGGCGGGTTGGATTCGTGCATAAGTTACGTGAACGTGGTGCCTGGGGGCGGTTTTAGTCTTCCAGTTCGTCCGTCGCAAGGGGATCGCCGGGCAGGGGCTCGGGCAGAGATTCTTGGCCCAGGGGCTCGAAATGCTCCAGAACTTGGGCGTGTAGATCTGCGGCAAGCTGCTTGCGCTCATCCCCAACAAGAGGCTGAGCGGCCCAGCGAACACGGGCGACGATCGGCCCCTGGGCGAGCATGCGCAGCATATGCGGCCCAAGGGAGACAGATCCCCACCATCCAACGGTCCAGGCTGGCGAGAGCTCCGAGCGTGGGGTCGAGTAGCTCAAGGCAACGGGCAAGCAGGGGAAACCGCCCGCCACGGCGCTCTGGAGGAGACCCGCATGGAAGCGCTTCACGGTTAGCCCCCGGGACGCGTAACCCTCGGGAAAGTACGTGATGCCGACTCCTGACTCGAGGGTTGCCTTCATACGCGCCACCATGCGCGGCACATCCGTGCGGTCTCCGCGTCGAACGAAGAGGGTGCCCGACATGCGCACGATGGTCCCCACTAAGGGCCATGCAGCTATTTCGCTCTTGGCTATGAAGCGTCCTGGAAACAGTGCGGCAAGAACAAGCACGTCGATGTAGCTCAGGTGATTTGCCGTCACCACAAAGGCCCCCACAGGTGGCTTTCCCAGGGTGTCGAGGTGAATCCCTAGCACGGCACAAGTCATGCGCGCCCAGAGTTGCTGGCCCCTTGCAGCCATGGACAGCCCGATGCGGTCCGAGCCCAGCTTCCGTAGGCACCAAGCCACAACCATAAAGGGCGCGATGAGCAAGAGCGGGATCACAACTGCGGAGCGTCTTAGGTGGGCAAGAAACATGGCACAAGAATACACGAAGCACCTTGCGATACTGGCGCAGGTCCGGTGCAATTGCGCCATGCATAGCACACCACAGCAAGCCCCCACGGGCCAGGTCACATCAATAACCACTCCCGACCCTAGCCGGAGCCTTGTCAGCATCTTTGGATCGGCGGGCCCGCAGCCCGCCACGCCACGCTATATCGAGGCCATGGACCTTGGTCGCGGCATCGCCGAGCTTGGCCTCGACGTACTCACAGGTGGCTATGGCGGCACCATGGAGGCGGCGAGCCGTGGAGCCAACGAAGCCGGAGGTGTTGTGGTCGGTGCTACATGCGACGCAATCGAGAGCTTTCGACCAGGTACCGAGGTCAACGCCTGGGTGACCAAGGAGCTGCGGACAGCGACCTTGCTGGAGAGGCTCGGCTTAGTTACGTCCACCTGTCACGCCGCGGTCATCTTGCCGGGTGGCGTGGGCACCCTACTTGAGCTCGCCCTTCTTTGGAACTCGACCATGATCGCGGAGCTTGTGCCCGTACCGATTCTAGCGGTTGGGGATGTTTGGCGGGATCTGCTCGCCCTTTTGAACAACCCCGAGTTTATCGCACCTGCGCACTTGGCTATGGTCGAACACTGCCCCGACATCGCTACTGCAATCGCGCGGCTCGGTGAGCTGTTGCCCGTGGAGCCGAGCCTCCAGGCCTAACTGACCTTCGACTTGGGCATCAGGCGATCCGGTCGACGCAGAAATAGGAAGCCGGACTCATCTTCCTGGTAGCGCCGGTAGCCGAGCAAGTGGAAGACCTGCTTAACCCCAAAGAGTGCGCGCTGGCGGTTGATGCGCAGGCGGCGCGGGTCTCCGTCTTGGCGAGAAACGCCAGGAAGCCAATGCAGGAAGCGATCTAGCTGGCGACGACGCAGCCATGCGGAGAGGTTCAGCCATATCGGCCGCACGTCCCGGGAGAGGAAGAATCCGTCATCACCCTGGGCTTGGTAGCGCGGCAAGAGTAGGCGCCCTGTGAGAGGCGCAAGGATCTCTCCACGATCATCCGTCGCGAGCTTCCCATTGCGTACCACAGGTTGGAAGTTGACCCAACCAGGAGCCATCACGAAGCCATCCTCGGGGTGGGTCCCGTGCCGGTGCAGCACCTCGACAATCGCCGGTGCGCCAGCGGCAGCTTGCCGCAAGCGTGCACGCATGGCCGACATGTCGTTCGTGTCCCCGGCGAGAGCACCTTCCTCCAGACAGCCGGCCGCCACTAGGCCGCACCAGATCGCCGCCTCGTGGCAATCCACTGTGGAGGGGTCCGTGTGGGCTCCACCTTCGAAGGCCATGGCGATGTGGCCGGCCTCGCTCATGTAATCCAGCAGGGTTCCCTCAAGGGCCTCCTCGAGACCCAGGATCACGGGCACCTCTAGGGCAAAGGAGACGGGCCGGTTCTGCAGTGTGTCCGCCATGCAGAGAAAGGGCGTACTCGGTCCCGAGGTCGAGTGAAGGTCCAACAGCACGATGTCCTCCAAGGAGGCGTCGCCGCAGTGCTCCACAAAGAGCTTCGAGAAGGTCTGGAGCAGGTCCCTAAGCTGGGCTTCATCGGGCCCGTCTTGGTGGTGCTCGCGTTGTTCGAGTCCAAGTAAGTCACTGGGGTTCCAGACACGGTTCAAGTCGCGTTCGATGAAGCGCTGGTTGCAGGCCAGGGCTGGTAGATTGCCGCGCAGGGCAACGAGACGGCCCCGAAGTTGAATCTCACTCTGAGCGAGGCGCTCGAGGACACGCCCCGCAGCCTCGATGCCAGCGGGTTCGTTTCCATGCAGCCCGCCGATGGCAAGGAAAAGCGGGCCAGATTCGTCCGTATCAAAACGACCGACCTCGCGCAGGCTATCAGGTGACGGACTTGGGCTTCCCATGGTGGAGATTGGATCGGAGGAGAGACGCATCGAGCTTTAGCCCTCGGCTCCCGTGGAGTCCTTATCTTGGTATTGCTCTTCAAACAGGCGCGCCGCCACGGTGAGGAAGTCGGCTTCGGTTACTAGGCCAATCAGCTTGCCGTCCTTCGTGACAGGCAGACAAGCCAGGCGATTCTCACGCATCAGATGCATGGCGTCTAGGATGCCCGTATCAGCGGGCACATGGATAGGCTCCTTCAGCATGATGTCCTGAACGGCCACCTCCGAGGTCTTGCCCTTGCCCATCAAGCGCAATAAGTGGCGCGAGGTAATCAAGCCGACGAGCTCCCCGTCTTCATTCTCCACAGGTACATGGCGCAGGTGCTCCCAGTCCATCACGCTGGCCGCGAGGTCCACGAGGTCCTCGGGGTGAACGGTGAACAGGTCGCGCACCATGACCTGAGAAACGGTGCGATAGTCGTCGCGCCAATCTTTGGTCGCGAGGTGATCGAGGGTTGGCCAGGTGTGGATCGGACCGCCGGCTTCCTGGTGTGTCACCATCGCCTCCGTCAGCGCCCGGCAACGCGCATCGGTCGTGCCCTTGCCCTTCATGGCGTCGATGCTATCGAGCACCCATTGACTACCAGTCCGGCCACTCTTGACGCGCTCCTCGATCACACTGAGGTAGCGGTCGACCTCTTGGTCAGAAAACCCCGACTCGAGAAGCCCGTCCGCCGCTTGGGGAAGCAGGCGCTCAAGGATGAGCTTCGTCGCGCTGATAACTTCACCGTCCACCCAGTGGAACTGGGCCTTCAAGCCATAGCGTGCCGCGTTGGTGAAGTTCTCCTTCGCGTGGTCGAAGAGCAGCGCCTCGGTTACGTCGCCATGGTGCTTCTGGACACCTGCCATTAGGCCGAACAGGAAGGCGGCATTCGCAATTTCGTCAAGTGCCGTGGGGCCCGATGGGAAGGCGCGCGCTTCGATGCGCAGGTGAGGCTTGCCAGCACCGACGCCATAGCACGGGCGGTTCCAACGATAGACCGTACCGTTATGCATGCAGAGCGCCTTGAGGCTCGGCACCTCTCCACGGTCCAAAATATGGAGGGAGGACTCGCCTATTTCGGCACCGAGAATACTCCGGAAGCGCGCGATATCCTCGCGGTAGATCTCGAGTACGCTGTCCTTGACCCAGGCGTCGCCAAAGTTGACCCGGGGCGGCGTGCCACGCTTCTTCTTGGCTTCCGAGCGCGAGTCGAGAGACTGCTGAAAGAGCGCGACCCGAGTCTCGTGCCAGAGCCGATTCTGCAGCAAAATCGGCGAGTTGACGGCAGCGGCCAGTACCGGCGCGGTCACGGCCTGGAGCAAGTTGTAGGTCCGGGCAAATTGATCGGGCGCAACTTGAAAGTGAATCTGAAAGCTTGTGTTGCAAGCCTCGAGCATCACATTGTCGCTGCTGGTCTGGAGTTGATCCAACCCCTTGATGAGGGTCTCAAACTTCCCCCCAGCGAGGCGGCACAGGGTCTCGTTCAGCTCGGCATAGCGTGCCTGGGGTGTCATCCAGTCGAGGCTAATGTGCTCGTCGCTCAAGGTGGGCAAGATACCCGTCATCACAACGTCCCCACCGAGCCCGCGGGCAGCCGCGCGAGCATTGGCAATACAATCATCGAGCTCCTTCTCCATCGCCAGCAGGGAGCCGGACTCGAAGGCACGCGGCGAGAGGTTCGCTTCGATGTTGAAGGTCGCGAGCTCCGAGGTGAAGAACTTCGGATCGAGTACGTTCAACATGTCTTCGGCCAAGGCAGCGGGACGAAAGGCCTTGTCCACGAGGAAGAACTCTTGCTCGGCACCGATGCGATGAATACCCGTCTCAATCAGCCCCTCCGCAATCATGCGTTCGAGGGCCTGAACATCATCAAGGAGCGCACGCGTGAACGCGCGCTGACCCTGCTCATCTAATGCACTGACGTTTAGTTCACCCATAGCTATTGCCGCTCTTCGATCGGATCATGAGGCCCCTGGCCTCGGGTCAGGATTTCACAACTTCGACTCTAGTGACAGTCACGGAAATCGGCTGCCCAAGCAGGTTCGCTGTGTGGGAATAGCCGCCCTCTCCCGCACCGAAGACGATTGAGTCCGCTAGCGTCTGGCCTTGGATATAGTCTCGGTGATCTTCCACCGCAGCTTGGCCTTCCTCGGGAAGTACAAGGGCCAGGACAACGCGATCGGAGACCTGTAACCCAGCCGATTTGCGCGCCTCTTGGATGTGACGAACCACGTCCCGGGCGATGCCCTCGCGCTCTAGCTCTGGCGTAGTCACTACGTCGAGGGCAATCACGACTCCACTGCTGGGAATCGCAAGCGTCGCCTTGCCCTCGAGACCCTCACGGGGCACGAGGCGTAGTTCGACTTCGTCGCCTTCGAGGACGAAGCCACCGACCTCGACCTTGCCGTCACCGAGGTCCTTCCACTCACCGCGCTTGGAAGCGCCAATCACATCCTTCGTGCTCTTCCCAAGGCGCGGTCCCGCAGCGCGGGCATTCACAAAGAGCTCGAACTTACCGAGGCTCTCCACGTCACCCTCAACGGCTACGCTCTTAACATTGACCTCGTCCTGCACCAGCTCGAAGAGGCCTTGAATCTCCGCGAGCTCAGGCGCGCCGGGACCGGCAATGGTCAGACTCGTCAAGGGCAGGCGGACCCGCAGGCCAGCCTCGTTCCGAACACCAAGGGCGCCGGTGCAAACATCGCGCACCAAGTCCATCTCCCGCACGAGCGCGTCGTCTGCCTGCAGCTCATCGACATCCGGCCAGTCGGCCAAGTGGACGCTCTCGTCCGGTCCGACGAGACCACGGAAGATCTGCTCTGACACCAGGGGCAACAGCGGGGCCACCGTGCGGCTTAGCACGTGCAGCACCGTGTACATCGTGTCGTAGGCCGAGAACTTCTCCGCGTCCACGGCGGCATCGCCAGTGACCGTACTCCAGAAGCGGCCGCGGCTGCGACGGATATACCAGTTGTTGAAGGCATCCAAGAACGCACGCACATTCGTGCAGGCGATGCTCAGCTCGTAGTTATCCATGGCCTCGGTTACACCGACCACAAGGTCGCGAACCTTGGCCAGAATGTACCGATCCAGAACAGGCGCATCAGGACCCGGATTGGGGCGGTACTCAGCACTTACACCGTCCGCCCTCGCATACATGCTGAAGAAACTCCAGGCGTTCCAGACCGGCATGATCACAAGGCGCACCACCTCGGCGATGCCCTTGCCTTTCAAGTCGACCGAGAGATCTTGCCCGCGCAGGATCGGGGAGGAGCACAGGTACCAGCGCATGGCGTCCGAGCCGTGCTTGTTGAACATGTCCGTGGGATCCGGATAGTTCTTGAGTCGCTTGGAGAGCTTTTGATTGTCCTCGTCAACCACCACGCCGTGGCAGATCACATTCTTGAAGGGCGGCTTTCCGAACAGCCCGGTCGCAAGCACCATGGCCGTATAGAACCAGCCCCTAGTCTGGGCAACGTACTCCACGACAAAGTCAGCCGGGAAGTGGGACTCGAACCAGTCCTTGTTCTCAAAGGGATAGTGAACCTGGGCAAAGGGCATCGAGCCGGATTCGAACCAGCAGTCGAGCACATCGGGGATGCGTCGCATCACACTCTTGCCGCTGGGGTCGTCCGGGTTGGGGCGAGTCAAGTCGTCGATAAACGGCCGGTGCAGGTCGAGCACCTTCACCCCAAAGTCCGCCTCGAGCTCGTCAATCGAGCCGTAGACATCGATGCGCGGATAGGCCGGATCGTCACTGCGCCAGATGGGCATCGGCGCACCCCAGAAGCGGCTGCGGCTGATGGGCCAATCCCTGGCACCCTCGAGCCACTTACCAAAGGACCCGTCGCGCACGTGCCCGGGGATCCAGTGAATCTCCTGGTTGAGGCGCACCATCTCGTCGCGGATCGCGGTGACCTTGAGGAACCAAGAGCTGACGGCTCGGTAGATCAATGGCGTGTCCGTGCGCCAGCAGTGCGGGTAGTTGTGAAGGTAGGACTCCTCCCGAAAGAGGCGCCCCTCTTCCTTCAGCCTGCGCAGGATCGGCCGGTTGGTCTCGAAGACCTGCATCCCCTTGTAATCGGTAACTTCGAAGGTGAACAGGCCGGCCGAGTCAACGGGACAGACGAGCTCGATGCCCTCTTCTTCACAGACGCGCTGGTCGTCCTCACCGAAGCCAGGTGCCAGGTGAACGATGCCCGTGCCATCTTCCGTGGACACGAAGTCCCCATGCAAGATCTGGAACGCGCCGGAGTGATCCTTAAAGTAAGGGAAGAGCGGCGTGTACACGCGCCCGACGAGTTCACTGCCCTTCCAGGTCGCAACCTGTTCGGCACCGTCGAGCTCCTTTTCGAATTTGCCCGCCAAGGCGGACGCAATCACAAGCCAGCGCCCGTCCTTATCAAAGACCGCGTAGTCCAGCTCGGCGCCAACACAAAGCGCAAGGTTCGACGGCAAGGTCCAAGGTGTCGTGGTCCAAGCGAGCACATCCACGTGCTCGGGCTCGCCCTCTCTTGTCACCAGTCCAAAGGCAACGGTCGCAGCGGGGTCTTGGCGCTCGCGGTAGGCGTTGTCCATGCGCGTCTCGAAATTCGAGACGGTGGTCTCCATCGCCCAAGAGTAGGGCATGACCTTGAAGCCCTCGTAGATCAGCCCCTTATCCCACAGGGTCTTGAACGCCCACATCACACTCTCGGTGTAGGGCCGGTCCATGGTCTTGTAGTCGTTCTCGAAGTCGACCCAACGCGCCTGGCGAGTGACGTACTGCTCCCACTCGGAGGTGTACTTCATCACGGACTTGCGGCAGGCCTCGTTGAAGGGCTCAATACCCATCTCCAGGATCTGATTACGGCCACTGATGCCCAAAACCTTCTCGGCTTCAAGCTCGGCAGGAAGCCCGTGGCAGTCCCACCCAAAGCGGCGCTCGACCCGGCGCCCGCGCATGGTCTGGTAGCGCGGCACGATATCCTTGACATAGCCGGTCAGCAGGTGCCCATAGTGAGGCAAGCCATTGGCGAACGGGGGCCCGTCGTAGAAGACAAACTCATTCGCACCGCCTTCCCGCGCCGCGATCGACTGCTCAAAAGTGCCCTGGGACTTCCAAATGGCCAGTATTTCCGTCTCGAGAGCAGGGAAATTGGGGGAGGTGTCAACCTGGGGGTAGGCAGGAGTGGTGACCTTTGTGGCCATGGGATCGAGGGCGCAGGGAGTTACTGGGATGAGTAGAGGACTGCAGTTTACGGCGACGGCCTGCCCAATGCTCCCTGAGTCATAGGCTTTGGTCCATTTTTGGCACGTCCAGTCACGATAGGAATGACTCGGGCCGGAATTCCGGACTCCCCCGTCTGTTTAGTGGCTAAGAGACCCTGAATGTATTAAAACCTAGGGATCCTCATAGCCGCTTATGCCCGAGGCTGAATCTTTCCCCCAATGACAAAACCACCACTTTACCTTGCCGACCTTATGACCCCCAGCCCAGTCTCGCTTGGACCGGAAGAGGGGCTCGATACCGCCATGCGGATTTTCGATCGCTTCCCCTTCCGGCACCTGCCGGTTGTGGAAAACAAAGAGGTGCTCGGTGTACTGTCCGATCGAGACGTGCAACTTGCCACGGGCTGGCTGTCCACTTCCGAGAGGATGCAAGACGCTTGGGGCCGCCCCCTTCCCACACCCAAGCAAATTTGCGAGGTGATGATCAGTCCGGCCCGTTGTGTGCCCCAGACCCAGTCCCCAAAGGAAGCCGCCGCACTCATGATTGAGCACCGCATCGGTTGTCTGCCGGTCGTAGACGAGGGCGTGCTAGTGGGAATCGTGACCGAGACCGACCTACTCGGCGCTTTCATAACTCAAGTGGAGACCGACAACGTGCCCACATCCTGGCGACAACCGGTCTCGACCCAAATGCGCTCGAACCCAATCACCCTCGACCCCTACGTCGAAATTGGAGCAGCCCTAGACCTGTGCCTCAGTGACAGGATCCGTCACCTGCCCGTAGTGGAAGACGGCAAGCTAGTCGGCCTGCTCAGTGACCGCGACATCCGCTTGGGCCTCGCCAACAGTTCAATCATGGATGCCAAAGCCCAATCCGAGAGCCGTATGACCATCCCCAACATCAGGGTCTTCTCGGTCATGAGCCAGTTCGTCATCCCTATTGACCCGGGCTGCTTCCTTGTGGACGCAGCAGCTATCATGGTCAAAAACAAGATCAGTGCCTTGCCCGTCGTCGTCAATGAGAAGCTGCTTGGCATGCTTACCTTAACCGACTTACTCAGGTTCTTTGCTTCGCAGTCGTAAAGGGGGGGCTGCGCGGGCCTTCTTGTTGGAGGCGCTTCGCGCGGAATGGACGCTGCGCTTGGCAGTAAACGTTGGCTTGATTGGGGCGCTGCGCGCGGGAGATACGCGTGGGGCGTCCGGCTCCACTTCCGCCAGGGGGACTCCGGAATCCTGCTGCTGACCGAGACGCCCAACATCCCCACCCAAGCGAAGCGTCTAAAACCTAGCGCAGCGCCTAAAGCCTAGCGCAGCGTCAACTACCTAACAGCGAGCAAGCATCTTGCCGTGCTGACCAAGTCCTAAATGATCGCTTGACGCCAAGAGGGAAACCGCCTGGACTGCCGCATCGTTGACCCGGTTGTTTTCAATT
>JBLHWM010000037.1:0-16430 GCA_047629095.1 Planctomycetota bacterium | reverse complement strand
AGCAGGGGGCCATGCTTACCCAGCTTGCGCTTGAGATCGGCGGCCGTTATCTCGGGCACGCGGCCGAAGGGCAACCACCAGAATAATCCCATTAGGCGAAGCTCTTCAACAGGCGGCCGGCCTCGGCACGGGCCGTTTTTTCCTTGGCGCCACCGGCGATCATGTCGGCGAGCTCGCTGACGCGCTCGGCCTCGGCGCCCTTGCGGCTGAGCTCGTCGAAGATCGTGACGGTGCGGCCGGCGCGAACCTCCTTGGCGACCCTTTGGTGCAGGTGCGCGGCGGCGGCGATGGACGGCAGGTGGGTAATGCAGAGCACCTGGTTGCCCTCGCCGAGATCCCGCAGGCGACCGGCGACGGCGGGGCCGAGACGGCCACCGACTCCCGCGTCGACCTCGTCAAAGACCAGGGTGCGACCGCGGTCACTGGCGGCCAACACGCCGCGAACCGCGAGCATGATGCGCGCGGCCTCGCCGCCCGAGGCGACCTTGGACAGGGGGGCAGCGGGCTCGCCGGGGTTGGCGGCCAGCAGGAACTCGATGGACTCGACGCCGTCCTTGCCGAACAGCTTGATGTCGGCGGCGACGGCCTTGCTGATCTGCTTCGGTAGGGCGAGCTCGGGAGTGACGTCCCCCGCGGCAGGCTGGGAGGGCGTACCGCCGGTGGTGTTTCGCGGGCACAAGGCGACCTGAAAGCGCGCCTTACCCAGTTCGAGGCCAGTCAAGGCGGTCTCGACCTCCTTGGCTAGGGGCTTTTGAGCAGCGGTCCGGGCCTTGGTGAGCTTCTTGGCAGCGGCTGCGACTTTCTTGCGCGCGGCATCCACCCCGGCTTCGAGGAAATCGCTCGAGCCCTCCTTCGCCACAAGGGACTCCAGTTCGAGCTCCAAGCGCTGGGCCAAGTCGACCAGCCCAGCCTCGTCGGCGCCGAACTTCGCACACAGCCGCTCGAGCTCGTCCATGCGCTCCTCGACCTCCTCTAGGCGCGCGGGATCGACCTCCACGGCGTCCGCGAAGCTGACCAGCCCCGCGGCGGCCTCTTCCATATAAACGACGGCCTCTCGGAAGGCTTCGGTCGTCTCCGCCAGGCCATCCACGCGGCGGCTCCAGGCGGTGACCTTGACCTCCATGGCGCGGACCTGGTCCAGCAGGGCGTTGTCTGATTCCGAGAGCGAGTCGCTGATGCCACCCAGCTCGCCGCGAAGGTCGCCCCCATGGCGCAGTAGCTCGCGCTCTGCCTGGAGCGCCTTCATCTCGCCAGGTTCGAGGCGCGCAGCCTCCAGTTCGGCGACTTGAAAACGTAGCAGATCCAATCGATCGCGGCGCTTCCCGCGGGCGTTGTAGAAGTCCGACAAGAGCCCGACCGCTTGCAGCCAGGTGTCCCGGGTCTCGCGGTAGGAGGCCAGCAGCTTGCCCGCGCCGCCATAGGCATCGACCAGGCGCAGCTGCTCGTCCGCCTCGCACAGCTTCTGGTGATCATTTTGTCCGTGAATCTCGAGGAACAGCTCCGCGAGGCCGCGCAGTGATTTCAGCGGCACCGGGCGCTGGTTCACCCGGGCTCGAGTGCGCCCCTCGGAAGTAATCGTGCGGCCCAGGATCAGCTCGCGACTCAACTCCCACTCCTCTACGAAGTCGGGCAGATGAGCCTCAAGCCAAGAGCCGATGGCCAGAGCACGATCCGTGGACCCGATAGCCAGGGCGCTATCCCTAGACCCGCCCTTTTTCGCACGGGGAAACTCGAAGCGAGCCTCGACCCGGGCTTCCTTGGCACCCTTGCGCACCTGGCCTCCACCGCCCACGCGAGCGCGCAGGCCTAGGGCCAACTCCAGCGCTCCGACTAGCAGGCTCTTGCCCGCGCCCGTCTCGCCACTGATAACGTTTAAGCCCGGCCCAAAGGACAGCTCGGCCGCCTCGATCAGGGCCAGGTCTCGAATCGATAGATCTACCAACATACAACTAGGATCGCCGGGCGTGCGAATGGTTGCAACCCGTCTGGGGGTTATCCGTCGAAAGTTCGGGCTTTGTTCGGCAAAAATCGCGATCTAAGCCTCTCCGGGAGCTATCCGGAGACCACTTTCCGGGCGCTCCCTCACTGCTTTTGGGCCTTTTCCCGCAACCGAGTCGGTGCCCGAGCGTCTGCTTTGTGGCGCGCAGGATGAGCGGCACACCCAGGCGATCCAGCCCGACCAGCGCGGAAATCCGGGGCGCGGCGAGGCCACAGCTCTTTGACAACTCAGAATGAAAGCACAGCCAAACGCGCGGCCGCTCTCAATGAAATCCCGTTCCCACTACCTGCTTCGACTCGTGATCATCGTCGCCCTTGGCCTTGGGACGATGGTCTACTCCGGGCCCGGCGCCGAACCGGTTCGGCAGCAACTCGGCGGGACGTTCTACGTCTTGGCCTGGATCTATCTTGCGCTTTGCGTGCGCCCCGATTGGAGCTACCTTCGCGTGGGATTGGTCGTCTTCGCCCTGACGTGCCTTGTCGAGCTCAGCCAACTGTGGCATCCAGCCGGACTGGAGACCGTGCGCGGCCACTGGCTGGGACAGCTGTTGCTGGGCAGCTCCTTCGATTGGCGGGACTTCCTTGGCTACGCTCTGGGCCTGCTGATTGCACTTGGGTTAGAGCGCGGGTCAGGGAAAGCAGACGAGAGCGTGGGCGACTGACCCGCCTTGCTGCCCGGCCTTATTCGACGCGGCCTTCCAAGTGTCCGTAAGCGGACTGGGTCTGCAGGCGCTCGTCCTCGATGGACTGCCCCACCGTGAAGTGGTACATCACCTGCCACTCGTCGTTTTGCAGACCGAGTAGCTCGTGCACGGAGTCGTCGAAGTAGCAGCCGATTCCCGTGGCGCTGAAGCCCTGGGCTCCGGCCTCGATGTACAGGGCTTGGCCAATGACGCCGCACTCCCAGAACAGTCGGCGGTAGGCGCTGGCGTCGGCGTCCACGACTGCGGAGAAGTCGCACAGCATGCCTAGGCTGAACACGCCATCTCCGGCGATCTCCTGTTGGCACGAGACGGCCCGGGCCATACTCTCGCAGTTCCCCCTTCGCAACAGAGACAGCCGCAGGTGACCGAATCCGGCCTCCTCTAAACCCGGTACAAGCCCCCAGATCATGTCCTTGGAGATCGCGTCCCGCAGTCGCCGTCCGTGGTTGGTATTGCGCTCCAACAGGTACAGGCCGGGGGTGAGCCCCTCGACCCTGTGGACAAACACCAGCAGGTGCGCCTTGGGCTCGTCACCCCATCCACGCCAAGGCGCGATGGAGTCCCGCTGCAGCGTCGCATCCAGCATCTCCCCAAAAGCCTCTAGGGAAATCTGTATCCCGGCGCGCATGGAGTAAGCGCTGCGCCGCCCTCGCAAGAGCGGCTCTAACTTTTGGTCCGCCGTCGCCGCGACCCGCGCGGCCGTGGACAGAGCCGGCGCCTTAGAGTCCGCGGAAAGGGGCATCTGCCCCGTAACGCGCCGCGCCGCATCCGCCGTCGCCTGGATCACATCCCAATCATGGTATTCCTGGCTCAGCGCATTGGGAGTGCCGTGCCAGGTGCCGCGGCTCAAGACTTCCAGGACCTCGTCAACCGGCAGATCAAAACCAGCGCCCTCGTGAGCGCTGCCTTGGGGCACGATCGCAATCAGCGCTTCGGGGTGCTCCCGATCCCAATCGGCCAGCTCCTCAGCCCCTTGATCGGTACCCAAAATCTGGCCCAACTGATCGTCCGTCCAACCCGTCGTGGGCAGCACGTTCGCCCCCACACACAAGGCAGCATAGTCCACCGATCCGATGGCATGCCCGGTGTCCAATGCGCAGTAGCGAAGGGCGCGCTCGCCATACTTCCACGCCTCGCGCCAGTGAATGGAAGTAAAGGCAACCAAGAAGCCGCCCTCGGGCAGCAGCGCCCCAAGCACCTGTGCGCTCTGCGCATCCAACGAGCAGCGCAGCTCCAGCACATGCTCCTGAGGCGCGTAGTGCAGCACCCCCGCCGGCAAGCCCGGGCAGTTGTTGCCCACGATCAGATAGGCCTCGGTCGGGTGTAAGTTCCCGCTAGACGGGTTCGCCCGCAGACTCCAGCGACTGCCCTCGAACTCCTTCCATGCAGTCAGCCCAAGGCTGAGCTCCAACATACGCCCGACCTGAACCAGCCCACGCCCCAGCGCATCCGGCGCACCGTCATCGGCCCCCATGGCCTGGCCCCAAGTCGTCCCAGTCGCGTCGCCACCCAGCGGCAGCTCCACCTCGGCCGCCCCCTCGAAACGCCGAAACGGATTCGGCTGATTCTCCCAATCCATATACCCCAAGGATCGCGCCTGGCGAAAGACATGGTGCTTGGTGATCGAGTGGTAGGCCCGCGCAGTTTCAGAGGGAGTCGGAGTCATGGGCGCGAACTCTATCATGCCGCGCCAATCCCCCACACCATCTGCAACGGCTTCGGTAACTCCAGCCTCATGCGGCCCTCCACCGGCCATGCTAAGAAAGGTCTGTCGATTCCCCAGACGGGCCTGCAGGATGCCCGTTAGCCATCCATGGAAGCCCTCGTGCAGAAGACCGATCTCAAGAAGGAGCTCGAGAGCCTCTACCGGCCGTCCGCCAAAGATGTGGTTCAGGTTGACGTGCCCAGACTCCAGTTCCTGATGATTGACGGGGAGGGCCACCCCAGCACCTCGCCAGAGTACGCTCTGGCTGTAGAAGCACTGCTTTCTGTTTCGTACACGGCGAAGTTCATGGTGAAAAGGGACCCCAGGAAGGCCCCCTGTGTGCATCCAGTCCGCTGATGGCGCTGTTCTGCAAGCAGGCAGTCAGTCAGAATCGTCCACTGGCTGTGAACCTCAAGGGCTCTCGTTCACCTAAGGCGACAAGACGGTTTGCCTCAACGACTAGCATTGCCTATCGGTGCCCCGGCAGTGTTCATGATCGACTCGGCGGACATCGTCGTTTCGTTTTGCCCCGACGAACATGCGGACGTCCAGCTGGGCAGCCCCCCCATGGTTTTGGTGCCGGACTGATTGGCGCTGCTCTGCTTGAAGGCTTGGGCTTGTTGCTGTTCGCTCTAAGCGCAACAACCCTGTAAGCCAGCTAGCCAGCCTTTCCAGATAGGAACTTCCGTTCTAGTTGGAAGGGGAGAGGGCAAAGCCTTCAGTGAGGGCTTGTTGAAGTCCAGCGTGGCCTTGATTCGCCGAGTTGCAGAGACTCGGGGCGGTGATCCGGTTGGGTCGGTGTAACAAAGACATTGGTGCAGGGCACCGACTTCATCTACTAGGGTGTTCTTGCGCCACTTCGAACCCGATCAAGTGATCTAACGACTCGCATGGCGTAGCATATTCACGATGAGCGGAATTCGCAATCACCCACCGAGTAGGATCAGTAAGACGGCATCCAACGCCGAGTTGAGAGCGGTCGCCGCTCGCTATGCGGATCTCTACGATTCGGCTCCGGTTGGCTACTTTACGCTGCTGCGCGACAGCGAGATCACCCTGGCCAACCGGGCAGGTGCTCAGCTCTTGAACCGCGACTCCGCATTGCTGATGGGGCAGCTCTTCAAGACGTATGTGGGGCAGTCTTTTCGGCCCGTTTTCGATGCCTTCTTGAGGCGCGTATTTTTAGACGCTTCCCTTTCCGGCTGCGAGGTTGACCTAGAGCAAGAAGGGCAGAGCCCACAAACCGTACACATAGAAGCCGCACTCTCCCCAGACGGACTGGAATGCAGAGCTGTGATTCGGGATGTCACAAAGCAAAGTCGGGCCCTCCGGGCTCTGACCCACAGAGAGAAGGAACTCGAGACCCTCATTGAACACACACCGATCTGTGTCCATGAGATTGATCTCGTCGGACGGTTCGAGTCTGTAAATCGGGCGGGCTTAGAGATGCTCGGACTTGATCGAGAGGAGCAAATTCGGGGACAGGGGTACCTGGACCGTGTCTGCAAAGGGGATCTCCCACGAATTCGGGAGCTGTTGCAAAGAGCGATCGAAGGTGAATCTGGCCATTTTGAATTCACTTCATCGAGCAAGCAGCCACTGATCATCAAATCCTGCTTCATCCCGATCCTAGACGATGAGGGCAGCACGCTTCGGCTACTAGGTATCTCCGAAGACATCACCGAACGAAGACGCGCCGAGGACACGATTCGGATCAGCACGCAGCTGCTGGAAGCCTCCCAATCCATCGGAAAGCTCGGCGGCTGGGAGCTCAACCTCGCGACCAAGAATCTCTACTGGACGGCGGAGACCTATCGGATTCACGATACGACGCCAGAGCAGTTCGATCCGACTGTCGACGCCGGAGTGGGCTACTTCCTACCCGAGTCACGCCTGCTCCTCACGAATGCTCTTGAGGCAGCAACGGAACGGGGCGAAGGCTACGACCTCGAACTGGAGACCCTAACGACTTCGGGAAGGCGGATCGACGTTCGCACGACATGCGCCGTCACCATGAAGGACGGTCGGCCGAGCAAGTTGACTGGCATCTTCCAGGACATTACGGAACGAAAGCGGGCCGAGGTCGCCCTGAAGGACAATCAAGCTGAACTTCAAATGGCGATCCATGCGGCCAATATAGGCCCATGGCATTGGGACCTTGTCACGGACGAATTCTATTTCTCGCCGGAGTGGAAGCGTCAGATCGGCTACGAAGACCACGAATTTACCAACGTGTTTTCGGAGTGGGTCGATCATATGCATCCGGACGATCGCGAGCCCATCCTGCATGCCGTGCAGGCTTTCCGAGAGGACCCGAGCAAGGGCTACTCCGTTGACTTCCGCTTCCGCCACAAGGATGGCTCCTATCGTTGGATCCATACGCGCGCTCTATTGCTCTTAGATTCGGAGGGGCAACCCGCTCGCCTACTGGGTGCTCACATCGACTTCACCGAACGGAAAAGCGCAGAGGATCAACTGCTGCGATCCCAACGAATGGAGAGCCTTGGTACATTGGCCGGCGGCGTCGCGCACGACCTGAACAACGCTCTGGCTCCCATCCTCATGGGCGTAGAGCTACTAAGAATGGAACACCCCGGTGCCGGGGAGACGGTTGATCTACTCGAAAGCAGTGCCAAGCGAGGGGCCGATATGGTGCGGCAGTTGCTAACCTTCGCCAAGGGTGCCAAAGGAGGCCGAACCCCTGTGCGTATCGGATCTCTGATCAAGGAGGTTTACGGCCTGATGCGAGGTACCTTCCCGAAGAATATCGTTCTCCATACCGACTTCAGTCCGACCCTTCCAAGCGTCTTGGGCGACACGACACAGTTGCATCGCATCTTGTTGAATCTCTGCGTCAATGCTCGCGACGCGATGCCCGATGGCGGCAACCTCTCGATTAATGCGAGCGTCAAAGAGATCGGTCCCATCGACGCCGAGTCTCCTAAACAGGCCATGCCTGGCACCTATATTCAAATTGAGGTGCGCGATACGGGTCTGGGCATTCCGCCGGAGATCCTTGATCGCATCATGGATCCCTTCTTTACGACCAAAGGGCCCCACGAAGGAACAGGACTCGGCCTTTCTACAGTGCTGGGTCTCGTTCAGGGGCACGACGGTTTCCTGCAGGTTGACTCCCAAACCGGCATAGGCACTTCATTCAAGATCTACCTCCCCACAAAGGGCGCCACAAACGACCCAGCGATTCACTCCGAGCAAAAGTGTCTTTTCACCGGAAACGGCGAGGTCATCCTCTTCGTGGACGATGAGCCCAATGTCAGGAAAATCGCGTCCATGATTCTGCAACGCATGAACTTCAAGCCGTTGACAGCTATGGACGGCGCCGATGGCTTGCTCAAGGCCTTGGATTCTCAAGATGAGTTGCACGCCATCGTGCTCGACCTGCACATGCCAACGATGGATGGCTTGGAGTTCGCCAGGAGTGTCCGGAAGTTCCTTCCGCACATCCCTATCCTGGTTTCCAGTGGGCGAATGGATCTCGAGACTGCATCGGAATTCAGAAGTCTAGGCATCACCGACTTTCTCGATAAGCCCTTTACCGAGGAGCGATTCAAGCAAGCCATGGAGCAACTTCTCCGTATTAAGAGCGGTCAGTCTTGAGCCGCGCGAAAGGCCGCCTGGCCATTGCGACGACATCCGTTTCGTCGCCCGAATCTAAGTCTCGCACTCGCTAGATAGCCTCCCGAATTCCCAGCAAAGGCAGCCGATGCATTTACCCATGGGCCGCATTCGAGTTTGCCCAAAGAAAGGGTCGCCGATTGGCCTGCGGAGCGTCGTCGTGGAGGGCTCACACTTACTTCTACGGTGCCGTCCAGAGCAGGCTGTACGCGAGATCCCAAAATTAATGGCCGAGCGCGAACCAAATCATCAGGTGATGCAGGCGGATGGTGGCCCTGTCTGCAGCGCTGAATAGCACTTCCGCAAGAAGTGGATTTGATCATTCCAAACAGAGCCCTTGGACTCTCCTTCCTGGCGATTGGCGCGTCCCCGCTAGGAGCGAATCGCCTGGCGGTCGCCATGTACCAGGGGAGTGTTGGGGGTTCAAGACCGTCTCGTACAGGGAGCCCGAAGGCATGCGACTCTTCTGCCTTGTGCTGCCTGTTTCAAGCACGGGACAGGGCATCGACTCCTTTGCCTGAGGAGTTCGCCGAGAGGGCGCAGTCGATAGGCGTCCTCGAGTTCGCGTTTCATCTTAGACCGGAAGCGTTCCGCGAGTTTGATTTACTCGACACGGTCGTGACTACAGCCGAAGTCTACGCGGGTTTCAATTACCACCCGCCTCTGCAAGGCAAGGAGCTCGACTTGGTGGCTTGGCAACGAAAGGAAGCCCGTACTGTCCGGTCGTGGTAGACAGGCCTTTGCCTTACCGCATTGCGGCTACTGATCAATCCAACTCTCTTGCGCATCGATAGAGGGCACATGAGCCGACTAGGTGCAACAAGCTAATGGCTCGGTTTGTAAACCGTGAGCAAGAGCGGCACTGATTCTCCGGTCGACGCTCATCTTGTTAAAACCCTTCGAGGGCAAGAGCAGCTGTAGTGATGCGGTTCGCCCCCAAAGCCGCAAGGAGTTCGGAAGAGAGCCCTGGGGCCTGCTCACTTGAACGCGGCGCTCACACCAAGGCGTTGTCCGGGGATTCGAACTGCGCTCAATCGATCGGGAACTTCCTGTGGAAACCTATCAGGAGCTCCCCCATCCCATCATAGGCTGTGCGAATGAAGGTCACTTTTGAACAGCCGGGCAGGATACTACTGACAGGCGCAACTGGATATATTGGTGGTCGCCTGCTGCGTAGGCTGGAAGCGGCCGAGTTCCCGATCCGCTGCATGGCCCGCCGGCCCGAAGTGCTGCTAGGTAAAGTTGCTGCAGGGACAGAGGTCGTGAAGGGCGACGTTCTCGATCGCGCGAGCCTAGACAGTGCGCTCGAGGGAATCGACGTCGCCTATTACTTGGTCCACTCCATGGGTTCGAGCGATGGATTCGAGCAGACTGACCGCGAAGCCGCTATCCAGTTCGGCCAGGCGGCCAAGGCAGCTGGTGTACGGCGAGTGATCTACGTAGGGGGCTTGGGACGGGACGACGAGAACCTGTCACCTCACCTCCGGAGTCGCCACGAGGTCGGCCACTTGCTTCGCGAGAGCGGAGTGGGCGTGGTCGAGTTCCGCGCCTCCGTGGTGATCGGTTCGGGAAGTCTCTCCTTCGAGATGATTCGTGCCCTGGTCGAGCGACTTCCGTTCATGGTGGCGCCGAAGTGGACCAACGTGAAGGCGCAGCCCATCGCGATCGATGACTTGCTGGCCTATCTGCTTCTGGCTCTCCCCGTGCCCGCTGATAAGGATGGCATCTACGAAATTGGTGGCGCGGACTGTGTGAGCTATGGAGACCTCATGCATGAGTACGCCCGCCAGCGTGGCTTGCGGGTGCACATGATCCCGGTGCCCTTCCTGACGCCGTATCTCTCCAGTCTCTGGCTTGGGCTCGTGACCCCCTTGTATGCGCGCGTCGGGCGCAAGCTGATCACCTCCCTGACTCACTCCACGATTGTGCGAGACGCCAAGGCCCTCGAGGTCTTCCCCCTCAAGCCGGTCAGCGTGGCGGAAGCCGTGCGCAAGGCGCTGGCGCGGGAGGACCAGGAGTTCGTCGAGACGCGCTGGTCCGACGCGATGTCCTCTCTTGGCAGCAGTCCACGTTCTTATGGAGGTGTGCGCTTTGGAACTCGGCTTGTCGACTCCAGAACCATCCGCGTTGCAGCTCCTGCCTCCGCATGCTTTGCTCCGATCCAAGCGATCGGCGGTGAGACCGGCTGGTATCGATTTAACTGGCTGTGGCGCTTGCGGGGATTCCTCGACCTACTCGTTGGAGGTCCAGGCATGCGCCGGGGAAGACACCATCCCTATCTCCTAAAAGTTGGGGACACTTTGGATTTCTGGCGCGTGGAAGAGTTCGAACCGGACCGAAGGCTACGACTGTTTGCCGAGATGAAATTACCTGGTCGCGCGTGGCTCGAGTTCGAGGTGACAGCAGAGGGCGAAGAGACCCTTATCCGTCAAACGGCGATGTTCGATCCGATCGGTTGGCTCGGAAGGGCCTATTGGTATGGCATCTACCCACTTCACGATCTCATCTTCGGCGGCATGCTGAAAGCGATCGGCCAGGCCGCAGAGCGGCGGCCGCCTGAGAAGCCCACTCAGAACGACTGAGAGGGTGTCGTCACTCGAGAGGGCGTCCCCCACGCTCTCCCCGATGCGACTCTACCTCGACGATTTGATTGTTCGCGCAACAAATGCCCGACCCCACGTATGCGAGGTTTAGCCGTGAACAAACTGACCGTGTTCGAATCCTAAATACTGACGCGATGATGCAGTGGGTCAGGCCTGCCGGCCATTGATCGATCGATGCCCTAAACAACGATGGACCCAAGCCTAAGAGATTCCTCTTCCTCCCGATCGCCACTCTGTCTCTCGTCTCCCTACTTGGCTGTGGCCAGGACACATCGCCCTCCCAATCGGCACGATCGAATCAAGCCGAGTCTCGCCCCGCGCTAGAAGTCGTAAACCAGCGCATGAGCGCGTACAACCGTCACGACATCGATGCGTTCCTCGACCTCTATTCTG
This sequence comes from Planctomycetota bacterium, assembly GCA_047629095.1. Classification (GTDB taxonomy): domain Bacteria; phylum Planctomycetota; class UBA1135; order UBA1135; genus CALBMX01. Next base: position 5,391 of record JBLHWM010000037.1, on the reverse strand, counting down.
ACGAGGTGGAAGTCCTCAGCTACCCCGACAAGTCCTTGGGCCAAGGCAAGCAGCACATGCGCAGCATATTTGCCCCCATGTCTGAGGAGGGTGTTGGGCAAGTCACCATTCACCATCAAATCGCAAAAGATAGCTACGTGGTCAACCACGAGACGGTGACCCACGGGGACACCACAACCGAATACGTCTCCATCTACGAAGTCAGAGGCGGCCTAATCCAAAGTGTCTGCTTCGTCCGCGACTAGCAGCCCCGTTGATCAACAGCCATTTTTAGATTGGTCTTCACGGATGGTCTTGCAAGACGGCAGATGACCCGCGGAGTTGTAGCTACTCGGGTGATTTACCAACGCCGCAAGACGATTTGTGAGGGCCGAGATGGGATGGGGTGTTTTCGGGCGGGCTGCTAGGTCAGACATTGACTGCCGACCTGACTTAGAGCCTTCGCATTTCCGCACACATGTCGGGGAACAAACACCTTGGCTACGACAGCGCCGTTATCGTGGGGTCTAGCAGCCAACGTTCCTGGTGGGCGGCCCTTTGGCCCGCCGCTGATTATCCCAACTGTCACTAGAAGTGAGGAGAGTACTTTGTTTGAACGAATCAAGAAGGCCCTCGTTGGCAGGCAAGATGATGTTCGACCTGGGTCGTACTCTGTCGCCGGAATCCTGGCAACGTGTCCCCATTGCAAGGGTTCCCACTTCAGCTTTGGCACTGCTCGTGCGCGCCTCGTTGAGGGACTACAATTGGCCACCCTGCTCGGAAGGACCATCTACTACACACTCACCTGCAATGTCTGCCGCCACGTCGACCACTTTGCGGAACGGCCGAAACGGGGCCAGCAAACCGGCAGGCAGCGCTGCTCTTGCGACTTGCTAGGAACGATTGCCATCGGTGGACAAAACGAATAGGGCCACTGCCCGCGCCGTGCTAGGTTTTGGGTATGAATAAGACTACTCAAGGACCGACAGGCATTCTGAGTGCCTTTGTAATTTCCTTCGGCGTGATCTCCTATTTGGTTTTCCTTGTCACCTTTCTCTACCAGATCGGGTTTGTCAGCAACCTGTGGGTACCGAAGGGTATCGACGACGGCACTGCCTCCACGGTGAGTCGGGCACTAGGGATCAACTTGGCTCTGCTCAGCCTGTTTGCGATTCAGCATACGATCATGGCGAGGAACCGCTTCAAGGCAGCCTGGGTCAAGATTGTCCCCAGTGCCATCGAGCGCAGCATCTTTGTCCTGGTGACCAGCCTTCTCTTGCTGCTGATCAACTGGCTATGGGTGCCGCTGCCTGACTCTGTTTGGAACGTGGGTGGCACAGCGGCCATTGTCCTGAATGGAGTTTGTGCCCTCGGCTGGATTCTCGTGCTCTTGTCGACCTTCCTGATTTGTCACTTCGACCTCTTTGGCCTTCGGCAGGTGTGGTTCTTCTTTCGTGGAAAGGAGTACACGGACGTGCCGTTCAAAGAGGGCAACGTCTATAGCTGGGTGCGCCATCCGATCATGTTGGGATTCATCATTGCCTTCTGGGCGGCCCCTCATATGACCGAGGGTCGCCTGCTCTTTGCGGCTGTGACGACGCTCTACATTCTCTTTGGAGTTCGGTTGGAAGAGATGACCCTTCAGGCTTCGCTCGATGACCACTATCAGGATTACAGGAGGCGAGTCTCGATGATCATTCCCTGGCCACCCAAGGAGAAGTAGCTCGCCCAGGTGGCCAACCCGTACCAACACGAACACGCACTACCAGCTAAATGACTAGGAGTAGCGGGCATCGACCTTTGGTGGAACTAGACTCGATTCCCCGCTCCGGCTCCCCACGCTCGCGCCAATCTCTATGATTCGATACTTCGCTCTCCTGCTTTTACTCGCGATGGTCTTACTCGGCGTCATTCTTATCTACGAGGAATTGTCCACTCAAGGTCCCGGGCTGCTTCTAGCAGCCTGTTGAGAAACAGGCTGCTAGGCGGTGGCCCCTTTACGGCGTCTGTGTTTGGGCTTGCTGTGATGCAAGGCCAGGAGAATAACGAGAAGCTGCTCGCATCCATCGTGGTCGAGCTCTAAGCGTTTGAGGGTCGCGACGATGATCCTTTGGACCAAGTCGCCTCTTCAGCCGACGAAGCGTAGCGGACTGGGATTCCACGGTGCCCGCTCCGACTCATACCAAACCTCTACCCACTGTGTGGTCGTTCGTGCCGATTGGACTGATGGCCCCGGCCGCCATTCTGATTGCCCTGGTGATACCCAAAACTGTGCACCCGGATGGATACGTCGAGACATCCATCTGGACGTACTTCTTTGTGGGGTTTCACGTGTTGGCGGTTATCGGATGCGTGCGGGGATGCATGCGCTATCTATATGGAACGGCGGGGTGCACTCTCCAAGGGGGGAGCCCTCTTGGCGTGGGTTTCCCTTGGGCTCTCGATTGGCTACGTGGTCTTTATCTGGATGGTTGTCACAGGGCTTCTCGCTTAGTTCTGACCAAGCACTTCCGGTTCAGGCTCTGGCCAACGAGGCCACTCTACCCAGGGCTCCGGGTTTGAGCTGATTTCCGATTGGGCATGAAAGCGAACCGGGTTTGTCTCTGGGCGGGCATCTTCGTGAGCTAGGGAGGAGAGGGGCGAGTCTGCTCCGATCGACGTTGCAGCCCCTCACCATTGGCCCACATTCATGAAGGCGAAAAAGGACACGGCCCTAGAGATGCTAGTGCGATGTTTTTGGGGAGTCCTGTTCGGCGGGCTCCTTGCGGGAGCCGTGGTGCTCACCGCTAATCCTGTCCCGTGGGCCTTGGTTGGAGTGCTTGCCCTGGTCGGGCTTGTGAGCGGGTGGCTGGTTGGACCGATGGTGTTCTCGGCCTTCTTTTGAGCGGTGGGGCTTCCGGATCTCATGAGTCGTGAACACGGCTTTGTGATTCTGCGCATCCTTGCGGTAGAGTCGCGGGCTCCCGAATCCGCTGGCAAGTCCCCTCCAAATTCCATGCGCCTCATCCTCGACCACATAGGCATCCTGACACCATCCCTCGAGAGGTCTGCCAGTCACTTCCCGCCGGGCTTTACGCTGCACGAGGCTGAGCTCATGCCATCCGAAGGCACGCGCGAGCAGTACGCGACCCTCGACTCCAAGCGCGGCCCATCCGTCTTGTTGCTAGAGGCTGTCCAGCCTGGCCCCTACCAGCGGGCTCTCGACAAACGAGGGCCGGGACTGCATCACTTGGGCCTTGCCACGGACTCGCTGCAAGAGGCGACCGCCGCACTACAAGGCCTGGGATTACTGCTGCACCCCGTCTCCCTCACGACCCATTCCCACAGCTGCGTTTGGATGTGCCGCCCGGGTGTGCCCTTCCTCGTTGAGCTGTACAAGCCCGGTGACTTTGTGTCAGCCGACCACGCCCCCGTCCACATTGAACTTCCCCTTGGCCAGCTACAGGGCGAGCCGATTCCGCAGCTACTCACCAATCTGACGGTCCGTGCCGATGGAGCCAAAGTCCTCTCGCTCACCATCGACGGTCAGGTCTTTCCCATCCCGACCTGATACGGGGATGAGCACTTCTCAGTGTCCCCGGTCTGTAAGGCCTCGGACATCACGTGAATCTACCCGATCACATAATCCACAGCACCTAAGAGCCATGCCCTACGTAAACATCCAAATCACAACTGGCGCAACGCGCGAGCAGAAGTCCAACCTGGTTCGCGACGTCACCGAATCCCTGGTGCGAGAGCTCGGCAAGAAGCCCGAGCACATCCACATCGTCATCCAAGAGATTGAGCTAGAGGACTGGGGCTTCGCTGGGCAGCTCACCGATGACTGGAAGAAGCAGCAGTCGGATGGCTAGCGATCGACCCGTGGCCAAGCTTTACCGACTCTTCTCCATGGCAGTCGGGTCACTCGCTTGCGGTGTGGCCACGGGCCTTGTGTCCTTGGCAGTCCTCGGCATTTGCCTGCCTGATTCGGACGGCGCCAGTGGGCAGTCCCCGCCCCACCTACTCTCCAATCCCTTTGTGCTCATCGTCTGGGGACAAGTTGTCCTCTACGCATCTGGCATCGGATTCGCGTGTGCCATCCCCCTGCTCTGGAGGGTGCAACTGGATAAGGTCTTCCCCATCGTCACCTGCGCCTCCGTGACTGCCGCGGCCCTACTGACACCCATCTCCATTGCGCTCGCGGTACCAGGATCCCTTGCGGCCGGGCTCTTTGTGATGGTTTTGGCCAGGAGCCGCAAACACTGGAGGGCCGATACCTCCATAGGACCAACGGCCTAGGCGGACCAGCGCGATCGGTAGCCAAGCTCTTCGACGAACTCTCGAGCCTAGGTCCAGCGGACTTTCTTGACGCTCGCTTATGGCTCGCATCGAGGCCGGGCCGCAGCCTGCTTTCCGGCATGGTGTCATGACCTGCGTGCCAAGGACCGGGGCACCTTTGCCGATGATGTCCGGGTTTTAGATCCCGGCTTTGCGTTACGCTGTTTTGCTCACCCCCTTGCCACACAATGAAAAAGCCATTCCGTATCGGTGATCGATTCAAGAGCTTTGGCTTTGCCCTAGATGGCGTCGCCGTATTGCTCAAGACCCAGCACAACGCTTGGCTGCACTTACTTGGCACGCTTGGAGTCGTCGCCCTTGGCTTCACCTTTCAAGTTTCAACGACAGACTGGTGCCTGTTGACCCTAGCCATGAGCCAAGTCTGGATCGCGGAGGGGTTGAATACGGCGGTCGAGTTTTTGGCCGACGCGGTGACGTTGGAGCACCATCCATTGATTGGCAAGGCAAAGGACGTTGCTGCGGGCGCCGTGCTGATCTCCGCGGCTGGAGCTACGGTCGTCGGCCTGGTCGTCTTCTCTCCCTACATCTGAGCCTGCACGCATAAAGTCCTACCCAGATCGAACACCACGGAGCCAGTGATCTACCGCTGCTTGTCCTATGCTCGAATCAACATGAAAGACGCCACAAGTAAAGTTGACGGCATGCACAGCTTCCGCAACGATCATGCGGACAACCAATGTGCGCGCGCTTCTCGGCTACTGGCGCGATTTCCGATAGTGATGCTCGCAGTCCTGATGGCCTTCACCAGTGCCTGTGCGAACCAGGGTGAGCCAAGAGATGCGCAAGAGCCAGGACCAAGCCACTCGACGCTGATTGGGCAGGTGCTGTTGCCGGGTGGCTTTGCTCGGCGTGGGGTCGAACTTCATGTCACGTCCGTCCGAAGCGGCGGCGAGGCCCTGAATCGCTGGGTGCAGTTCGACAACCAAGGCAGCTTCTCCCATACAGTCGAAGGACAGCTGACCGGCGTGATGGTCTCTGCGGGTTCGCGCCCGGATCTGTTTCGACTCGGGACCGAAGAGCTCGCTGAGGCTAGGCGAGGCTCACCTATCGACGTGGGCACCATCGACCTTCGGG
>JBLHWM010000036.1:0-16444 GCA_047629095.1 Planctomycetota bacterium | reverse complement strand
AGTCTGGCGCACGCTTGCCGCGGTCACGGATCCGGCCTTAGATCGCTGAAAGCGGGACGCGAACCTACTTGTCTGGAAAGTAGTCCTTGCCGGCTAGCGAATCCGGCATGCACTCCATTTCGCCAGTCGCTTCCGGATCGTCGTGGGCATAGCGATAGCCCTTGCCGTAGCCAGCCTCTTTCATCAAGTTGGTCGAGGCGTTGCGCAGGTGCAACGGAACCGGAGCGGCGCCGAATTCTTTGATGTCGGCGCGGGCCATGTCGTAGGCCTTGTAGGCGCTGTTGTCCTTCTTTGCCCGGGCCATGTAGGTCACGGCTTGAATCAGAGCGAGCTCGCCTTCGGGGCTGCCGAGCCGGTGGTAGGTCTCGTCGGCGTCCAGGCAAACGCGCAGGGCGCCGGGATCCGCAAGGCCGATGTCCTCGACCGCAATGCGAATCAGGCGGCGCGCGAGGTAGCGCCGATCCTCGCCGGACTCGAGCATGCGCGTGAGCCAGTAGATGGCCGCGGTCGCATTCGAATTGCGCACGCTCTTGTGCAGGGCCGAGATCAGGTTGAAGTGCTCTTCGCCGCCCTTGTCGTAGTGCAGCTGCCGCGTCTGCACGGCTTCCATTAAGAGCGCCGGGGTCAGCTCGGGCTTCGCGTCCTCGCCTGCCGTCTCGTGCTCAGCTTTGACAAGGCCCGCAGCGGTCTCGAGCAAGGTCAACGCACGGCGCGCGTCCCCATCGGCTGCGCGCGCAATCGCTTCGAGTGCGCGGTCCGTGGCTTCCATCACGCCCGCGAGGCCGCGCTCTTCGTCTTCCAGGGCGCTGCGCAGGATGCGCGTCACGTCCTCAATGGCCAGGGGCTGTAGGATCAAAACGCGCGAGCGCGAGAGCAGCGCCGAGATCACCTCGAAGCTTGGGTTCTCGGTCGTGGCTCCGATCAACAAAATGTCGCCACGCTCGACGTAGGGCAGAAACGCGTCTTGCTGGGCCTTGTTGAAGCGATGGATCTCGTCGATGAAGACCAGCGTGCGGCGGCCCGAATGACGGCGCTCTTGCTCGCTCTCCGCCATCACCTTGCGGATCTCCTTGATGCCCGCGAGCACGGCCGAGAAGGGCACGAAGCGCATCTTGCTCGCGCGCGCCACGAGGCGCGCCACGGTGGTCTTGCCGGTGCCGGGCGGGCCCCAGAAGATCAGGCTCTGGGTGGCGCCTGTCTCGAGGATCGAGCGCAGGATCTTGCCCTCGCCGACCAGGTGATCCTGGCCGCAGTACTCCTCCAAGCTGCGCGGGCGCATGCGCTCGGCGAGTGGCGCATCCTTGGGTACAACCTCGTCGAACCAGGCGGTGCTGATCTCGGCATGGGCGGGACCGAAGAGAGAGTCACTCACCGCTGGGCTCCGCTCGGCCGGCGGCGAACAACAAGAGTGAGCTCGCCACGGTCACGTTGAGGGACTCCGCCGCGCCGGCCATGGGGATCGTGACGGCTTCGAACTGCTGCTCGATTTCGCTCATGTCCCCGGTCTCGCCGCCGATCCAAAGGGCCACCGGCCCGGACCAGTCGAATGCACTGGGTGCCGCGCCGCCGCGGGTTGCACCGCGCACAACGCGCACTCCACTTGCCGCCAGAGCGGCGGCCGCTTCGGGCGCCGAGCTCGCCCCAAGGACCGGCAGCCTAAACAGGCTGCCCATGGCGCCGCGCAGGGCGCGCGGGTTCCAAGGGCTGACGTTACCCTTGACGTGGATCATCGCGGCTGCGCCGGCGGCTTCGGCGCTGCGGGCGAGGGCGCCGAGGTTACCTGGCTCGGCGATGCCCGCGGCCACGAACACGAGGGCGTCGGGCTGGGCCTCGAAAATCTTGGGCAAGCCCGTGGCCACGTCTTCCATCTCGGGAGCGAGTCCGATGGCCAGCACGCCGTCGCCGTTCTTCAGCTTGCCGATGCGCGCGAGCAGGGAGTCCTCGATTAGCAGAGGGCCGAGGCCAGCCGCCTCGAACTCATCCGCAAGGGGCTCACGGGCGTCGGAGACCAGCAGCAGGTCCAGGTTCAGGCCCGAGCGAATGGCGTCGCGCACAAGGCGCTCGCCCTCGAGCAGTACAGCTCCGTCGAGCTTTCCGGCGGCGACTCCGCGGACATGCTTCACGGTGGAATTGCTCGCGGAAGTGATCGGGAGGGGAAGTGGTGGGCACATGGCCTGATTGTACGGCCTAAAACGAGCGTACAATCCCCCCATGTCGGATGAGTCTAAAGCCCAGAGCAGTGCACGCATGATTACTGGGCGCGTGATGCGCCTTGACGCCAAGGTGGTTCACGTGGAGGCGGAAGGCGTGGTGCGCCTGTGCGCGATTCGCGGGAAGCTCTTCGAGAACCTCGGGGACCGCAAGGGCCCGGTCACGGTGGGCGACTTCGTGAAGGTGGACCCCACGGGTGACCCCCAGAGCCTCGAGGCCGTGCTGCCGCGCAAGAACTATCTGTCGCGTATCGCTTCTTCCCACGATCCGAGGGAGCAGGTGCTGATGTCCAACGTCGACCACATGTACGTGGTCGCGTCCGTGGCGAAACCTGGCTTCTCGAGCAACCGCACAGACCGCATCCTCGCGGCCTGCATGCAGCGCTCGATCCCCGCCACGCTGATCTTTAACAAGATCGACATCGACAAGAAGGGTGTTCTGGAAGAGCTGTGCGAGACCTACGCCAAGGCCGGCGTCTCGATGCTTCAGACCTGCGCCACCGAGGGCGAGGATGGGCCCGGAATGGAGCGACTCCGGGAAGCTCTCGCGGGCAAGACCTCGGGCTTCTATGGCGCTTCCGGCGTGGGCAAGTCGACCCTGTTGAACGCCATCGATCCGGGGCTCAAAATCAAGGTCGGGAAGATCAGCAAGTACTGGACGGCGGGCAAGCACACGACCACCCACAGCCAGATGCACCGCCTGCCCATCGGCGAGAACTCCTGGGTCATCGACACGCCCGGCATCCGCGTCTTTCGCCCCTTTGGCCTGAAGCGAGAGGGCCTGCGCGACCTCTTCCCGGACTTCAAGCCGTTCCAGAAGAAGTGCTTCTTTCCCAACTGCACCCACGACCACGAACCCGACTGCGCGGTCTACGATGCCGTCGAGACCGGCGAGATTGCGCCGACTCGCTATGGCAGCTACTTTGAGATGCTCGACGAGATCGGCGGGCACCAGGGCCACGCGGACGACGAGTAGACCGGTAGCGGACGACACAAGCAAAGAGCCCGCAGCGCTAGATGCGCTGGCGGGCTCTGTTGTGACTTGTCGACTTACAACTAGTTGTTGAAGTCGTAGATGTAGGCGAGGCGCTCGCGATTCATGATCGCGTATTCCAGATTGGACAGCAGCTTCAGATCATCGTCACCGTCCCACTCCAAGCCGCGCACGGATGGGTTGCGCATCACGAAGAAGCGACCGCGGCGGTGGTCGGTGACCTCGTAGCTGTCGGGGCGAATCTCTCCGGCGACCTCTAGGTTCAGAGCGCCGGTGAAGAAGACGCGCACACGGTCATTCCACTCGCCGGTCTTCGAGATCTGGGCCATGGCCTTGTCATTGGAGTGGTCCAAGAACTCGTGGGCGAGCAGGACCTCGTCCAAGTTGATGTGCAGCAGGGGCGTCTGGATCCGCTCCCGGGACTTGAGGTCCACGAGGGTTGCGTCCTTGATCTTGAGGAAGCGCTTGCGGTGGCCGTCCAAGAGCTGGCTTAGGCGCGTGTACTTATTCTCCACCGTACCCTTGATGAGGAAGTGGTCTGTCAAGAAGACGTCGGAGACGAGTGTCAGCATTGCGTTGGCGGCAAGGGGATCGAGTGTGCGGTTTCCCTCAGGGTAGGCCGCAAGGCGCCGATCAGATGCAGGGAACCTGTAATAAGGATCCACGCGGCACTCGAGCCGCCCTTTGCGTTTTGCTCTTGGGCTAGCTCGAGTGCGCGGGAAAGTGCCATCTGAGGGGCATCGTGCCTTTCAGCCGATGCCTCGAACCGCCTGGCGTTTTCTACCAGCCCTCCGGGGAGAGCAGCGGGTCGGTGTCCTACAGATGAGCAAAGAACCCTATCGACCCGGGGGGCGAGGATCTTGAGAAATGCGTTCTGATCCTTGTCGGCGCCCAATGCCAAGATCACGATGGGCGGCCCCTCCAGCCCCACGCGGGACTGCAGGTCGTCGAGCACGGCTTCCATGCTCTCGGCCACGTGGGCTCCATCGAGCACCACGATGCCGGCTTTGTGCTCGAAGGCCTCCAGACGACCGGGAAGGCTCGCGTCCCGGTAGACCTCTTCGGTTAAAAGTGCGGCGGAGATGGGCTTGCCAGCGGCCCAGTTGCGGCGGCCCAGCTCGTCCAGGACTAGGCCCGCAAGGTCCCCGTTGCGGCGCTCGATCGAGCGCGGCATGGGCGCCTTGCCCAGGGCCCAATCCGGGCGCAGGCAGGTGGTCTCCATCATGGCGACATGCTTGTCGATCACGTCGCCCGCCTTGTCGGGAGCGGGCGGCACGCCCGTGACGAATCCCGCTGCGCGTCCAAGGATCGAGACCTTCTCGAAGGCGATTTCGGCGCGGGTCGAGCCCAGAACGTTTGTGTGCTCGAGCTCGACATTCGTCACGACGCAGACGTCCCCCACGACGACGTTGGTGGAGTCGAGGCGCCCGCCCAAGCCGCACTCGACCACGGCAAAGCGCACATCGGACTCGTAGAACGCCAACAGTGCGGCGGCGGTCAGGGCGTCGAACCACGTCGCATCCTTGGCTGGGCTGGCGTCCTTGATCGCTACCTCCCGTGCATCGAGAGCGGCGGACAGGCACGCCGCAAGCTGCTCGTCGGGCACCTCTTCCCCATCGATCAAGACGCGCTCGTTGATCCGCTCCACATGGGGCGAGGCGAAGCGCCCCACCCGCAATCCAGCGGACTTGAGGGCCGCTGCGACGAGGGACGCCACGGACCCCTTGCCCTTCGTGCCGGCCACGTGCACATAGCACAGGCAGAGATCCGGACGCCCGAGCAGGCTCAAGAGATCCGTCACCGGCTCTAGGTCCACGCGCATGGCCTGGCCGCGATCGGCGGGGGCGCGATCTCGCTGCTCCCAGTCGATCAGGGCATCAAGCCGCTCAATCACTTCACCCAGGGTCGGGATGTGCTCTGAAGACGTTTCCATGGCGGACATTCTAGCGCGAAACATTTTGCCGCTTATGCAGATCCGCCCCTTGTCCGATAACGGTTGTCAGAGGAGGCGGTTCCGCTCTCCCCTACCGTCACCCGGCTCTCGGTCGGCCTCAAGCCTCGAAATCATCAATATGCACGTTCTTCATCGCGTCCGGGTATTCGTCTATCACATGAACCAGGGTGTGCCGAGCTATCTGCTGCTCCGATCCGCCCAGGGAATCGAAGGCCTCTGGCGACCCGTGAATGGCAACATTGATTTCAGCGAGCAGTTCGAGACCGCCGTGCGCCGTGAAGTGCTCGAGGACACCGGACTAACGAGCCCTGGCTCCATCGTCGATCTAGAGCTTCCCCTGCGCGAGTCCTTCGGCGACGAAGAGGTCGTGCACTGGAACTACGGCTTTAGGGTCGAAGCGATCCCCGCGGAGATGCACCTCGATAAGCGCTTCGACCACCACCGCTGGGCCCAATACGGCCAAGCCTTCCCCGACTTCGGCTTGGAAGGCGACCGCACGGCTGTGACGCGCCTGCACTCGCTGCTCTTCGCAGCCTAGCCTGGGCGCACCCCGAGTTCAGCTGGGCAGGAAGCCGAGGTGCTTGTACTGCTTGCCGAAGAGCGCCTTGGACTTGACGTGGAAGAGCGCCTCGGCGACCTCGGCGTAGACTTGCCGGAAGTCGGTGGTGTAGATCAGGTTGCCCTTGTTGAGCTTGGTAAGGGATGGGTGCTCGCCGTAGATGCCGCCCGTTACGTTTTTGCCCAGGACGAGCATCGGGCCGGCGGTTCCGTGGTCGGTACCCTTGGAGCCGTTCTCCGCCACGCGGCGGCCAAACTCGCTGAAGGCCATCAGCGTCGTGTCGTCGCCGCGGGCAGTGCCCTTGAGGTCGGCGTGGAATGCGGCGAGGGCTTCGTCGAGATCCGCCATCACGATGTTGTGGCGGGTGAGCTGCTTGTTGTGTGTATCGAATCCGTTGAGCTCGACCGAAATGACACGGGAGCCGATGCCGCCCTGGATCAATGCGGCCGCGGTACCGAGGGCCTGACCGATCGCACTGCGGGGATACTCCACTCGGGGACGGTAGGCCAGGGCGGCCTTGCGCACGGCACTGGAAGATTCGCGGGCGGCGGAATAAGCGCCGCGCAAGGCGTCCAGGGTACTGCCGGAGCCGGAGTCCTTGGGCGTACCGTCTTGCTCCTCATAGGAGCCCGCGCCGCCTTCGTTGCCAAGCCAGCGGTAGCCTTCGGGGAAGACGAACGATGCTGCGGGGTGCTGCTCGGACTCCAGGGAGAACGGCGTGGAAGCGCCCACGTGCACCACGCGGTTGGGGTCTTTGGACTTCTCCCAGGCTGCGTTGGAGAGGCGTCCGATCCAGCCTTCGCCGGCGGCGTTACCGCGCTTGTCGGCGGCGTGCCAGATCTCCATGGACTTGAAGTGGGACTTGCTCGGGTCCGCGTAGCCGCAGCCCTCGATGATGGCGACCTCGCCAGTCTTGTAGCGCTCGGCGAGCGCGGACAGGTTCGGGTTGAAGCCACGGTACTTGTCAATCTCGTGGACGTCCGTGGCCTTGTGCGCGATGGTTGGCCTGGCGGCGTGGTAGGCGTCGTCGCCGTGGGGCACGATCATCGAGAGACCGTCGTTGCCGCCACTGAGCTGGAGCATGACGAGGGTTCCGCTGCCGGTGTCAGGACGAAGACCAGGCGCGACCTGCAAGCTCGCTCCGAGTCCACTGCGCGAGGCAAAGGTCAGGGCCCCGAGGGCGCCGAAGCCGCGCAGCAAGGTGCGGCGGTCCATTGTCAGCTTGTCCATGTTTCGCTTGTCTATAGTCATCGTTCGTAAGCCTCGTATTGTGTTAGTTCAGCTGCGCTTCGGGCAGGCTCAAGATCAGGTGCGCCATGGCGGCAAGAACGTCTTCACGTTCGCGCCGATTGCGCATACCGCGCCCATCCAGACCTGCCTCCCGGGACTTCGTCTCGTACTCGCCAACCAAGTAAGACCGGGTGTCATCGCCAGCCTCGACAGCCAGCAGCAGGTCGAGCAGACCGTCCACGATCTCAGCGCTGGTCGTAGCGCGCCCAAGCTCGCGATTCAGGCCAAGGGTCGGCGCCCACTTGCCCCGTATCTTCTTCAAGCCACCAAGGTCACCGAGCTTCGATTTACGCACCTTCTTGTCCGTGTCGCTGTCCATCTCCGCCATGTCGCCCATCTCGCCCATGTCGCCGTCCTCCACCTCCCGGGAGACGACGTCTCTCGGGTCGACCTGCCCCACAAGGATCCCCGCGAGGTTGCCGCGCTGCATCAGGCTGGCGGTCGTGATCCACGCCATGCCGCCATCCCAACCCTTAACACTGGGCGGGTGGAAGAGTCGCTGCCCCAAAACCTGGCTCCCCGAGAGCAGCCAGGCCGCCGGGGGCAGCAGCTCCAGGCGGCGCGCACTACCAACAAGGAAGTCAACCGGTCCCGCGACTCGGTTGCCCACAACCTCGTCCCGGTAGAAAGCCGGGTCGACAAATAAAGCGCGCAGCAGAACCTCGATGTCGTAATCACTCTCGAAGAGCAGCTGTCCATAGGCGTCCTGGCGTTCAACGCTCGGCGCGGCGCCCTCGAGGTAGCTGACGATGCGGCCGGCGATGTAGTCGCCGCACTGCTCTTGCTCCAACAGGATGTTCAAGATGTCCTCGCCCTTGTGCCGACCCGTCACGCCCATGAACGTCTTCTTGCCCTTGTCGTGCTGGCGATTGCTGTAAGAGTACTCAGCCCCACGGCTACGCCAACCGGTGAAGGCGCGGGCAGCTTCGCGGATGTCCTCTTCGGTGTAGTGGCCCTCGCCTAGGGTGAAGAGCTCCATGACCTCGCGCGCGAAGTTCTCATTCGGTGCGTCTTTCTTGTTCTCGTCGTTGTCCAGGTACTCCAGCATCGCCGGGTCCTTCGCGATTCCGATCAGCAGGCTCTTGTAGTCCCCAAGTGCGCCGTTGCGCAGTAGGTGGTTCTGCTCGATCATCTGGTACGAGCTCTTTACGTCGCGCATCGAGCTCGTCAGTAGCCCGTGCCAAAAGAGCGTCATGCGGTCGCGCAGGGGATCCTCGCCGCCGATCATCGTGTCGAACCACCAGATGGTGTAGTCATCCAGCTGTTGATTGTTCGAGCGCTGCATCGAGCGCTTCTCATCATTCACCGCATCGAGCATCTCCTCCGATGCCATCTCCTTGCCACCGATTTCTTTCATGCGTTCGCGCTCATCCGCCTTCAGGCCGTCCTTGGTCGAGAGCCGATCGGCGCTAGCCAGGGGAACCTGTTGCGCCTTCGCAAGGAAGAGGCTATCCACATAAGCCTCCAAGCCCATGGCTACAGCCGCATCGATCTCATCGGGACGAGCCCCAAAACCGGCGCGGTTAATCAGGTGCTCGGCAGTACGCGCATTCCACACGAAGGCCTGGGCTTCTTGAACGACTGGCGCAGGTGCGGTCATCTCCTGGGCAAGTGCCGGGCACGTCAGGGTCAGGAGCAACGTAGGGAGGATAAGATTTTGCATGACTAGTTCGGGCGTGGGTCGAGTGGGATGCGTGAGCGGGTCCCTGGGCACGTTCCAGCATCGCTCAACCTGTCCGTCTTGTCTAGGTTCCGCATAGGCATGCGCTTTCCTTACCCCAAACAACATGCCGAAGGCCCAGGATCGCTACACTTCGCCTATGAGCCTTGCCCCCCGCGACCTACCGGCCTTCATCGACGTCCTGCGTCGTGAAGGTGACCTGGTGGAAATCGATGCGCCCGTTAGCCGCGACCTAGAAGCTGCCGAGATCCATCGGCGCGTGATCGCGGCCGGTGGTCCAGCGCTGCTCTTCACAAATGTGAAGGGCTGCGACTTCCCCCTGGCGACCAATCTCTTTGGAACCGAGCGCCGCGTGCAGCTAGCCTTTGGCGAGGAGCCCGGCGAGATCATCGCCGCCGCCGCGCGCCTACCCGAAGAGCTGATGCCGCCCACGCCGAAGAAGCTGTGGCAGAATCGCAAGCTGTTCATGCGTCTGGCGAAGGTCGGCCTAAAGCGCAAGGGGCCCGGGCCCGACCGCATCGTCAGCCCGCCGAAGCTGATGCGGCTGCCCGCCATGCGAACCTGGAAGCGCGACGGGGGACCGTTCCTCACCCTTCCGCTGGTGTACACCGAGCACCCCGAGACCGGTGGCCACAACCTGGGCATGTACCGCGTGCAGATCTTCGACGACTGCACCACGGGACTGCACATGCAGATCGGCAAGGGTGGCGGGTTTCACCTGGGCGAGGCGATGAAGCTCGGGCAACCCCTGCCCGTGAACATTCACCTGGGTGGACCGCCCGCTTCGATCCTGGGCGCCATCGCGCCCCTACCGGAGAACGTGCCGGAGCTCATGCTCACCAGCCTTGCCCTGGGTACGAAGCTGCGTATGTCCGAGAGCGGCGCGGGGCCACTGCCCATGATCGCGGACTCCGAGTTCACCTTGGTCGGCGAGGTCCGGCCCGGCGAGGTGCGGCCCGAGGGTCCCTTCGGCGACCACTACGGCTATTACTCCGAAACCCACGATTACCCCGTTTTTCGCTGCAATGCGCTCGTGCACAGGAAGAACGCGATCTTCCCCGCGACGGTTGTCGGCAAGCCGCGCCAGGAGGACTTCTTCCTGGGCGACTACCTACAGGATCTGCTGTCGCCGCTCTTCCCTGTTGTCATGCCCGGTGTGCGCGACCTGTGGAGCTATGGCGAGACCGGCTACCACTCCCTGTCCGCGGCCGTGGTGCAAGATCGCTACCGCCGCGAGGCGATGGCGAGCGCCTTCCGCATCCTCGGCGAGGGCCAGCTGTCCCTGACTAAGTTCCTGCTGGTGCTCGACAAGCCCCCGGGCAAGTCCGGCGACCTGCGCGACTTCCGCGACGTGCTCACCCATGTTCTCGAGCGCGCCGACTTCCGCACGGACCTCTTCCTGATGCCCAACCTCTCGATGGACTCCCTGGACTACGCAGGTCCCACGGTGAACGAGGGCTCCAAGGGCATCCTTCTTGGCCTCGGCGAGAAGAAGCGCGACCTGCCCACCGAGTTCACTGGCGCACCGAACCAGGCCACGACCAAGGTCTGCGTCTTCGGCCCCGGCTGCCTCGTGGTCCAGGGCGCGAGCCACACCGACGCCCCGGACCTGGGCCAGGCCATCGCCGCGGACCCGGCCTTTGCCGACTGGCCCTTCGTCGTGCTCACCGATGACGCCGAGCGCGCCTCCAAGAGCTCCATGAACTTCCTCTGGACCACCTTCACGCGCTTCAACCCCGCCAGCGACCTGACCGCCAGCCGCGTCGAGCTCGTCAAAAACCACGCGGCTTTTACGCCGCCCGTTGTGCTCGACGCACGCATGAAGGCCTGGTATCCGGAAGAGCTCTTTTGCGACGAGGACACCGCCAACACCGTCGATTCCAGATGGAAGGAATACTTCCCCAGCGGAAACGTCGAGATGGGTGACTCCGACCGAGCGCACCTGGATTAGCCCTTCGCGCAAACCGCGCGCCGCCGCGCACCGTACTCGCTCCTATGAAGAAACTCACCCTTGCCCTGACCTTCGCCCTTGCCGCCGCTCCCCTGAGCCTTGGAGCAGCCCTCGTGCTTGGGCCAAGCTCACCATTGACCCAGGATTCGAGGCCCGTAGCACCGAAGCCACAGGAGCGGATCGTGTTTGAGCACCGAGCCTTCTCTTCGTTGCTCGAGCGCCACGTGCAAGGCGAGTTCGTGGACTATGCCGCCCTGAATCGCGACCGGGCCATGCTGGACATGTACGCCGCGAAGACTGCCAAGGTCACACCTGCGGAGATGAAGACTTGGGACCGCGCCGAGCGCATGGCCTTTTGGATCAATGTCTACAACGCCTACACCCTGCAGCTGATCCTGGACAACTACGACCAGGGTTCCGGCAAGCGTCTGGACACCATCAACGCCATCAAGAAGGGTGACGTCAGCCCCTGGGATCAGGCCATCATTCCCATGCCCGCCTTCCACCCGGATGGCGAAAGGAAGAGCCTGACCCTCAACCAGGTCGAAAACAGCATCATTCGACCCGAGTTCAACGAGCCGCGCATCCACGCCGCCGTCAACTGCGCGGCGATCGGCTGCCCGCCCCTACTGGGCGAGGCCTTTACCGGCGCCAAGCTCGAGGCCCAGCTCGCCTCCCAGATGAAGGCCTTCATGGCCGGCACCAGCCGCAACCAGTTCCACAAGGCCGACAAGAAGGTCATCCTGTCGAGCATCTTCGACTGGTACGGCGACGACTTCAAAACAGAAGCCACCGCCGCCAAGCGCGCCACCGACCTGCGCGACTACTTGATCGCCAACGGCCCCGAGTCCGCCGGCAAGACCGCCGCCGACCGCGCCTGGATTCGCGACGCGACGATCGAGTTCGGCGAGTACGACTGGAAGCTCAACGACTACGGCGGGAAGTAGGGACTGTCGCGGCTTCGCGGCTAACAGAGGTAGACCATCCACTCTAGCCTAGAGGATCGTTGGAAAAGGGCCTGCTAAGCTTTGCCCTCCACGATCCTTTAGCTTTGCCTGGAGCCGATTCAGACTCATCGACTAGGAGGACCACTTCCGATATTTCAAGGGCCACCTTTATAAGGGGTCTCTGAGCGATGTTGAGCCTAGTTATTCCCATACTTTGAACTGTGGAATGAACCAACGATACTGCCATCGGGGTCGAAGAATGTCCAATGTGTCAAGTCCGAAGTCACATCAGTGATGGCATGGGGGTGTTTCTCTAGGACGTCAGATTCGCGAGCAATCCCCCTCTGAAGTAGGTATGCGGCGTAGGAGGGGGCCGAATAGATTCGAACGACTTCGTCACGCTGACCGAAGGCAGTGTCGGACATTCCGGGTGTGATCGCTAGGTAACCATACTCGATTTCCATATCTCCAGAGTCCAAAGCTACTTTTCGGCTCGAACCATACATGACTAGATCCTCATGCCACCGCCTTTGGCTAGTGTAGTCCTCAACCGTCACGAATAAGTGGTCGGTGGGCATCGCAGCTTTGATCCTTCTCATCTCCACAATTTGGAACGGTCGAATTTGCCTCATGACGTCCCTCAAGTCAGTCATCTCCCACTTGTCATAACTCACTTCGGTCAGTGGAATTTCGCCAAGATAAAGGATTCCTTCCTTCTGTGTAACCAGTTCTCCAACCAACTCGACGCCCCCCCGCAGAGATTCACCCTCCTCAAGTCTCGCGATAGAGGTTCTCTCTTTGGGTTCGGAGCTATCCCCCTGACCTAGTGAGAGTTTTGGTATTGGATTTCCCGATGAGGATTCGAGCTCAGCGGTGAAGTCAACACCAGGCCCCTCGACTGACGCCGGAGTTCGTAGCATGAATCCGGCTGTCAGTACTGCGCAGATGGCTAGGATGAGTAAATAGGCTTTTTGCATTTAGATTTGGGGCGGGGCTACATGATGAAGCCTTCAGCGTGTTGAGTCTGATGGTTTTCGAGTGAGCAGAGAGCTCGGCAACTGCCCCCTCGAATCCCATGAAGTCTCATATTCAGGTACTTGAGCCATAGCAGCCTGCCAGAAAAACACCTCGATCCCATCTCGGCCCTCACAGACCGCCTTGCTGCGTTAGCAAATCACCCGTGTAGCTACAACTACGCGGGCCATCTGCCGCCTTGCGAGGCGACCTGTGATGACCAATCTGGAAACGGCTGTTTCTCAACAGGCTGCTAGTCGATCACAATTTCGTCGATCCCTTCACACTCAGTGCAATGCCCCCAAACCCTAAAATTCTCGATGGTGAAGATTTTGATGGCCGGGTTAAGGGGATCGGATCCAGTCTGGTCAATGTCATCGAAATCCCAGAAAACCTCCTTCTCGCAGCCCGGGAACTCACAGTCCGTCTCGCAGGAGACTTTTCCGTGATAATCCTCGGCCGCTAAGCTAGCCGCGGTCTGATCATTCCATGCGGACATTGCCTCACTGTACCTGTTCGTTTGGCCATTGCTGTCGTGGACTGTCTGATCCACCCCTGTGCATGGCCACTTTGGGCGGAGCGCATCATCTGTACTGTACATGGCTAATGCGGGTGAAACTGCGAGAGCCAATGTGAGAGCGAAAGTGAGTGGTTTCATATCGTGATCCTAAGATTGAGGTATGCCGGTTTAAAAGCGGACAACTGGACATGCGAACTCCGCACGAGCGAACCAGACTTGAGCCTCGAACCGATTCCCCTGCAACCTACAACGCAAACGGTCGGGGGGGGGGGGGGGGGTAATATTTGATTAATTCTCTGGTGGCCCCATGGATAGGGATGTTCTTGCGCCATGCCTTATGCACTGGCCTGCTTTGAGAGGCGATCTAAGCTCCGCATGAAGCATTGATTGGATAGGCCCGCGCCCAGGATTGTGGCGCCCAGGTTGAGGTCGGCGAGTACAAACGTGACGCCAGGTGACTACGCCAGGACGTATTCTACTTCGCTGCGGGAGATCCGGAGTGTCCTCGGTAGCGCCTGACTTGGAAGCTAGGAGTTTGGGTCTGTCTTGCTGAGGTAGGCTTCGAGTTCGAGCCAATCGACTTCGTCGTTTTGGTTGCTATCCACCAAGTCTAGCAAGGTGAAGAACCGGTCGCGTCGGGCGTTTGAGGGGGTGCCGGGCAACGGGGATAGCTCCAGCCGGCTAAGGCGCAGGTCAGCATTCGTGTCGAGATCCCGGAAGCGCTGGACCCAATCCATCGGATCGACTGGGGGCCACGGGGAGAACGTCGATGACAGTAAACGGTTCGCGGATTTGCGCTCGAGTCGCTCGTATAGCCAGGGCGAGACTTCGCCGGATTCGGCGGGAAAGTCGGCTAGGGTGATGCGGCCATCCTCGTTGCGGTCAAAGCGCTGGAAATTACGATTAGGAAGCTCTGGCGATAGGAGCTCGCCATTTTGGTCTTGGTCGTATTGGACGAGCAGGGCCTGCCAGGGACTCTCGGGGCCTGCGCCGACTTCAATGCGGTCAGCGCCGGTCATCAGTGTGTCCATGGCCCGCTGCCCATCCGTTCGCGGGTCGCGCGGCTCGACGTCCGTGGTCACGCAGCTTGTGGCAAGAGCAAGGCTCAGGGCGAGCGCCGTCCCCCGCAACCCCAACGCCCAAGACCCGCGACGAGTTCGTGCATGGCTTGGGCGTTGGGACTCCATGGCGGGCTCGACTACTCCGCGTCCTTGAAGCCGTAGAAGCTCGCGTTGTCCAGGGCCGGGGCGGCCGTCGCGCGGATCTGGCAGGTGCGGCAGGCCCAGACGTCCTTGAAGATGCGGTACTGCAAAGCCGTCGCGTCGAGGTAGTCGACACCTGCGCTGCCACCGGTTCCCGTGCGGCGGCCGATCACGCGCTCGACCATGCGCGCGTGGCGCTGGCGGAAGATCACGAACTTCTGCTCGAGCTCGACCAGCTGGTCCACGAGCTCGCGGGGCCACGCCAATAGGGGCAGCTCGCGGTAGGTCGTGATGAACAAGATCGCGGAGCGGATGCGGCGGCGGCGCGCGCCGCCGTCCTCTTCCGTCGGGTTGAGGAAAGCCGCTTGGCCCTGCTTCTCCTTCTCATAGCGAGCGATCAGGGTGTCCCTATCTTGGTCCGAGCGCGAGCGTGAGAGGGCCACCGCGCAGGAGTCGTCGATCTCCGCGTTCACGGCACCGAGGTAGCGCTCCACGAAGAGGTCGAGCTTCTGCTCGCTGCCCTCGTCGTCCGGCCCGATTCCATCGATCGGGGTACGGAAGAGCCACTCGTCCATGACCTCGCGGATCGACTTGCCACTCCCACGGGTTGCCTCGACGCGGTCGTAAGTAGGCGAGGTCTTGCCGTCGTGGCTGCGCAGGGCCTGCATGTAATCACCCTCGACGCCCAGGGGAATGCGGTCCTTGTCTTCGAGGCCAAGGACTAGCTCCACCTCGCGCAGCTGGCCACTCTGGAAGCCAGAGGCGGGCATCAGCTTGTCCCGGAACGACAGGTAGTCCCGGGTGGACAGGGTCTCCATGATCGTGAAGTGATCGGAGCAGCGGTCGAGCACGGTTCCCACCCGGCGCAGGCAGTGGACGGCGCCGCTGAGGGCCTGCTCTTCGACGGGCCCCCCCTGGAACAGATCCCGGGCGGTCTTGAGCTCACGCAGCATCAACTTGAACCAGAGCTCGTAGACCTGGTGCACCACAATGAACATCACCTCGTCGTTGTGCAGATCGGATTCGTCGTGATCGACGCCGCCCTGGAGGTTCAGGAGCTCATCCACACGGATGTAGTCCCAGTAGTTGACGCGTTTTTCGGTGCCCATTGGCTTGATTCGAGGATTTAGGGGGTGGAGCGGCCCCGGGCGTCAAAAAGGGCGCCCGAGTCGCCTACAGCATACGCTGCCGAGACCGGATGGCAAAAACCGCACGCGGAAGCGCTCGAAATCGGCCCCAAACGTTAACCTCTTCGGCCATGACTCCCAATGCAATAGGCGCGGTTGCGTCCCCCAAGGCAGCGCGCCTCGATCGCGCTGCAGTCCAAGCACTCTACAACCGTCCGCTGCTTGAGCTGGTCTTCGAGGCCGCCACCGTACACCGGGCGAACCACGACCCGCAGTACGTGCAATGCTCGCAGCTGCTGTCGATCAAGACGGGTGGCTGTCAGGAGGACTGCGGGTACTGCTCCCAGAGTGCTCACCACAAGACGCCGGTCAAGCGCGAGCCGTTGATGGCAACGGACGAGGTGCTCGCGGCCGCGAAGCGCGCGAAGGACGGCGGCGCGGATCGCTTCTGCATGGGAGCTGCCTGGCGCGAAGTTAAGGATGGACCCGATTTCGATCGCGTGCTTGAGATGATCGAGGGCGTCAACGCAATGGGCCTCGAGAGCTGCGTGACCTTGGGCATGGTGAACGAGGACCAGGCCGATCGCTTGGCCGGTGCCGGACTCGACTACTACAACCACAACCTGGACACGGGGCGCAGCCACTACGACAAGATCGTGACGACGCGCACCTTTGACGACAGGCTGAACACTCTGGGCAATGTGCGCAAGGCGGGCATGAGTGTCTGCGCTGGCGGCATCCTTGGTCTCGGCGAGAACCGCGACCAGCGCGCGGAGCTGATCCAAGAGCTTGCGAACCTGGATCCTCAACCGGAGAGCGTACCGATCAACGCCCTGGTTCCCGTGGAGGGCACGCCGCTCGCTGAGCAACAACTGGTCGACTGGACCGAGATGGTGCGCACGGTTGCCGTGGCGCGCATTGCGATGCCCGCTGCACGCGTGCGCTTGAGCGCGGGTCGCCAGGAGCTCTCGGAAGAGGCCCAGGCGATGTGCTTC
>JBLHWM010000035.1:0-16773 GCA_047629095.1 Planctomycetota bacterium | reverse complement strand
TGCTGGCGGCGCGGATGGTGCTGACCTCGCCGTCCATGTTGAACAGGGGCGAGTTCGCCAACTTCAGCATCTTGACCGCGAGCCCCGGGTCCCTAGCGATGACCTCCGAGAGCTCTTCGATGTCCACATCGTCCCTGCCCGCCATGGCAATGACATCCATAGCCACCAGCGGCAAGCTGGGCATGGATTCCGCCTGGAGGATATCGGCGGGCAACTCAAAGGGAGCGGACTGGGGCATTCTATGTATAAGGAGTCTCGTTAGGGCTATTTCGTCTTCGTGGGGGGGATTCTTGAACTGCATTTGATTCGTTCTCTTATTCGGTAAATTTGGTGGCGAAGCTCGTCCCAGATACAGTCCCAGGCCTCTTTCAAACCACTTTAGGCCGGCACCTTGCTACCCTTTCGTGATGGCAACTACCAAAGAGCTCAAGATGACTGTGCGCCTATTTTTGAAGGCCTATCGCTGGCGCGAGAACAACCCCATTCCCTGGACTCCGCTCACCAAACCGCTCTCGGAGTGTCGGGTGGCATTGGTCTCCAGCGCGGGCTTTGTGCCCCCTGGCCAGGCCAAGTTTGACGAGTCCGTGCGCGGTGGCGATTCGAGCTTCCGCATTGTTCCCAAGGACACGAAGCCCGGTGACTTGGCCGATAGCCACCGCTCGGAGTCCTTCGACCACACCGCCATGGAGGCCGATCCAGACTTAGCCTTCCCTCTAACTCGAATCATGGAGCTTGAGGCCGAGGGTTTCATCGGCCAGGTCGCTCCCCGGCACCTCTCCTACATGGGCTCGATCACAGCACCGGGCAACCTGATGCGCGAGTCGGCGCCCGCCGGTGCCGCCATCCTGGTCGAGGACCAGGTCGACCTTGTCCTGCTCGTACCAGTCTGACCCATGTGTAATCAGACCGTGGGTCTGATCGCCGCCGAGCTCGAGAGCAAGGGGATTCCAACAGTGACTCTGCAGCTCCTGCGCTCCATCGCCGAAGCCGTCAAACCGCCCCGGGGCCTCTGGGTGCCCTTTGCCCATGGCTATCCTCTGCATAAGCCAGGTGAGCCAGAACTACAGAAGAACGTCATGCGGCGGGCCCTTGAGATGGCTGCGGATCCCGCGCTGGAAGCGGGTGTCCTAGAGGATTACAGGCCTATGGAATAGGTTCTTGCGGCGATTTGGCTGCCCCGTTTAACTGCTATGGGGTCAGTCAACATTGCGTTTGAATCCGAGTATGCTGGCGCGGATGGGCGCGGGATCTTTAGACTTCCGAACTATGAAAACAGATGTAGAAATCGCGGCAGAATTTACACCTCGCCCAATCCAGGAAATCGCCGCTACCCTTGGCGTTCACGAGGAAGATCTCTTGCCGTACGGCCGCGACCTCGCGAAGGTCAGCCTGTCGGCCATGGACCGGCCTAGTGCCGTCACCGCTCGGCGCAAGCTGGTCCTGATCAGCGCGATCACGCCGACGCCAGCGGGTGAGGGCAAGACCACAACAACCGTTGGGCTCGGACAGGCGTTCACTCAACTGGGCGAGAGCGTCTGCCTGGCACTGCGCGAGCCGAGCCTCGGACCGTGTATGGGCGTCAAGGGCGGCGCGGCCGGTGGCGGCTACAGCCAGGTCATGCCCATGGATCGCATCAACCTGCACCTGACGGGTGACTTCCACGCGATCACCAGTGCGAACAACCTGCTGGCCTCGTTGATCGACAACCACATCTACTTCGGCAACGACCTGGGGATCGATCCTAGGAGCGTTCTCTGGCGCCGTGTCATGGACCTCAACGATCGCGCACTGCGGAACATAGTGCTGGGGCTTGGCGGCAAGTTCCAGGGCACTCCCAGGGAGGGCGGCTTCGACATCACGGCGGCGTCCGAGGTCATGGCCATGCTGTGCCTTGCGTCCGACATGGACGACCTGCGCGCTCGCATCAACCGCACACTGGTGGCCTACACTTACACTGGCGAACCCGTCTTCGCCGAGTCCCTCGACGGCACCGGCGCGATGATGGCGCTCTTGCGAGATGCCCTCAACCCGAACCTTGTGCAGACCTTCGAGGGCACACCGGTTCTCGTGCACGGCGGACCCTTCGCGAACATCGCCCATGGTTGTAACTCAGTTGTGGCAACGAAGCTCGCTATGCATATGGCCGAGTGGACTCTGACCGAGGCAGGTTTCGGCTTCGACCTCGGCGCGGAGAAGTTCTTCGACATCAAGTGCCGCATGGCGGATCTCGATCCGGACGGGGTTGTGCTGGTCGCGACCGTGCGCGCCCTGAAGATGCATGGCGGCAAGGACAAGGCCAATCTTTCCGACCCCGATGCCGGCGCGGTGGAAGGCGGACTGCCTAACCTCGAGAAGCACATCGAGAGCGTGCAGAAGTTTGGCAAGCCCGTGGTCGTTGCGTTGAACCGCTTCGCGACGGACACGGAAGAGGAGATCGCCGTGATCCGCGCCCGCTGCGAGCAGCTCGGTGCAGCCTTCGCCGAGAGTGATCATCACGGCCAAGGCGGCAAGGGAGCCATCGTGCTGGCCAAGGCCGTGATCGACTCCTTCGGAGGCGAGGAACCCCTAGCGACCGCCGGATTGCGCCCATTGTACGAGCTTGACGAGCCGGTCATCGAGAAGATCAAGAAGGTGGCCCGCGCCATGTACGGTGCCCGCGACGTGGCGTTCACGAAGGCCGCGGAGAAGGACCTCAAGCTGATCAACAAGCTGGGCTACTCCAACCTGCCGATCTGCATTGCGAAGGCCCCGAGCTCCCTGTCCGATGACCCCACCCTGCGCGGTCGTCCTCGTGACTTCGAAGTTGGTGTACGCAACATTGTGATCAACTCCGGCGCCGGATTCCTAGTCGTCCTCACAGGCGACATCATGCGCATGCCGGGCCTGCCCCGCAAACCCCTCGCCCACGCCATCGATGTCGTGAACGGGGAAATTGTCGGCATGGAGTAAGAGGTCGAAGAACCACGTGGACTTCAAGCACCGTGTGGTTCAATAGCGCCATGGGCTACCTCATTCCCCGCGCCGAACCCGCTGATCGAAGCCGCCCGGCTCCACTCCGTCATGGAAGGGGCCGGGTTGTTCTTTGGGCTGTGCTTGGTGCGTCCGTCTTCGCCGGTTGTTCGAGTACGGATTCAACCGAAGCCGCTAGGGACTTTGAGGCCATGGGGCGTGGCTACACGGTCGCGTCCGAGATGGATCTCCACTTCCGCCAAGGGCTGCTGATGAGGCGCCCCCTGGCTAAGCGAGACTTTCTCAAAGGTGTGGATGGACAGCCCAACCCGGCCAGTGACGAGGCGCCGTGGCACTCTGACCTGATCTCTGAGTTCGCGAACGACTTTGACTGGATCGCGCCCCAACGAATTCTAGATGACCTGGCCCAGGAGGATCTTCGTGGACCGCAGACGTGGAAATTGCGCAGCGCAGCTTATCAGGCTAGCGGGAGTGCCCGCGATGCCTACCTGCTGGGACGTCTAGAGGTTGGCGAGCGAGGTGTGGCCCTGCTTGCAAAATCCCAACAGTTGGACCCCCAGCTCTCCTGGGGGCGGCACGGCCACGCTTGGACCCAGACTCGGTCCGGTCGACCGGAACGCGGTGTGGCCATGGGGGAGCGAGCAATCGAGCTCGCCGCAAGTTTGGCGGAGACGATCTACTTCGAGCGCGCTGCAGCCGTCGGCGAGGTTGCGGCGGGCCAACGGGCCAAGGCCGAGCAGCGCTTGCTTAGCCTTAGTGAGCATCCGGGTCTGCTGCCGGCCGAGCGCGCAGAGCTCCAGGCGTGGGCCCTGGGCTCGCGACTGCGGAATGTCTCGATCACTATGGACGACCTCGTGTCGGGCAGCAGCGGCTCAACGGGCGACGCCTACGGCCCGGCTCTCGCGCTGCTGCGGGAAGGCTCGGGCCTGAGCGGCATCGCCTTGGAGCAGCTGGCCCGCGACATCGCCGGGGCGAGCTTCGTCGGGCGCACCGGGGCCGAGCGGCTGCGTGCCGTACTCGGAGAGCTAGAAGGCCGCGCGGATACAACGGAACTCGCCAAGCAGCTGCGCCATGAGCTCTACCTGCGCGAGCTCGGCGGCGCGATCGGCTCCCTGGGGGACGGCACTGGGCCCCTCGATGCGGAGCAACTCCAGGCGGCCATCGCCCTGGTTGGCGGCGACGCGCAGCCCTGGATCGACGCCTGGTGGAAGCGCCTGCCGGTCTTCCTTCAAGACGCCTATGGGGAGTCTCTGGTCAGCGCTCAGACGGGCTTTCCACCAGGCAGCGCAGCTACGGCCGCCATCTTCAAACCTATGCGCGGGCAGATCAATGTTCCCGGTCCGCTCACCTCTCTGCTGACGATCACGGACCGATCTGAGTGGTCCACTCCAGGCGGTCGAGTCCATTTGGCTAAGGCCTTTGTGGATGCCGGCTGGTATACCGTCGCCGAGGCGCTGCTCCTGGGCGACGATTCCGATGCTGAGCAGGTTGCCGCTCTGCGGACCGCAGCGACTAGGTCGCGGGGCTTCCTGACCGAGCTTCGCTACCTGGCCGACGAGGCCATCGCCGAGGACTCGGAGTTCAGTCTTGAGGATGTGCTCGGGCAGCTTGACGGGCTCGCCCAAAGCCACGGGTTGGTGGGGGATGAGCACCTTCCTTTGACCGAATCAGCACGCCTTCACTACGGCCCTTTCGCGGAGGTCGTGCATCCTGGACCGCGCTATCTCGGCAGTGGTCCTAGGCCCGAGGGCACTGTGGAGGGAGCGCAGGTTCCCGGGCTCGCGAAGTTGCTGGCAAGCCTCGGGCGCATGGGTATCTTCGGCGCTCAGCTGGGCAATCCAGATATCGTCGTTCGGCCCGTTCTCGGGTGGCAATGGATCGAAGGCCGGCACCTCGGCGCGCCCTTCGAGGGCACAGTGTTTTGGTGCCAAGGCGTAGACATCCCAAGTCGTTTCGAGCGACTTGGTGCGGGCATCGCGGGCGCAGCTCTACACGAGGGCTATTGGATCGACATCGAATCCGTGCGCGGCAACTGGCAGGGCTGGCAGACCTTGCGCGAGCGCTTCTACCGGGAGCAGACTACGGACCGAGAAGCCGTGGTCTACCCGATCGAACCCGCGCCGAAGTGCACGATCTCCGGGCGCACCCAGAAGGTGCCGTTACTCGGCGAAGCCCAGCGCTTGGCCGTTCGTATGTTCGCCGACCGAGCCGGCAACCCGGTCCAGTTCGATGAGTTCTTGCGGGCCGTTGCCATTCACGAAGAGGGCCATTTGTGCGACCGCCAGCGCTTCGTCCCCTTCGGCGATCACCTGCTGGAGACCCTGCAGTTCTTGGCCGAGTGCAACTTCTCGCCCCTCGGCGTAATGAAGCGCCTCGAGTACCGCGCTCAGCTGGTCGCCCTGTGCGAGACCGCCGACCCGCGGATCGTGCTGTTCGATATTCTGAGCCAGGTGGAGGAGCTCGAGGCTCGCCTCGGCACCGACGGCGTGACGCCCCATGCGGCCGCCTACGGGGACCTGCTACGGGACCTGGTGGCCATGCTTGATACGCAACTGGCCGAGAACCCAGATCAAGTCCAGAGCCTCTCACGCAACCGCTACCTGCGCTGGCAGCTGCACGGCATTGACCCGGAGCAGCTGCGCTGGGCGAGTCTTCGCCTGGCTGACGAGCAGGGGCTCGTGCAGAAGGCGGAATAGGGAGGCGCCGGGCCTAAACAGGCCCGCCGGGGGATACCGCCCTGGTGGATCGCCCTGGGCCGCCAAGGAAAAGCAGCTTTGGCTTCACCGCCGGATCCCCGCGGGTCGATGCCATTGGAGTCGCGCTCTCCGCGCTGCTCCCTATGCTGATCAAACTCCTCTGGATCTCCGCCCTATGGCTCGGTATTGGCCTGACTGCAGCCCTCTTTCTGTGGGTCTTTATAGCCGTGGGCAAGCGGATGCAAATACGCGTGGTCTCCCCGGTTCGTCAGGTGCCCGAGCCGATTCCCGAGCAGGCTAGGGCCCCGTTCGAGGTGCTCGTCGGTGGAGG
Organism: Planctomycetota bacterium; assembly: GCA_047629095.1. Taxonomy (GTDB): domain Bacteria; phylum Planctomycetota; class UBA1135; order UBA1135; genus CALBMX01. The sequence continues at coordinate 10,776 of JBLHWM010000035.1, read as the reverse complement.
AGGGGCCAAGCCCATGCGGATCGCCACGACTAGCGTGGACCGCCACAGGGTCGAATCGGTATTGATCAGCGTGCCGGGAAGCCGGCGCTGATTGCGCGTTGGCTTTAGGGCCTAGGGCCGTAGCGCAGTTCGCACCAACAGCTCGAGGTCGTCCGCGTCCACGGATTCGGCCGCACGCTTGACGGCCTTGCGCGCGTCGTTCTCTTTGAAGCCGATCGAGGTCAGCGCTTGCACCGCATCCTCGATGTTGCCGCTCGCCGTCGTGGGGGGAGTCGCGCCAGTGGCCTCGGCTCCGGGCACAATCGCGCCGGGTGCCGTGAGCTTCTCGCGCAGGTCGAGCAGGATCTGCTCGGCGGTCTTCTTGCCCACGCCCTTGACAGCCTGCAGTCGCGCGCGGTCGCCGTCGCGAAGCGCCACAAGGAACTCGGCAACGGGCAGGGACGAGAGCACCGCAAGTGCGAGGGAGGGGCCCACGCCGCGCACCTTCAGCAGAACCCGAAAGAGATCCCGGCCGCCGAGGTTGGGAAAGCCGTAGAGCGTGTGCGCATCCTCGCGGACAACGAGATGCACCCAGACGCGCAGGAGCTTCGCCTTGGGGCCCGGCTCTTCCGTACCGGGAAAGTGCAACCCTAGGGGCACGGCTAAGTCGTAGCCCACGCCGCCGACGTTCAAAATGAGACGGGCGGCCGTCTTGCTTGACGGCCGCCCTTCTAAGTACTCGTACATGTGTACTTGTCTTGCTGTCTAGTTGTCGCCGCGGAGTCCGAGACCAACTTCCTTCAGCTTGGCCTTGAGCTCGTTGAGCGAGGTCACACCGAAGTTAGGCATGCCAAGCAGCTCGTCAGAGCTGTGCTTGAGCACGTCGCCGAAGGTCAGGCAGCCCAGGGTCTCGACGGTGCGGCGCGCGCGAATCGAGAGGTTGAGCTCAGCCAGGGAGCGGTTGTTGATGTCGTCGGGATCCGTGGAGACCGGTGCGACCACTTCGGTCGTGCTCTCCACAGAGCTGACGGCTTCGTCGTGGCTCATGCCAAGGCGCAGGCCCTTGCTGGTGAGGATCTCCTTGATCTCCTTGAGGCTTGTCTCGCCGAAGTTCTTGTAGGAGAGCAGCTCCTGCTCCGTGCGTCCCACCAGGTCACCAATGGTGTTGATGTTCATACGGTTCAGGCAGTTGCGTGCGCGAACCGAGAGCTCGAAGTCCGTGATCGGGATACGCAGGACCTGGTTGAGGCGGTCCTCCATGCGCTCTTGATCTTCGTCGTAGTACATGTCGATGGCCGCGCGGGCATCGAGCAGGTAGCGCAGGGCACGCGTGTTCATCGGGTCGTGGCGCGTGACCGTTTCGTAGCAGGCGGCGGCGTCTTGATCGCGACCGAGGTCCTCGTAGAGAACACCAAGGTTCAGAAGAACCGTGGTCTCTATAGGCAGCATCGCGGCCAAGTTCTCGTAGGCTTCCAAGGCAGCGTGGTCGAGGCCGAAGCGCTCGGCTAGGTGCGCGAAGCGGAACAGGTTCTCGCGGTTGGCGGGATCCTGGTCGCGTGCGTCAGCGTAGCCTTCCAGCGCCTCTTCCCAGTTGCGCTGCAGCTCGTTGCTGCGGCCCGTCAGGTAGTGGTGCTCGGGGCCGTCACGGAAGCTCGCGGGTGCGGCTTCGATGGAGGCTTGCAGCGCGACAACGGCGGCTTCCGAGTCGCCTGCCGCCAGGTCGATCTCGAGCTTCGTCTCGAGCATGCCAAGACGCGGGCGTCGCTCTTCCGGATACTTGTCCGTCAGGCCAACGTAGATCTTGTGAGCTTCTTCCCAACGGCCCAAGGTGCCAAGCGCGCGCGCCATGGTGAAGGCGGCAACGTCGTCAGAGATATATGAGGCAAGCTGTTCGGCGGCCTCCTCGTGGCGAGCGGTCATCCAAAGGCCAAGGCCCTTGCGCATGCCGACGTCACCGCTGTTCTCGAGCTCGTCGACGAGCTTCGTGAAGGTACGCAGGGTGGATGCACTGGCGTAAACTTCCGCACGACCCATGTCGAGCTGGGGGAAGTTCGGGTTGGCGATGCCAAGCAGGTCAAAGGAAGCGATGTCGAGTTCGACTTCGGGTTCCGGCTCGTAGACTTCCTCGGGGATACCGAGGTCTTCGGAGCTGAAGGATTCCATCATGGCAGGCGGCTGCTCATCGGAGTCCACTTCGGGGATGTCGGCGGCTTCCGGCTGTAAAGCCTCGGGCATGGCCTCGGTCATCGAAGTTGTGGAATCGGCGTCCTGGTTGTTTTCAACCTGGGGGATTTCGGGAGTCTCGTTGGACATGTTTGGCCTTAGCGGCTGCTCTGTCGTCGGGTTATATAGGAACTTCGCAATTGTGGTCACAGGGGAGCAATGGGGGCCGGTCGCGCCGGGCCAAGATCGCTCCTCGTTTTGCGTAGTTAATGGGCGGAGTTAAAGGGCGAAGATTCTAAGTCGTATGAGGGGCAAAGTCAAATGACCCGAACTCCTTCGCGGGATCCTGCCCGAGGAGCTTTTGTCTGGGGCGACCAATAGGTAACTTGGTCGTGGCGATTGTTCCCGCTTCCCCGCCTCTCAATCCCAAGCCTAGACGGCCCAATAGGGCTCCTAGGCCCTAAAACCTGCCCCAATGACCTGCATCTTCTGCCAAATCGCCTCGGGCGAGCTCCCCACGGATCTGCTCTACTTCGATGAGCACGTCGTGGCCTTTCGTGACATCCGACCCCAGGCCCCGAGCCACGTGCTGGTGGTGCCCCGGGCTCACATTGCCTCCCTTTGGGAGCTCAAGGACCGCGAGGTGGCCGGCGCAATGCTGTTTGCCGCCGCCGAAGTCGGGCGATTAGAAGGCCTCGAAGCAGGCTATCGGGTGATTACGAACATTCGCGACCACGGGGGCCAAGAGGTCCCGCATCTCCACCTCCACGTCGTCGGCGGACACCCGCTCGGCCCCATGCTGCAACAGAACTAATTTGGACTATTTTTCGATCAACGGCGGCGACCCCCTACGCGGCAGCGTCCGCATCCGCGGCGCCAAGAATGCCGTACTGCCGATCCTCTCCGCGGGCCTGCTCACGGATGAGGCCCTTCACATTCCCAATGCGCCCCAACTCTCGGACGTGAAGACGATCCTTGGCCTGCTTGAGGCCATGGGATGTCGTGTTGAGCGCGGTGCCGACGGCGCCGCGACCGTGCAAGCGGACGGGGACATCGTGTGGGAGGCCACTTGGGACCAGGTGCGCCAAATGCGCGCATCCATCTGCGTGCTGGGCCCGTTGGTTGGCCGCTTTGGTCGCGCCAAGGTCAGCCTGCCTGGCGGCTGTGTTTTTGGCGTGCGTCCCATCGACATGCACATCAAGGGACTGGCAGCTCTGGGCGCGGAGATCACCTTGGAAGAGGGCTTCATCGAAGCCCAGGTTCCCGGCTGGGAAGACGGCGCGCGCCTGCCCGGCGGCGAGGTCTTCCTTGGCACACCGGCGGGACCGACGGTGACCGGCACAATGAACGTACTGATGGCCGCGACCCTGGCCGAGGGACGCTCGGTCATCCACGGCGCTGCCTGCGAGCCGGAAGTGGGGGACCTAGTGGCCTGCCTCAACTCCATGGGCGCTCGTATTACTGGTGCGGGTTCGCCGACGCTCATCATTGAAGGTGTGGAGAAGCTACACGGTGCGACCCACTCGGTGATTCCCGATCGCATCGAAGCGGGCACTTACCTGATGGCTGGCGCCATAACGGGTGGGCGGGTTCGCGTCGAGAACTGCATCCCCAGCCATCTGTCCGCGCCGATGGACGCCCTGCAATCCGCGGGATACCACTTCGAAGTTGGCGAGGACTGGATCGAGATCGCGCCGCGCCGTGAGCGCCCGCTTCCCGTGGACGTGACGACCCAGCCCTACCCGGGATTTCCCACGGACCTGCAGGCCCAGATGATGGCGCTGATGGTTCTGGCTGAGGGCACCAGCGTGATCACGGATCGCATCTACCCGGACCGCTACATGCACCTGGCCGAGTTACTGCGCCTGGGCGCACGCATCCGGCGCCAAGGTTCGAGCGCAATCATTGAGGGAGTCTCGAGCTTGTCCGGTGCGCCGGTGACGGCCTCGGACCTGCGCGCCTCAGCCGCACTGGTCATGGCCGGGCTTGTGGCCAAGGGCACCACGAAGGTGCACCGCGTCTACCACATCGACCGGGGCTACCAGCGCATCGACGAGCGCATGGCCGAGCTCGGTGGCCGCATCGAGCGACTCGTCGAATAGGTCCTCCCAAACGGCTCCATCCGGCTATACTGCGCCGCATTCTCACTAAGTCTCCACTCTCTCTCCGCTGCTTCTATCGTGTTCGAAACCCTCACAAACCGCCTGTCCTCAGCCTTCTCCAGCCTACGCGGTACCAAGGAGCTGACCAGTGACAACATCGACGAGGGGCTCGCTGCCGTGCGCGCGGCCCTGCTCGAGGCCGACGTCCACTTCAAGGTCGCCCGGGACCTGACGGACAAGGTCCGCGAGCGCGTGCTCGGCAACGAGCAGGTCAAGGGTGTCGATCCGTCCCAGCAGTTCGTGCACGCGGTCAACCTCGAGCTGACCGAGCTCATGGGGCCCGAGGACTCTACCCTTAATGTGGCGAAGTCCGGCCCGACCGTGATCCTGATGGCGGGCCTGCAAGGTGCGGGCAAGACGACCACCTGCGGCAAGCTGGGCAAGTACCTAACCGAGAAGCACCAGAAGCAACCCCTGCTCGTGGCGGCGGATATCAAGCGTCCGGCCGCTGTGGAGCAGCTGCGCGTGCTCGGCAAGCAGCTCGATCTGCCGGTCTTCCACCAGGAGGGCATGACGCCCCCTGAGGTCTGCGCCGCTGGCGTGGCTTATGCGAAGCAGAAGGGCTACGACGTGGTGATCCTGGACACCGCGGGCCGCCTGCACGTGGACGATGAGCTGATGGCCGAGGTCGCGGAGATCGCCAAGCTCACGAAGCCCCACAACCAGGTTTTGGTGGTGGACGGCATGACCGGCCAGGACGCGGTGCGTTCGGCTGGCGCCTTCCACGAGCGCCTCGAGCTGACCGGTGTGATCCTGACCAAGACCGATGGTGACGCCCGTGGCGGCGCGGTGGTGAGCCTCAAGGCCGTCACCGGCTGCCCCGTGCTGTTTGTCGGTACCGGCGAGAAGCCCTCGGACCTCGATGCCTTCAGCCCCGAGCGCATGGCCGGCCGAATCCTCGGCATGGGCGATGTGGTCGGCCTGGTGGAGAAGGCCCAGGAGAACATCTCCGAGGAGGAGGCCGAGGCCTCCTATAATAAGATGGTCATGGGCTCGTTCACCCTCGAGGACATGTTCGCCCAGCTGCGCATGATCCGAAAGATGGGCTCCATGAAGAAGCTGCTTGGCATGATGCCAGGCATGAGCGGCCTGGCCGATGCGGCCGACATCGATGAGAGCGTCTTCGATCGCCAACACGCCCTGTACGACTCCATGACGGTCAAGGAGCGCATCCACCCGGACCTGATCGACGTGTCCCGCCGGCGCCGCATCGCGAGGGGCGCGGGCCAGGATGTCGGTGCTGTGAACGAGCTCCTGAAAGGCTTCAAGGCCATGCAGAAGATGATGAAGCAGATGGGCAAGATGGGCATGGGGGCGAAGATGGGCGCGAAGCAGAAGCGCGCGGCCCTGGAGGGCATGGGCGGAACCGGTGCAGGCCTAGGCGGCGGTGGCATCGGCGGCATGCTCGGTGGCGCCGGCGATATGCTCGGCGGCCTCTTTGGCGGTGGCAAGGGCGGCGAAGCTCCCTCGATGGAGGATCTACAGGGCATGATGCCCGGTGGCGCGCGGCCCATGGGAACCTCAAGTACCCGCGCTAATGCGCTGAAGAAGAAGGAAAAGGCCCGCAAGAAGCGCAAGCAGAAGAAAAAGCGTCGTTAGGCCGAGGTTTTGTCGGCACAACCCTGAAGCGCTTTCGCTAGACTGCTCGGCCCATTTTCGAGTCTGGCCCTTGTGTACGTTTGCACCGGGGCTGCATATAGCGGCTCGGAATTCCGAAACTCTCCACCAAGAACAAGAAGATGGCCGTCGTCATCCGACTTAAGCGCACCGGTCGCTCTAAGCGACCCTGCTACCGCATTTCCGTCCTTGACTCGCGTGATAAGCGCGATGGGGCAACCCTTGAGACTCTCGGTGTCTATGACCCCGTGACTCCAAAGGAAGAGCTACGTCTCACTCTCGATAACGAGCGTGCGAAGTATTGGCTCTCCGTTGGTGCAACTCCCAGCGATACGGTCAACTCGATCTTCCGTCGCCAAGGTGTCTACATCGACCGCGTGCCGAAGACCCCGAGGAAGCGTACGGGTCGCAACGCCGTGACCAAGACTAAGTCTTCACGTTTGTCCGCTAAGGCGGGACGTCTTGAGGCCAAGGCTGCGCGCCGCGATGTGCGCACCTCGGCTAAAAAGGCTGCCCTTGCTGCAGCTGGCGCCACCGAAGGCGACGAGTAATCCCGGGGCGCATTTTTTGCGCCCTGCCCCTGGCCTCCCCGACTTCGGGGAGCGCTAGCTCACAACCCGGCCTCTGGCTGGGTTGTGTCGTGATTTCGTGCCCCTCTCCCCAGCACTCTTAGAGATTTCTAATCGTGAGTAAGAAGCGCCCCAAAGTTCCCGCCCTCTTAAAGGCATTGGCCAAGGCTGGCTGTGAGCCCTCAGCGCCCGGTGTGCTGAAGGATCTCGATCTTCTCGAGCACAGCGTGGTTTACGTCCTGCAAGGCGAGATCAGTGCCAAGCAGGCCGAGGCTTCTGTGCGCTCCCTGCGCCTCAAGCACATTGACTGGAACGACGTGCGCGTCTCCCAGGTGCAAGAGATCGCCGAGGGCATCAAGAGCAAGAGCGACGAGGTCAAGCGCCGCGCCGCTAGGCTCGTGAAGGACTACCTTCAGGACGTCTTCCAGCACAACCATAGCTTCGACCTTGAGTTCCTTAAGGAAGACCTAGCTGGTGGTGGCAAGCTGCTCTGTAACGTCGAGACCCTTGGTGTGGACGGCGTCCATTACCTGCAATGGGTTGCTGGGGAGGGTGCAATGCCCGTCACCGCGGGTTTCGTGCGCGTCTTTGATCGCCTGGGCCTGATGGACAAGACTCAGTCCTACAAGAAGGGCCTCGAGGCTCTGACCAAGCTCTCTCCGGGCAAGGGTGACAAGGCCCTCTCCTTCGCACTCTCCTTCGGTCGTGTCGCCCAAGCTTGGTGCGACTCCCGCAAGCCCACCTGTCAGGATTGTCCTCTGGTGGATGAGTGTGGCTACGGAACTAAGGTTCGCGCGGATTGGGTCGTCTCACAAGAGCGCCTCGCCGTGCAGCGCGCCAAGGAAGACGAGCGCGAGCGCAAGCGCGTGGAGATCGAAACCAAGAAGGAGAAGCGCCGCTTGGTCCGCGAGGCCAAGGCCGGTGCCTTCGCCGCCAAGAAGAAGCAGTCCGACAAGAACCGCATTCTCGCTAGAAAGCAGAAGGAAGCGGAAGCATCCGCCAAGCGAGTCGCTGCCGAGAAGGCCAAGGTCAAGGCCAAGAAGGACGCCGACAAAGCTCAAGCCGCCAAGAAAAAGGCGGTCAAAAAGCCCGTGAAGAAAGCGCCTGCTAAGAAGGCTTCTGCGAAGAAGGCTCCTGCGAAGAAGGCAGCCAAGAAGAAGGCAGCCAAGAAGGCTCCTGTGAAGAAGGCGGCTAAGAAGGTCGCCAAAAAGGCGGTGAAGAAGTCTGCTCCCAAGAAAAAGGCGGCCAAGAAAGCCGCTAAGAAGAAGGGCAAGAAGTAGCTTCCCAAGCTGACTCTTTACCCTTCGAGAAGGAACCGCGCGATGCCGAACCGCTCCATGAAACTGGTCCTCGGCTCGGCGTCACCGCGGCGCAAATCTCTGCTCACTGAAGCCGGCCTGGACTTCCTCGTCCTGCCCGCAGATGTGGACGAGTCCTTTGATCCCGCCACGGCCGCCGAGGTCGCGGCAGTCCTACTGGCCGAGCGCAAGGCCCATGGGACAAGCGCTATCGCCGACCGCGAGCTGGACGGTGAGCGCCCCTGGATCATCGGTGGCGACACCCTTGTGGTGATCGGCGCAGACCCGACCGAGACCGCGCCCGGCAACATCCCGACCTACTTAGGCAAGCCCAGGGACGAGCAAGACGCCATCTCGATGCTTGCGCGCCTCTCGGGCACGACCCATCGGGTGGTCACCGGAGTCGCCGTCTATCGCCGCGGCAGTGGGGACGAGCCCGACATCATTCAGAGCGCTGCCGAGGTGACCTTTGTCACCATGCGCGTCATCACCGAAGCCGAGCAGCACGCCTACGCGGCGTCCGGTGAGTGGCGTGGCAAGGCCGGCGGCTACGCGATCCAGGAGTCCGCGGACCAGTTCGTGGAGCGACTCGAAGGTGGCGGCTTCGACAATGTGGTCGGCTTGCCTGTCGCGCTCACCCTCAAGTTGCTGCAGAAGGCAGGCTGGACCTGCTAGACCCGCCTCTATCCTCGGGGAATCGTACTTCTGGCCACCGGAAACCGTGACCGGAGGCACTTGAGTCCGTAGGATGCTGCAGCTAGTCCTTGGCGTGCACGCGCGCGCCGGTCCCCCCGAGGTTACAGCGGTCGGGACTCCTATTGGCATGGATAGCAATCGGAACCCTGTGGATAGGCGGACAGCTAGACTTGAGCAGCGAAATTGAGCGATTGCTGATAGAGGCGGGCATCTTGGATGATGCCAAGTTGCGCGAGGCCCAGGGCTTCCAGCGCAACCGCGGGAGGTCCCTAGCCGAAGCCGTTTTGGAGATGGGGCTCGCCGACGAGGCGACGATCTATCGCCAAGTGGCGAAGGCCGCACGCATGCCCTTTGTGGACCTCTCGAAGGGACGCGTTCCCGATCGTTTGGTCGAGCGCATTCCCGAGGAGTTCGCGATTGAGCAGCGGCTCGTACCTGTGGCGGAGAAGGACGGCAAGCTTGTGGTTGCCGTGGATGACCCCGCGCGCAGTATGGTCGCGGACCAGCTGCGCTTCATGCTGAGCTGTGAGATCGTCTGCGCGATTGCCGCACCCAGTGCGCTCGGCGTTGTGCTGGAGAAGTACTATGGCAGCGCCGGGGCCGAGAAGGGCATCGCGGCTGGACTGGCCGAAGCGGGCGGGGAAGAGGACGGCGACGCGCCGATCATTCGACTGGTCACACGCATGTTCCAAGAGGCCTTGGACCAGCGCTCGAGTGACATCCACATCGAACCCGCGGGCGATGGACTCGTTGTGCGCTATCGCATCGACGGCGTCTTGAAGGAGGCCGCGCGCCATCCGGCGCACTTGGCCTCTCCCCTGGTGAGTCGGCTCAAGATCATGGGCCGGTTGGATATCGCCGAGAAGCGCAAGCCCCAGGACGGGCGCATCGGCGTGAAGCTTGGCACCCGCGACATCGACGTGCGTATTTCTATCCTGCCCACGAACCACGGTGAAACGATCGTGATGCGCCTGCTCGACCGCAGCGCGAACTTGATCTCACTGGGGGAGCTCGGACTGGTGGGAGAGGGACGCCGGCGCATGGACCGTATGCTGGGCCGCTCCGGCGGCATCGTGCTCGTGACTGGTCCCACGGGTTCCGGCAAGACCACGACGCTCTATGCGGCGCTGAAAGAGCTCAATCGGCCCGACGTCAAGATCATCACGGCCGAGGATCCGGTCGAGTACCACATCTCCGGCATCAACCAGGTGCAGGTCAACGAGCGCGTTGGCTTGACCTTTTCGCGCATCCTCCGCGCCATGCTGCGCTGTGCGCCAAACGTGATTCTGGTCGGCGAGATCCGCGACCAGGAGACGGCCGAGACGGCGATCCAGGCCGCCTTGACCGGGCACCTGGTCTTCTCGACCTTGCACACCAACGACGCGCCCAGCGCATTGACGCGCCTGGTGGACATGGGCGTGCCGCCCTTCCTCTGTAGCACGGCGGTTCAAGCTGTGCTCGCCCAGCGCCTGGTGCGCAAGCTCTGCCCCGAGTGCTCGGAAGAGTACGATCCGCCCGCTGGCGAAGTGCAGGCCCTTGGGCTCACGCCGAGGGACGGTATGAAGTTCCGCATGCCCCGTGGCTGCTACTCCTGCGAGGGCTCGGGCTTCCGCGGGCGCATCGGTCTGTTCGAGGTGCTCGAGCTCGACCACGACCTTCGCGAGCGCTTCTTTGACGGGTGCAGCCAGGACGAGCTGCGCTCCGCCGCTCACTCGAGTGGCAAGCTTCTGCCTATGATCGAAGACGGCGCATCCAAGGTGATCGATGGCGCCACAACATTTACCGAAGTGCTGCGCGTCTGCCGCGCCGGCGTGGAAGAAGCCGAAGTCGAGACTTACTAACGAACATGCAAAACATCCAAGAGCTGATGAAGGCTGCCCTAACCCTAGGCGCCTCGGACCTACACCTCGCCGTGGGCGCGCCCCCGTCGATTCGAGTGGACGGCGGGCTCCAGCACCTAGCCAACTGCGACGTGCTCGACGCCGCCAGCGCCGAGCAATTGTGCAAGGGCCTCTGCAACGAAACTCAGTGGAAGGAGATGCAAGAGGGCGGCAGCTCGGACTTCGGCATGGCCCACGAATCCGGCAACCGGTTTCGTGTCAGCGTGCTGCGCCAGAAGGGAAACTACGGCGCAGTACTACGCGTGATTCCCCAGAAGCTCTACGACGTGCACGAGCTTGGGCTTCCCGAGGCCAGCCTCGAACTCTTGACGAAGCCGCGTGGGTTGATCCTTGTCACCGGACCGACCGGTTCGGGTAAGACCACGAGTCTTGCGGCGATGCTTGATTGGAT
>JBLHWM010000034.1:0-16820 GCA_047629095.1 Planctomycetota bacterium | reverse complement strand
ACGTGCACGAGCTTGGGCTTCCCGAGGCCAGCCTCGAACTCTTGACGAAGCCGCGTGGGTTGATCCTTGTCACCGGACCGACCGGTTCGGGTAAGACCACGAGTCTTGCGGCGATGCTTGATTGGATCAACATCAACCGCGATCGGCATATCATCACGATCGAAGACCCGATCGAGTACTACCACAGCCACAAGAAGAGCATCGTGACCCAGCGCGAAGTGGGCGTGGATGTGCCCAACTTTGCCGAGGCCCTGCGCCGCGCCTTGCGCCAGGACCCGGATGTGATTCTGGTCGGCGAGATGCGCGACCTTGAGACCATCAGTGCGGCCATCACCGCCGCCGAGACCGGGCACCTTGTCTTCGGTACCCTGCACACGACGGGAAGTGCGCGCACCATGGACCGCATCATCGATGCGTTCCCCGCGAACCAGCAGCCCCAGATTCGCGCCCAGCTTTCGACATCGATCGAGGCCGTCATCAGCCAGGTGCTACTGCCCCGGGCCGACGGCAACGGGCGTGTTGCCGCCTTCGAGGTGATGCTCATGAACGCCGCCATCGGCAACTTGATCCGCAAGGGCGAGACGCACAAGATCCAGAGCACGATCCAGACCTCCAAGCGCTTCGGCATGGTGACCCTGGACGACTACCTGCTCGATCTCGTTCGCAGTGGAGTGGTGACTGCCGAGGTCGCTCTCGAAGCCGCCCAGAACCGTGACGACCTTGCCAGCAGGCTGTAAATGAGCTCGAATAACTCACCCCGGGAGCTGATCGGCCAGGTGCTCAAGGGCCAAGGCCATATCGGCGAGGGACAGATCCAAGAGGCCCTCGATGCCCAGCGCAAGCATGGCGGGCTGATCGGCCAGCACTTGCTCGCGCTTGGCTCGATCCAGGCCGAACACCTGAACGTAGCCCTTGCCAAGCAGGCGGGCCTCGATGCCGTAGACCTCGCGAACCTCAAGCCAACGGACGAGGCCATCGAGCGCCTCGACTCTGGAACCGCCCACGCCTTTGGCGTCCTGCCGATTCGCGTGGAGGGGGATACTCTGATCGTCGCCATCGCGGACCCAATGAATGTGGCCGTGCTCGAGGATCTGCGCTTCACCACGGGCGGCGACGTTCGCGGAGTGCTTGGCGACGCGGGTCTATTGCGCAAGCTGGTCACGGAGTGCTATGGCGAGGAGGCGTCCCTCAAGGACACCATTGCCGATGCGGCCCGCGCCGCTGGCGAGGACAATCCCGAGGACGCCGCCGCAAGCGCGCCTGTGGTGCGCCTCTTAAACTCGATCCTGCACCGCGCCATCCGCGACCGGGCCAGCGACATTCACTTCGAGGTCTTCCCGAACGAGCTGCGCATTCGCTATCGCGTGGACGGCTCGTTGTACGAGATCGAGGCGCCGCCCGCGCACCTCGCTAGCGCTCTCTTGGCGCGTATCAAGATCATGAGCGACCTGGACATCGCCGAGGTTCAGCTGCCCCAGGACGGGCGCATCTCCCTGGCCATCGATGGCCGTCCGGTTGACCTGCGCGTGGCCACCTTGCCGGGTATTGCCGGCGAGGGCGCCGTGCTGCGAATCCTCGACCGCTCCGCCGTGTCCTTGGAGCTATCCTCCCTGGGCCTTGAGACACGGGATGCGAACGACATCCGCGAGCTGTGTCAGCTTCCCCACGGCATTGTGCTCGTGACCGGTCCAACTGGAAGTGGTAAGACCACGACGCTCTACGCCATCCTCTCGGACATCAACGACCCTGGCACCAAGATCATCACGGTCGAGGACCCGGTTGAGTACGACATCGACGGCCTGGTGCAGGTGCCGATTAACGAGGACATCGGCGTGGGCTACGCGAGCGTTCTGCGCACCGTGCTGCGCCAGGACCCCGACAAGATCCTGATCGGCGAGATCCGCGACGAGGACACCGCCGGTACCGCCGTAGAGGCCAGCCTCACGGGCCACACGGTCTTCGCCACGGTTCACACCAACGATGCGCCGAGTGCCGTCACGCGGATGGTGGACATGGGCGTCGAGCCCTTCCTGATTACGGCGACCCTCGAGGCGGTCATCGCCCAGCGTCTGGTGCGCTCGGTCTGCCCCTCTTGCAAGGACACCTACGAGCCCGATGAGGACCTGCTGCGCGAGCTCGGGGCCGACTCCAGCGAACTCCAAGGCGCTAAGCTGCCCTTCGGCAAGGGCTGCGCCGAGTGCTTCCATACGGGCTACCGCGGCCGGACGGCGATCTACGAGATCATGAAGATGGACCGGCCCCTGCGCGAGGCCATTGGTGCCAATGCATCCACCGCTGAGCTGCGGCGCCTGGCCGTATCGGCTGGCATGCGCACCCTGCGTCAGGCCGGCATCCACCGGGTTCTCGAAGGCAAGACGACGATTGAAGAAGTGATCCGCGAAACCATGGGGCATTAAGCTCGCACTTGTAACTGGCGGGGAGACCTGCCAACCTCTCACCGTAGAACCGACCCCGCGATAAGACATGGCTAAGAAGATCCAACGCAAGATGACTGGCGGCGCGACCGCCACGAAAGAGGCGAGCCGCCCCGCGGCCTCCGGGGGCTCCAGGCCCACGAAGAAACGGCGCGGCAAGCGCGTAGCCAGCCAGTCCGTAACGGACTTCACCCTGCAGCTCGCCACCCTGACCTCGGCCGGTATCCCGATTGTGCGCGCTCTCTCCGTGCTGCACGGCCAGACGCCGAACGGCCCGTTCAAAGATGTGCTCGCGGAAGTTACCGAAGACGTCGCCTCGGGCACGCCCCTGTCCGAAGCCCTTGGTAAGCACAACCGCTGCTTCGACCCCCTTTACGCGTCCATGGTCAAGGCCGGCGAGAGCGGCGGTCTCCTGGACACGATCCTGGAGCGCTTGGCCATCCTTCGAGAGCGGGCTGCGGACATTGGCGCGAAGATCAAAGGCGCCATGATCTACCCCGCCGTGATTGTCGTGGTTGCCTCTGTCGTGATCAGCATCGTGATCCTGTTTGTGATCCCACGCTTCCAGGAGATCTTCGACACCTTCGACGTCGAGCTTCCGGGCATCACCCTGCTGCTGCTCAACACGGCCAAGTACGCGACCAAGTACTTCTACATTGTCTTTGGGCTGCCAATCCTTATGGCGATCGCACACGTGGTCTTTATGGCCGCGGGTGGCAAGTACCGCTTCTTTATCCACGGCGTGCAACTCAAGATTCCGATGGTTGGGCTCGTGCTCAGGCAGGGCTACACGGCCGGCTTCTCGCGGACCTTTGGCACCCTAATCCAGGCCGGCGTTCCGCACCTCGATGCCCTTGCGATCACCCGCGACACGACGCCCAATGATGTCATGCACCAGGCCATCGAAGAGGTGCGCCTGACCGTGCGTGAGGGTGAGGGTATCTCCACACCGATGTCCGAGTCCGGGGTCTTTGACGACCTCGTCTGCAACATGGTCGAGGTCGGCGAAGAGACCGGCGAGCTCGACAACATGCTGCTAAAAGTTGCCGAGGCCTACGAGGTGCAAGTCGATCGCAAGCTCGACGCGCTGTTCAAGATTCTTGAGCCCGCGCTGCTGATCGTCATGGCTGTCTTTGTGGGCTTCGTCGTGGTGGCGCTCTTCATGCCACTGCTTGAGATCATGAACAGCATGGGCGACATCTAATCCAAATGGATCCCGACCCCGAACCAAGTCCTATTCGCACCACCGGTAAATCGCGAGGGTTGAGCCTTCGTATGCGGGTGGTGCTACTGACGGCGACGATCAATGTGCTTGTCTTCGTTGCGGGTGGCTTGTGGCTGGGCAAGGGGTTTGGCGAGATCCAAGGCGAGACGTCTCGGCGACTCTTCGATCAGCTGATGTTCAGTATCGCCGGCAATATCGAAGCGGGGGATGACCTGGACGTGCGGGCAATCCTGCTCGATCCTCAATGGAAGCTGGTTGCTGATGCCATGATCGTCAGCGACAACCTCGAAGAGGTCCGTGGCGAGGTCCTGACCCACGGCGTCGCGATCAATCCTCTGGGGCGAGCCGCGCGCAGCGGTGATGGCGATCAGGAGATTCTCCGCGCCATGCTCGAAGCAACGCGGACTGGCCAGAAGGTCGAGGCTGCCGGCGGCTGGGTCGTGTTGATTGAGGACAAGCGCGACACGTGGGGTGCTTTTTGGTATCGCCTCCCCGAGGTCTTGGTGGATAACTCGGCCATCGAGATGACCCTGATCGGCTGGCTACTGGTGTCCACCGTCCTGCTCACCGGCGGCACCTTTATCGCGCTGTCCAGCCTAGTGCTCAGGCCCGTGGACCGTCTAGCCCAAGCGGTTCGGCGTATGGAGGGTGGCGACCTCACGAGCCGCGTTGCCCTGGCAGGCGGCTCGGCCGAGCTGTCCGAGTTGAGCCATGGCTTCAACGCGATGGCAACCGAGGTCGAGGGCTTCAACGCGCGACTCGCCGACGAGGTTCGGGTGGCCACTTCTGCCGCACGAACCGCGGAGCAGGCGGCCATGACCCAGCGCCGACTGGCGGCCATGGGCGAGTTTGCCGCAGGCATCGCCCATGAGATCAACAATCCGCTCGGTGGTCTGCTTAACGCGGTCGAGGTGATCGGCAAGCCCGAGACCCCGCCGGAGAAGCACAGCCGCTATGTGGCACTTGTCCAGGGCGGCCTCGAGCGCATTCGGGACACGGTGGGGCAGCTACTTCGGTTCACGCCTCGGGAGACCACCGCCGTGCAGGTGGACCTTGCGGAGGTCGCCTTGGATTCGATCGCCCTGGTCAATCACCGGGCCAGCGGGCTCGGGATCGACGTCGCTTTCCTGATGGATAGCGTGCAGATCGAGCCCAGCCAGACCAGTCCCATCATGGGCCGGGTTGTTGTCTTCGGCGCTCGCAATGAGCTCGGTCAAGCCATGCTTAATCTACTGGGCAATGCCATCGACGCCTTGGAAGAGGCGCAGGGGAACGGCGATCGTGGTTCCGCCAATGACCGCATTGAATTGCGGCTCTCCCTTTCGGGAGAATCGGCCCCAACGGTGGTGGTCTCGGACAACGGACCGGGCGTCACTAGGGAGCAGGTCGAGCGCGTGGCCGACATGTTCTTCACGACCAAAGAGGTGGGCCGCGGCACAGGGCTCGGCCTCTCGATTGTCCACAGTATTGTCGCCGCCCATGAGGGGCGCGTGTTCATTGAGAGTGAACCCGGCCAAGGCTTCCATGTGCGGCTAGAGTTCCCCAGTGCCGAGGGGCATGCAGCCAACCTTCAGGCACGGGATACCGATGGTCAAGGGGCCGCCGTCTTTCGGCCGAGCCATGGCCCTAAGCCGGTCGAAGCTGACGAGCGCGAGCCAGGGGACGCTTCGTGATTGAAGGCACTCCCCTGACCTGGGGCCTATTGGTGTTCCTGATCTGTCTCTCGGCGTTCTTTAGCTCTGCTGAGACGGCGCTCTTTAGCTTGACCAAGGCGACGGAAAAAGAAGCGGGCGAGCGAGCGCGAAGGCTCATGGAGGCTCCCCGTGATCTACTGATTGCGGTACTGTTCTCGAACCTCGTCGTGAACCTGCTGTACTTCCTCACCGCAGCGCGACTTGGCAAGGGCGACTCGGGCGCGGTGATCGCGGCTGTCGGAGCCCTGCTGGTACTGCTCATCTTCGGCGAGATCCTACCGAAGACAATCGGGCTCTCGGCCGCCGTCGGTATCTCGAAGTTCACTGCGCTACCGCTCATGGGCGTCATCGCGGTTACCAGACCAGTTCGCAGCGTCATGGGGCGCCTGCTGGAATGGACAGGCAACATGCTCGGTGAGCACGGCGTTGCCGAGCCGCACCTGCGACCTGGCGACCTCAGCAGGCTCTTCGAGCAGAGCGCCGAGCACGGGCACCTGCTGAGCTCCGAGGCCGAACTACTTGTGGAGATCGCCGAGCTCGAGTTGATCAACGTGCGCCAAATTATGACCCCGCGCGTGGACGCCCTCTTCCTTGAACTCGACGGTTCCAACCGGGAAGAGATTGAGAGTGCCGCGGTCAATAAGCTCCTGGCGCGACTGCCTGTGATCGATGGGCGCCCCGACAAAATCGTGGGCCAAGTTCGGGTGCGCGACCTGCTGGTTCATCCTGATGCCGAGCTTGCCTCTTTGGTGATGCCCGTGCGCTTTGTACCCGAGGTGGCTAGTACGCTCGACCTGCTGCACAGCCTGCGCGACCTGCGCGCGGCAGAAGCCGTGGTTGTGGACGAGTGGGGAGGCACCGCGGGCATCGTGAATGTCGAGGACATCTTCGAGGAGCTTGTGGGCGATCTACGCGTCGAAGGCGAGAGCCGTGAGATTAGCGTTGTCCCCCTCGGCGAGGGCAACTATCGCGTGGCGGGCTCGCTCTCGATGCACGACTGGAACGACGTGTTTGGCTTTCAGGTCGTCCCTAAGGAATACGAGACCGTGGGCGGCTTTGTGACGGCCCTACTTGGCCGCATTCCGCGGGCCGGGGACGAGGTGCGCTGGGGCGACCTGGTGCTCGAGGTCCACGACGTGCGCGGCCGCCGCGTTCAGACCGTTGACATGAGCGTGCACGAAGGTGAGGACCTTCAACACCGCGGAGTGCGCAAGTGATTCCACTGCTGCTCACCTTACTGTCGATCGGTTTCCTGATCTTGCTCTCAGCCACTTACTCCGGCAGCGAGACGGGCTTCTATTGCGTGTCGCGTATGCGCATCGAAGCGGACGCCCAGAACGGACACCGGCCATCGGTCTACATCCGGCGTCTACTGAAGGACGAGACGGGGCTCCTGATCACGATCTTGATCGGCAACAACTTGGCCATCGAGATGGTGACGCTGCAGTTCGAGCACTACCTCGCTGGACTCGATCTCATCGGCGAGGCGTGGCTCAGCCTTGCGGTGACCTTGATCCTGACACCGGTTTTGTTCTTCTTCGCGGAGCTGCTGCCCAAGGACCTCTTCCGCCGCCGGCCCTACGCACTGCTGTCATGGACCGTCTGGCCGGTGGTTGTCTTCTACGTGCTCTTCTGGCCCCTGATGTTTGTGCTGCGTCTCTTCACCAACGGCGTGCAGAAGCTCTTCCGCGTCCAAGAGGGAGCGCTGCTGCGCACCCGCGGCCGCGAGGAGGTCTTCGAGATGCTCGAGGAGAGCTCTCGATCCGGCGCCCTCGAGTTGCGCTCGAAGACCATGGCCCGCAACGCCCTCTCCCTGGCGAACATCTCCGTCGGCGCGGTCATGACCCCATGGAAAGATGTGGAGCACCTCGATCTGGGCCCAACCGTAGCTGGAGCGTCCGATCCGCGCGCCCAGGTCGCGGCCCAAGAGGCGGTCGCCAAGGCGGAACACTCCCGGCTGCCCGTGCTGCAGGACGGCGTCGTCCAGGGCTACATCCATCAACTCGAGGCCCTGGGCAACGCCCGTGGGGGCCAAAACGGGCTCGATAAGCCAAGGGAACCCTGGGATTTCCCCGGGATGCTGCACCCGCTCGACTGCCTGGCGCCCACGGTCTCCGTCCAGGCGGCCCTGGGCAGTCTGCGAAGGGGAGGCCGCAGGGCCGCCCTGGTGGGGGATCCGGCTGCTCCCCTCGGCCTGTTGAGTATGAAAGACCTCGCCGAGCGCATTTCGGGCGACTTGGCCGGATGGTAATGAATTGTCCGCGCATTTATTCTGGTCCTTGGAGCAACTGCCCGCTGCTTGTAGGATAGAGGCGGAGTTATTGGCCCCCGGGCCCGCGACAACTCCAGAGAACCACCCATGAGTATCACGATCACCATTCCCTCGGGCGCCGCGCCCTTCTTCCTTGGAGCCCTCGCTATGGTCGGTATTGGCATGATTGCCACACCGTCCGAGGCTCTCCAGGATGGATCGACCGGCTCTCCTGCTGCACTGCAGGTGCCCTACGGCGCCACCTCGGATTCAAACTCCCAGATGATCGCCGTGACGGGTGTGGACCGCACCGGAGCTTCGGTGCTCTATCTCGTGGATACTCAAGCGAAGCAGCTGGCTGTTTACCAGGCCTCGGGCGGCACATCGTCCAGTACTGGTTTGAAGCTGATTGGCGCCAGGCGTCTCGACCTTGACTTGCAGCTGTTTGGCTTCAACGATAAGTCCGAGTACTCTTACCGCGACCTTGAAAAGCAATTCGGCAAGCTGAAGGCAGACGAGTAGACTCTCTTCGCCTTCGCACCCTTCCCCCCCCCAAGTAAACCCTCGACCACCAACGACTTACCGTGGCCAACGACGACACATTCAGCTTCCAGGAAGCTCTCAAAGAACTGCACCTTGAGGAAGACGAGCTCCGCAAGCTTGTCTCGGAAGGCGAGATCCGCGCTTTCCGCGACGGCGACGACATGCGTCTGCGCCGCACCGACATCGAAGGTCTGCGCTCTGAGCTAGGTGAGGACATCGCCTTCGAAGACGACGATTTCGAGGATGCCGGCATGGCCACCGAGGAGATCTCCGAGGCGGATACCTTGATCGACGAGATCGATGACGTCGAAGATATCGACGTGATCGAGGACATCGACGAGGTCGAAGACGAGGAAGAAGAGATCATCGAAGCTGCCGCGATCGTCGAATTCGAAGAAGAGTTCGAAGGCATGGGCATGCGAGTGCTCATGATGGCAACAACGGTTCTTCTCATCATGGGACTGCCCCTGGTGGTCTCCATTGCTACCGGGCGTACCGGCGGCATCGCACGGGGAATCGGCGGCATCTTCTTCGAAGACCTGAAGTAAGCTCAAACGCCCCTGCAAAGGGCCCAAGGCGCCTTCACTCGCGGAATACTCCGCCGGGTGAAGGCGCTTTTTCGTTGCCCTTGCCCAGGCTGCTTTTGGGAATCGTCGGAAGCCGCCAAGCTTCCTAGGGATCTGCATTCCGTCTGGCCTTCGGGAGTCGTAGGATGGGACCACTGACCAGCGCTCCAACGCCTCAAGCCATAGCCTGCCACCCGCCTGCCACTCTCGATATCATGCGCCCAATTCGCCTCATCGGAACTCTTCTAGCCTGCCTTGCGGCAGCCTCCTGCGTCACCCAAGCCAAGTACGACGAGGCTCTGGATACGGCCCAGCTGTACCAGCGCTCGGCCCACGACAACGCCGAGTACATCGCCCAACTCCAGGCCGAGAACGCTGGCTTGCGCAGCTCGATGGACGAGAGCATGCCCATGCAAGAGGGCGTGATTGACGCGGCTTACACGGCGGACATCGACGAGCGCCTCGCCTCGCTGCAAGGCCTGCTCAATGGAATGGGGCGCGGCTCTGACCAGGTGACTGTGCTCGATGTCGAGGGCGGCTACGGTTTCAGCGTGAGCGACTCCGTCCTGTTCACTTCGGGCTCGGCTGTGATCTCCACGGACGGCCAGGCACTCTTGATCAGCTTGGCTGGCTCCATCGCCAAGGGCGACTTCCAGCGCATCTGGATCCGCGGTCACAGCGACAGCGACAAGGTCACGAAGGCCAGCACCCTACAGCGCTATCCCCACGGCAACCTACAGCTGTCCTCGGACCGCGCTCTCGAAGTTGCGGCTCTGCTCGCAAACCGCGGCGGGCTGCCCATGTCCAAGATGGCGATCGCCGGCTTGGGCTCGAGCCTGCCCGTGGCCTCGAACGCGACCCCCGAGGGCAAGAGCTCGAACCGCCGGGTCGAGATCTTCGTCATCGAAGATTCGGTCGAAGCTAAGTAGCTCTCCTCCCGAGACCTCGGGACCAGCTCACTTTGGACAAGCACCTAGCACAACGCCCATGGACCCTGGTCCTGGCCGCAGGGCTACTTGGAGTCTTCGGCTGTGGAGACGGGGCCAAGCACGACCAGGAACTCCTGGGCGAGCTAGAGCGCTTGGCTTTTGTGCCCAGTGGCCAAGTGCGCAAGGGCGTCTTCCTGCGCGAGGAGTTCACGGCGCGCGCCGCGGCGCCGCTGCTTGTGGATCGCTTTGAGGTCACCCGTGGCGACCTTGAGCGCGCGGGCCTTGGGACGAACGAAGTTCAGGGCGAGCAGCAAGAGCCAGTCGGGTCTGAGACTTGGCCCGCTAGCCTGGGTTACGGGGAAGCCGTCAGCTTTGCCGGGGCCAGGGGCATGCGCCTACCGACGCCCGGTGAGTGGCTCTACATTGCCTCGGGTAGCCTCGGCCATCGCTACCCATGGGGCTACAACTCCCAGGAGTCCGTGGCCAATACGCTTGACCTTGGAATGGAGCGTCCCCTCGCCGTCGGCACCTTTGAAGCTGGACGCGGCCCCTTTGGGACCTACGACCAGCTGGGTAATGTCTGGGAGTGGACCAGCGGTTGGGTGCCCGGTATCGGCGACCCGATTGGTGTGGGAGCCGGCGTGGACATCAACGCTGGCGGTTCGAGTGATGGCCCCTACCTCTCGGCCATGGGTGGATCGTATACCGCGCGCCAACGGCCTCTGTTTGTCGAGGGTGGCATCGCCGATGTGCCCTTGAGTTTCTTTGCCAAGACCTTGACGCCCGAGCACCGGGCCCAGGACGTCGGGGCCAGGTGCGTTGCCGACGCCGAGGCCTACCTCGCCTCGATCGCATCCGCCCTGCCCAAGGACAAGCACAGCCAAAAGAGGCTAAGCGCCCTTGGCCAACGCTGGTTTGCCACGGGTGAGAGCGACTTGATCGCCCTACTGGAGAAGCTGGTGACAGAACACGGAACGGGTACGGGCTTGGATGCTCTTCTCTCGGGAGCGCGACCATGACCTTCCGCAGACCACCCTGGAAGCAGTTCAAGGAAGCTCTCGCCGCCGAGGGCTTTCACCCGTCGAAGCGCTTTGGCCAGAACTTCCTGCTGGACGAGAACACGGCGGCCGCGATTGTGGCGGATGCCGGCATCGGTGCCGGAGACTTCGTCCTAGAGGTCGGCGTCGGCTGCGGCTTCCTCAGTGTGCAGCTGCTGGGAGCGGGCGCGAATTTACTAGGCATCGAAATCGACCGCCGACTCTACGGCATCGCTGCCGAGTTCCTTGAGCCCTTGGCCCCGGACTCACCCGGTGGCTCCCTCGAGCTCGTTCGCGCCGACGCACTCGCCAAGAAACGCGCGATCGCCCCCGAGATCCTGGAGCGCATCCCAGCGGACAGCAATTGGTCCCTGGTGAGCAACCTGCCCTATTCGGTGGCCTCCCCGATTATGGTCTCACTTTCCAGGCTGCCCAACCCGCCCAAAGTGATGACCGCCCTGATCCAGACCGAGGTGGCCGAGCGCATCGTCGCTGGCCCTGGGGACTCCGCATGGGGTGGCCTGACGGCCAAGCTCGGCCTGATCTACGAAGCCAAGCTGACGCGCCGCGTGGGAGCCGGGCTCTTCTGGCCGCCTCCTAAGGTTGAGAGCGCCGTGGTGCGCCTCGACCTCAAGCCCGAGCGCCCGGAGCCCGCCGCCCTCGAGGCCACGGACAGGTTGATCGAAGCCCTGTTCCAGGCCCGGCGCAAGACCCTTCGAGCCGTGGTGGGGCGCCTTATGGGCTCCAAGGAGGTGGCTGCCTCGGCCATGGAAGCCATCGGCATCGACCCGGGCGCTCGTGCGGAGACTCTCGACCTAGACGCCCTCAAGGCCCTAGCGGTCGCGGTCCAGCCGAAGTGACCGCCCGCGAGGTGGCTCAATCGACCTTGTACGCGTCGATCCTGTAGCGCCGACCAGGAGCGAGCTCTACCCAGGGCCCTAGACGGGCGCTTTTCCGCGTAGGATCAAAGCGGACCGAGCCTCAGGACGGATCTTTTGGGGCCGGACCGCTAGGGCCTAACCTGAGTCCGGCAGTGGTTTTCAACAGACTTTTTCCGCCTGCGGTAGACAGGACTCGCCCGGGTTCTTAAAATAGGGGCTTGCTAACTCCTTCCCTGAAGGAGCCCGGCGGAATGCAATTTTTGGCAGCTGATACGAAGCTCGCACCCTTGATGCTAGGAAAGCATCCCTCGCATTCCGCTTCGATTTTTAGAGAAGAAATCGACGCCTACCCAGGCAGCCCCAGACGAATTCCCGGGCCCATTTCGTATCCACCCATCTACCTTGCAAGACCACGAGTTTAAAGACTTTATCGAGCGCGTGAAGCTCGGTGCTGCCATCGAAGAAGTCGTGCGAACGCGCGTCACTTCGCTGAAGCGGGCTGGTCATTTGTGGGTTGCGTGCTGTCCTTTCCACGACGAGAAGACGCCCTCGTTTAAGGTGGATCCGTCCCGGGGTACTTGGCGTTGCTACGGCGCTTGCGGCGAGGGCGGTGACTCGATCTCGTTCATCATGAAAACGGACAACGCCGAGTTCATGGAGGCCCTGAAGGCTACGGCTGAGATCTCCGGCGTGCCCTGGCCCGAGAATGGCTTTGGCCGCAAGGGCAACAAGAAAGAGGACGCTCGCTTCCAGAAAATCTACGACGTGCTCGAGCGCGCGGAGAAGGTCTACAAGAGCTTCCTGCTCGGTCCCGAGGGGCAGCGCGCTCGGCAGTACTTAGAGGACCGCGGACTTGGCGCGGAGACCGCCAGTGTCTTTGGTGTCGGCTGGGCGCCCGGTGGTGGCAGCCCGCTGTTCGACAAGGCGCGCCAGGCGGGGATCCCCGAGAACCTGATGATGGACGCCGGTCTAGTGCGGCGCCGGGACGACGGCGCGTGCTACGACTTTTTCTACAACCGCATCATGATTCCGATCCGCGATCCAAAAGGGCGCACGGTTGGTTTCGGAGCGCGCGCACTCGACGACCTCGGCGGCAAGCCCAAGGGGCCGAAGTACGTGAACACCCCAGAGACGCCGCTCTTCCACAAGGGCCGCTTGATCTACGGGTACGACCTATCCATGCCGGCGATCCGCAAGGAGAAGCGCGTGATCTTGGTCGAGGGCTACACCGACGTCATGGCCGCTCACCAGGCTGGCCATCGCACGGTTTGTGCTGTGCTTGGAACGGCGACGACCTCAGACCACGCGGCCTTGATTCGCCGCAGCGGCGCTCGCCGAGCTACGCTCGTCTTTGATGGAGACGAGGCTGGAGCACGGGCGACCCGCAAGGCGCTGATGGGCTTGCTCCCCCTTGAGATCGACATCGACGTGGCCGCGCCGCCCGCGGGGGAAGACCCCTGCGACCTGCTGGTCCGCGATGGGGGAAAGCCCTTCGAAAAGCTCGTGTCCGAGCCCGTGGGCTGGCTGGAGTTCCTACTCGGGCGCATGCAGGATCTCGACCCCAAGGAGCTCTCCGAAGCCGTCAACGAGCTGCTCGAGGTGCTCTTCGTGATCCCCAAGCCCGTGCATGCCTCCGCCCTAATCCGGCCCATCGCCAGTGGACTCGGCCTTCCCGAGGAGGATGTGCGCAGTCAATACGATGAGCTCAAGCGCAGACGGGCTCCGCGCAAGAGGGAACTTCAGCCGCCGTCATCCCGTCCTAGTGCCGCTTCGTTTGCCGCGCCTTCCCAAGGGGGAAGTCCCGGGGGATTCGCCGAGGAGCCCTACTTTCCGGCCGGGGAACCGGACGCCGGAGGGGGATATGGCCAAGAACAGGGATTTCCCTCCTTTCCAAGTGGTGAAACTGAAGCGATTCCGTACCAAATATCCTCTCCGGCTCAATCGGGGCAGGATAGATTTCAAGTGAAGCGCGAGGAGAACGAGCGCCTAGCCTACCGCCAGCTGCTTGGAGCCATGCTTCGAGACAACGGCCTGATACCCATTTACCTACCTGCCACCGAGGATGAGACCTTCGTAAATTGTCCTGAAACAGCGATACTCGATGTCGTCCAAGCGGTTAGAGCCCTCTATTACGAAGGCCCTGACGATGCTGACATCGATTCGGCTGCCATCGCCGCCAGTCTGCCCGCCGAGGCGGACCAGGCCCTGCCCGCCCAGCTTGAAGCCCTCGCCGATTTTGGCGACGCAGCCGAGCTCGCAAGGGACTCTCTGAAGTACATCCAAGAACAAGATCACAGGCGCACTGTCGAAACGGTGCGTTTGAACATGGCCCAAGCCAAGAGCGAGGATGAGCGTGCGCGCTATCTCGTTGAACTGAGCGAAGCCACCCGAAAGCTACATACCCTGCAACCTAAACACTGAACCGATTCGGACCTCACCAAATATGTCTGACCAAATCGAGTCCATCATCACCGAGCTCGTAAAGCTTGGCGTCACCAAGGGCGCCCTGACTTACTCCGAGATCAACACGGCTTTTGATGACAATCACGTACCGCCCGACCATCTTGAGCGCCTCTTCGACTTGTTCGAAGACAAGGGCATTGCCCTAGTCGAGGACGACGAGGACGGTGCCGCGCCGCTCACCGTGGGCGACGTTGACGGTGCTAACGCACCTGCACGTCGCGCCGAGGAAGAGGCCGTTAAGCGCGCCGAGAAGAACGCCGCTAAGGCATCTCTCAGCGAGCGTATTGACGACCCCGTGCGCATGTACCTCACGCAGATGGGCGAGATCCCGCTGCTGACGCGCCCCGAGGAGATTCGTCTCGCCAAGGCTATCGAAGTTACCCGCAAGCGCTTCCGCAAGAAGTGCCAGGGCTCGTCCCTGTGTATGGAGGAGTCGATCCAGACCCTGCAGCTGGTGGCCGACAAGAAGCTGGCCTTCGACCGCACCCTGAAGGTCAACCCGAACCCGAAGCCGGACGATGATCCCAAGATCGTCGAGACACTAGGCAAGCCCTTCATGCAGAAGCGCCTACCTGTGAACCTCGATACGATCAAGCACCTCTACGCCCAGTTCCGCGAGGAGAACGCTCCTCTCTTGGAAGGCGTCAAGATGACCAAGGCCAAGCGCTCTGAGCAGCTTGCCAAGGTCCAGAAGATCCGTCGTAAGCTGGTGATTCTGATCGAGGAGTGCCACCTGCAGATCAAGAAGGTGCGTCCGTACCTTGAGCTGATCGAGGATCACTACCGCGAGATGCGCTCGGTGGAGCGCCGCCTTGCACAACTGCGTGGTCCGAAGCGAACGTCACCCCAGGGCCAAGAGCTCGAGCAGCGCTTGAACGAGCTCGAGTGGGCCGCCGGTGAGCCGACTCATCGCCTGCGCCGCCGCTTGGATCAGATTCGTCTGCACCACGTGGAGTACGAGCAGGCCAAGCGTGACCTCTCCAGTGGTAACCTGCGTCTGGTGGTATCGATCGCGAAGAAGTACCGCAACCGCGGGCTCTCCTTCCTCGACCTGATCCAGGAAGGTAACACCGGCCTGATGAAGGCCGTTGAGAAGTACGAGTACCGCCGCGGCTACAAGTTCTCGACCTACGCCACTTGGTGGATTCGCCAGGCCATTACGCGTTCGATCGCGGACCAGGCCCGGACGATTCGTATCCCAGTGCACATGATCGAGACCATGAGCAAGCTGCGCAATGCCTCTAAGAAGCTGCTCCAGGCCAAGGGCCGCGAGCCCAGCGTCGAGGAGATCGCAGAAGCCAGTGAGATCACGGTGGAAGAAGCGAAGCGCGTGATGAAGATCAGCAAGCATCCGATCAGCCTTGACCGTCCGATCGGTGACTCTGAGGACAGCTACTTCGGTGACTTCATCGAGGACAATAGCGCCGAGAGTCCGATGGAGGCCGCCGGCCGCGAGATGCTGCGCGAGCGCATCGGCGAGGTGCTCTCCAGTCTGACCTTCCGCGAGCGTGAGATCGTGAAGCTGCGTTATGGCATCGGCGACGGGTATACCTATACCCTCGAAGAGGTCGGCCGCATCTTCCGCGTGACCCGCGAGCGTGTGCGCCAGATCGAAGCCAAGGCCGTGCGCAAGCTGCGCCACCCCGTCCGCGCCCGCCGCTTGGCGAGCTTCCTCGACAACATCAAGGTCGAGGACGACGAGGACGCGCCGGCCGAGTAGGTCGAGTAAGCCGAGTAGGTCATTGGGTCTCCGGGTCAGCCTAGCTGAGGGCCTGGAAGCATCCAAATCAGACAAGTGCCCGGCGGGTTAGAACCCGCCGGGCACTTTTTTGCGTCAAAGCCGGCACTCGGACGTAGAGATCCCCATTCTGGTCCCTTTTGCTGGGCCAAACGGGTTCAGTATCCTTAGACTCTTGCCCCCTATCCAAAAGCGGGAACCAAGACTATGCAGGAAACGATTCAAGTCCTTCTGGGCCTCCAAGAGCTCGACACCAAGATTCACTCTCTCAAGGGCGAGCTCAAGCGGCTGCCTCAGGAGCATGAGAAGCGGCGCGCCTCCATCAATGGGCGCATCGTAACTCGCGATGAACTTGACAATGCGATCCAGCAGCTCACCTTGCGCGTCAAGGAGATCGACATGGATACGACGATTAGCCGTCAACGCATGCGCAAGCTAGAGAAGGGCATGGAGGAGACCGGCGACCAGTCCCTCGTGATGGCCTACCAGCACGAGCTGCGAAGCTTGAAGCGCGACGTCAGCCAAGCCGAGGAAGAGGGCCTCGAGTTCGTGACCCAGTCCGAGGGCTTCAAAGAGAAGCGCGACTCGATCACCACCGATGTCGAAGCCGAGGAGATGGTCTTCCTTGAGTTCGAAGAGAACATGACTAAGGAAGTCGCCGCGGCCGAAGCATCCTTGGCCAAGCTCGAAGCCGAGCGCGCCAAGAAGATGAAGGGCAACCTCGACCCGAACATCGTCTCCGTCTACGAGCGCCTGCTCATCAGTCGCCAAGGCATCGCGCTCGCCAACCTAGACGGCCGCACCTGCCAGTGCTGCTGGATGGAAGTGCCCGCGAACCTGTCCGTCCGCATCGCTCGTGGTGTGGGCCTAGTGACCTGCCCGAGCTGCGACCGTATCCTGTACTCGGCCACGTACAACTAGCACCGCGCTAGTTCAGACCCAATCCAAGGGCTCCTGCATTTTGCAGGAGCCTTTTTTCATGGGCATGCGCTTTGAAATGGGCGAGCCCCTTGACTGCCCATTCGTACTGGGCTCGGTCCGGTCGCAGGCCGTCCCCA
>JBLHWM010000033.1:0-16862 GCA_047629095.1 Planctomycetota bacterium | reverse complement strand
TGGCTGTGGTCGACGGTGGCTCGGTGCGTTCGATGCGCGCCGCGCGCCTGACCGGCACCGGGGACGCCGCTCGGTCTCGACTGATGCGGGAGATCATGCGCACCGTGACCGGTATGCAAGCCTCGACGCCCCTCGATGGAATCTACATCTCGGGCCTGTCCATCCCCGGCATTATCGGCGAGGAAGTCGAGGATGTGGTGATCCAGACTCTGACCCCCTTTGAAGGTGGAGACCTGCCCGAGGGCATGACCGCTTCCAACTTCGCCGTGGTCTTCGGTGCAGCGCTCGGGCGCATGGGCGGCGGAATCATCAAGCCGCATTTGCGCCGAGAAGATCTAGCCTTCAGCGGCAAGCTCGAGCGATTGGAGCTGCCCATGGCGGTTCTAGCCCTCTTGATCGCGGCCGTGATGGGGATCCATTACGTCGTGCTGCAGAAGGAGATCGCTCCGCTAGAGCAGGACCTGCACAAGTGGCTCGACTCTTCGAACCGCTTCATGCTGGGCGTCCCGAAGGAAGGGCAGCCGGGCTACATCGCCAAGCCGAGCGACAGCCTGCGACTGCAGGCCGAGCGCTTGCTGGCTGACACGAGCCCCGAGAGCGATGACTACTTGGCCCTGCGCCAGATCGAGCTGTCCTTGAACAAGGAGATCAAGATTCTCAAGAAGAACCTTGGCCAAGACTCGGACATCCGCCAACCACAGTCGGCCTTCGGCGCCATGACGCGCGTCTTGAATGTGCTGGACGAGCTGGGCGAGGATATCGGCTACTTCGCAATCAAGGAGGTCAGCTCGATATTCCGGCAGGCGCGCTCCCAGACGCCCGACATGGTGGAGGTCTCCATGAACATGGTGTTCTTCGCCGAGAACGACGTGGTGGCTTCGAGGAACTGGAAGCGCTACTTCGACGAGGTCGAGTCGAAGCCCTGGTGCGTTGAGATCATCGGTCCCGGTACCGATTCTCTGGACGGCAACGTGGGCATCTCAGTGAGCGGAATCAAGGTCTTGGTCGACATGGCCGTGCTCGACGAAATGGGGGAGGCGAAATGAAACACTTCTTTGCAACGATGAACTTTGTGCGGCTCGTGATGCTGCTGTGCCTCTTTTCCGCGGTAGCCCTGGGCTACCTCTCGAACGAGGCCATGGCGAGGAAGGCCGTGCTCCAAGACCAAGTCGAAGGCGAGGATAGCGAGGCCTCCCAGGTCGTGCAGCGCATCCAGCAGCTCTCGGTCGAGCTTGACCAACTCATGAAAGTGAGTGCCGGTGCCTCCTACGAGGAGCTCCAGGACGCGGCGAGCTACGCGCGTGCCTTAGCCACGCGCAGCGACGTCGGCCTAGGCCAAGTGCAGGTCGGCAAAGCGGTCGCCAAGGACAGTGTTGCCGGTGCGCAAGACAAGACCTGGTCGATCGACCCCAAGGACTCCAAGCGCAGCTTTCCCAGGGCGAACATCTCGAACTATCTCTACATCCTCGAAGTGGACAACCCCTTCGTGATCGTGACCGAGTGCGAGTTCCGCCCCACAGGAAAGTCGAAGGACCACGAGTTCGCCGACGATCGCTGGACCTTCAAGGCCAAGATCACCTCGCGTTTGGCCGCCGAGTAGTTCCCTTCGGTCTCAACGCAGCACCCGGTCTCAACGCAGCACCCGGTCTCAACGCAGCACCCGGTCCCAACTCTGGGCCTGGGTGTTTTGCATTTAATGCGAGTTTGTAGCGAACGATCTCTATCTCGGTAATGATCCAAGTAGCCGGGTGTCTCCCGGCACGGCCCCGATCGCAAATGTGAACCCGGCCGTTCGATTGGTGCGTCGAGCTCTTGAGGAGGAGTCATGGTGCATAGGAAGTTTGGAGTGAGGTTCGTGCTTGGGCCGGCCCTGGTAATGGTTGCTTGGATCGCCGCAGGCGAAGCGCCTATGGCGTCTCCGGAAGGGGAGCAAAAGCGCTGCAAGGGCTGCCACGGGCTGACGGGGTATGGAGACGAGGCCTATGCGCCTCCACCCTGCACCCAAACGCCCTTTGGTGCATGGTCGGTGGCTGTGAGTTGCGATGTCTTCAATGGCAAATGTGGCATGGCCGAGCTCGAGACATCGTTGAGCTGCATCGGCTCCCCCTGCGAGAGTACCGTGACCTATTCCTGGGGCAGCGAGGTCTCGGGCGCGGACCTAGAGGTCGGCTACCGCAAGACCCATCCGATGAAGGGCGGGAACACGACCCACTCCTTCGGCAGCACGCCACCTTGGAAGGAGGGCGAGACCGGCGCGATCACCTTCGACCCGGGCGTCAATCCGGACATCTCTTGTGGCGACGAGATCACCTACTTTATTAAGGGTGATCTCTGCGGCCCGTTTGAGGCAGAGGTCTTTGGCCGCTGTACTCCATGCAAAGTACCGCCCCCCGCGCCCCCGATCCTCCCCCCGGGAGGATCCCCACCAGCGACAGGCGGCTCCCATGGCTCTCGCCAGTAAGCCCTCTTATGGCGGCGCATCCGCCGTTTTAGCCCTCGGCTGCGTCCTAGGTGCTGTCGTGTTCTTGGGCGTGGGCACCTGGGGTACCGGCGAAGTCCAAGCAGGCCCAGGTTCAGACCACGTGCACTCCGGCCTAGGCAGCTCGGCACCCCGGCTGCCGGACCAAGTCAACGGCAACAGACGCCCGGTGGTCGCAGGCCCGGGCGCTCAAATGGGCCCAGCTTCGTCCGTCGGACCTAGCGCCGCGGGCCTGATGCTCGATGCCTATTACGGCCCAGATGCCAGCGCCGTTCGCGCTGCTCTGGCCCGACAGGGCATCAACCCCGACGAGCTCAACGCCCCGGTCTCCGAGGCCGAGTTCCAGACCTTCCTGCCCCATTGGATGGCGCTGTCATTGGAAGAGCGCGAGGCCCGCAAGCGCCAAGAGCACGCTTGGCCCGATCCCCTCACCAACGCCTTTCTCCAGAGCGAGTTCGGCCTGGCGGGCAGCCTCGGATCCGACGAACTGGCGACCATCGATAGCATCGCCAAGCTCCACGCCCCCGACATTGATGCAGCCGTGGACCAGTATTTCGATCATCTCGACGTGGCCCTGGCTATGGAACTCGGAGCGGGTCGCGTCCGAAGTTCCCCCTTTCTAGTCTGGCCAACGGCCCAAAGCGACCCCGATGGGGTCGAGATGGCCCATTCGGGCACGGTCTTCTACTCGCTCATGAGGTCCGGCCAGGGTTGGATCGCCCGCGCAGCACTCGGCTCCGGCGACCACCCCGAGGCTTACGTCGCCCGTGCTTCCATCGCCGCAGCATTGGGAATTCGCAATCACGCCATCATCAAGTCCTTAGCCGACCTTCAGCAATGAGCACATCGAAACCGAAGAGAAAAGGAATGATCTCGTGGACTACACCCCAGGGCGGCGCTCACCTGCCCCAACTTGCCATCTTGACACTATTTGTCACGGTGGGGATTGTCGTTGGCCGCACAGCCCTAGAAGGGCAGCTCGATACAGGCTCAAGTGGAGTCTCACCGAGCTCATCAACCCTTCAAGTTCAGACCCAAGAACGAAGCCCCCTGGAGTTCAATCGCGCTCCGGTGGATGCCGCGGACACGAGCCTCGTCGTACCCCTGGACACCCTCGCGACCCTCGAGCTGTACTGGGGTTCAGAATGGCCCCAGGTCAAGCAGGAGGTCTTTGGCGAGGAGCTAGAGGCTGCAGTCCAGTCCGTGCTGATGCCCTGGGAGCAGAGCTCTGAGCTGCACCTGAGTGGCTATCGACTCGATGAGCGCCATCAGGATCTCTTCTACCGGCGCCTCATGAAGTGGCCCGGTCGTGAGTTCAGCAAGCGGACCATGGTCCAAGACGCTGGTTACACGGAGCTGAATGCCCAAAACCTGGCGACCTGCACAGGCGCAAGTGCTCTCCGCGGAATGCCCAATCACGTCATTCAGCAGTTCGACCTGGACCTAAACGGGCTCAACGACGATCTCGACGGCCGCATTCGCGAGTTCATGAGCCTTTTGGATCGGGCTATCGAGCTCGAGTTCAACTCCGGAGGGCTAGTTCGAGCCCCCCTTCGCATGCGCGATTCCAAGCCAAACCCCGATGCGGTCTTCGGTCGCAGTGTGCGTGGCAATGGCTGGCAATCTCGCCTCGAGGTGACCGGCGAGCGCTATCCCTATCTCGCGGATCTACACATGGAGATCAACTTCCTGCGCGAGACCCGCAAAGCTAGCCTGGCCAGCCTAGTTGCAGTCGAGATGGGCCAAAACTAGGGGCCGCTAGGCTTTGGCGCCGGAGAGCCGGCCGCGCGAAGACTCTTTGCCCGTGACGTCCTGAAGGCAGTGCACGTCGTAGGTGCCTCGGTGCAGGGCGGTGAGCGCGCTGATCACGGCGCTGATGCCAGAGCGGGTCATCGCGCAGGGCACGTCCACATCAATGGCGGCCGCGCGGATCTTGCCGTCGTCCCGGCGCTGCTGCATGCCGTAGGGCGTGTTCATCACCAGGTCGATCTCGCGGTTCTTGATCAGGTCGATGATGTGAGGGCGACCCTCCTGGACCTTGTTGACGCGCTCGCACTCAATGCCGTTGGCACGCAGGGCGCGGCAAGTACCGTCCGTAGCGATCAACTTGTAGCCCATGTGCACCAGCAGCTGTGCTTCGGGGACGATGGCGCGCTTGTGCTCGCTCTTCACCGTGATCAGCACGCGGCCCGTCTTGGGCAGCTTCATGCCTGCGCCCTCGAAGGCCTTCAAGAAGGCGACCCCCAGGTTCTTGTCGAGGCCCATGACCTCGCCTGTAGAGCGCATCTCGGGGCCAAGCATGACTTCGGAGCCGCGGAACTTGTTGTATGGGAAGACCGGCGCCTTGACCGCGAAGTAGTCGAGCACGGGGCGCTCGGTGAAGCCTAGGTCGCGTAGCTTCAAGCCGCACATGACCTTGGCCGCGATCTTCGCAACGGGGATGCCCGTGGCCTTGGCCACGAAGGGCACGGTGCGCGAGGCGCGGGGGTTGACCTCGATCACATACAGCGAGTCGCGCTTGACGGCGAACTGCACATTCATGAGGCCGATCACGCCCAACTCGAGGGCCATCTTCTCGGTGGCCTCGCAGATCTGCTGCTGGATGTCCAGGCCCAGGGTGTGGGGCGGCAGCACGCAGGTCGAGTCACCGGAGTGAACCCCGGCCTCTTCGATGTGCTCCATGATGCCGGCGACGACGACGTCGGTGCCGTCACAGATCGCGTCCACATCCACCTCGATGGCGTCCTCGAGGAAGCGGTCCACCAGGATCGGGCGATCCGGGGAGGCCTGGACGGCGGTGGTCATGTAGCGGTCGAGGGACTCGTCATCGTAGACGATCTCCATGGCACGCCCGCCGAGCACGTACGAGGGACGGACGAGCACCGGGTAGCCGATGCGGCGCGCAATCTCGAAGGCGTCGCCAGCGTCCACGGCCATGCCGTGTTCGGGTTGGCGCAGGTTGAGCTTCTCCAGCATCGCGCTGAATTGTTCGCGGTCCTCGGCGCGATCAATCGCGCCGACAGGAGTGCCGATCAGAGGAGCGCCTGCACGCTCCAGGCCGGCCGCCAAGTTCAGGGGCGTCTGGCCGCCGAACTGAACGATGATGCCCTTGGGCTTGACCGCGTCGACGATGTGCATGACATCCTCGTGGGTGAGCGGCTCGAAGAAGAGCTGGTCCGACGTGTCGAAGTCCGTGGACACGGTCTCGGGGTTGGAGTTGACCATGATCGACTCCATGCCAAGCTCGCGAACCGCGAAGGACGCATGGCAGCAGCAGTAGTCGAACTCGATGCCCTGTCCGATGCGGTTGGGACCGCCGCCAAGAATCATGATCTTGTCCTTGCCGTCCGGCGCAACCTCGGTCTCGTCGTCCCAGGCCGAGTAGAAGTACGGTGTGATCGCTTCAAACTCCGCGGCGCAAGTATCGACGGCTTTGAACACCGGCTCCAGGCCGAAGTCACTTCGCAGGGCGCGCACACTCTGCTCGGTTGTGCCCGTGGCCACGGCGATCTGAGCGTCGGAGTAGCCAATCTTCTTGGCCTTATGCAGCAGCTCTTTATCTAGCAGTGCACCGGCGAGCTCTTGCTCGAACTCCACCAACTCACGCATCGGGTTCAGGAACCAAAAGTCGATCTTGCTCGCCTCGTTGATGTCCTCCGTGCTCCAGCCTGCGCGGTAGGCATCGCGTACCGCAAGCAAGCGGTCGCAGTTGGGGATGCGCAGCATGCGGCTGATGGTGCTGTTGTGCGGAGCGAGGTCGCTGACCGCGTCGCTAGGCCGCAGCCCAAAGCCTGAAAGCCCGGTTTCGAGCCCACGCAAGGCCTTCTGTAGGGCTTCCTTAAAGGTGCGCCCGATGCTCATGACCTCGCCGACGCTCTTCATCTGCGTGGTCAGAGTCTCGTCCGCCCCGGCAAACTTCTCGAAGGCGAAGCGCGGGATCTTGACCACGGTGTAGTCGATGGACGGCTCAAAGCAGGCCGGCGTAACCTTGGTGATGTCGTTCTGGATCTCGTCCAGGGTGTAACCCACGGCGAGCTTGGCCGCGAACTTCGCGATCGGGAATCCGGTGGCCTTCGACGCCAGTGCCGAGGACCGCGACACACGCGGGTTCATCTCGATCACGATGATGCGGCCGGTGCCGGGATGGATTGCGAACTGGCAGTTCGATCCGCCGCACTCGACACCGATCTCGCGCATGATCGAAATCGATGCGTTGCGCAGTGCTTGGTATTCGCGGTCGGTCAGGGTCTGGGCCGGCGCGACCGTAATCGAGTCGCCGGTGTGCACACCCATGGGGTCGAGGTTCTCAATCGCACACACGATCACCACGTTGTCGGCGGCGTCGCGCATGACCTCCATCTCGAACTCCTTCCAGCCCTCGAGATACTCCTCGATCAAGACCTCGGTGTTCATGGAGAGGCTCAACCCGCGGGTCACGATGTCCTCGAATTCGTCCACGTTGAAGGCGATGCCACCACCGGAGCCACCCATGGTGAAGCCCGGGCGAATCACACAGGGCAGGCCGATCTCGGCCAGGCCCACGCGGGCCTCTTCCATATTGTGGGCGACGTGGGAGCGCGCGACGTCCAAGTTGCACGCGGCCATGGCATCCCGGAACTGATCCCGGTCCTCGGCCTTGCGGATCACGTGGGGCAGGGCGCCCAGGACCTCGACGTCGAACTTCTTGAGTACGCCCGTGTCGAAGAGCTCGAGTGCGACGTTCAGGGCGGTCTGACCACCCAGGGTCGGAAGCAGCGCGTCGGGGCGCTCCTTCTCAATGATCTTGGCCACGGCCGCGGCGGTCACTGGCTCGACGTAGGTCGCGTCAGCCGTGCCCGGATCGGTCATGATCGTCGCGGGGTTCGAGTTGACGAGCACAATGCGGTAACCCTCCTCGCGCAGGGCCTTGCAGGCCTGGGTTCCCGAATAGTCAAACTCGCAAGCTTGCCCGATAACGATCGGACCACTTCCAATGATAAGAATCGACTTGATATCGTCGCGACGCGGCATGATTACTCTCGCTTGAGAACCGTGTGGGGGGAGGAAGGCGTCGCCCCGGAGCCTCTTTCTATGAAGAGTGCCCCCGAAGCTGGAGGATTTAACCACATCGAACCCTCCGCGTCGATGGGCAGCCGCGATGATCCGATAGCATCTGTCTAGATTCGGGACTT
The DNA here is from genome assembly GCA_047629095.1 of Planctomycetota bacterium. Classification (GTDB taxonomy): domain Bacteria; phylum Planctomycetota; class UBA1135; order UBA1135; genus CALBMX01. Next base: position 9,212 of record JBLHWM010000033.1, on the reverse strand, counting down.
AGGACCGAATCTGAGCCGACTGAGCCCAAAGTTCGACCCATGACCCGCCTCTTCCTTGCCTCCGCCCTCGCCGTTGGGGCCGCCATGTATTTCGCGAGTAGCCCCACTGCGCCCGCGTCGAGCGTGTCCGCGGACCTGTTTGGGATCGAGGACCTAAACGCGAGCGCTGCCGCGGCCGCAGGGCTGCTGCAAGTCGGCGCCGGTGGCGAGCTGTTGATCGGCGCCAAGTGGCAGGCGGTGGAGCTTGAGACCTGGGCGTTTGATGAGCAGCGCCGATCCTTCCAAGCGATGGAATCGTCGTGGGTGAGCCCGCGCGATGCCGAGCCCGAAGACTTCGGCACGAGCCTCAACGCCGAGCTCGTGCGCCGCGGCCTCGCCATCGGCCATGTGACCGCCGACAGCCACCTGGCCGCCGGCCGCATGGAAGCCCTCGCCGCTGCAGCGAGCGAGGCCCAAGCCCAGGGCGCCGGGCTCTGGGCGCAGCGCGAGCCCAGCGCCGCCGCGCCGCCCTTCCGCCAGGACCCGAACAACCCCGGCGCCTGGCTCGGCTCCATCGCCGGTGTCGCCCTGCCCATGCACCACAAGGAGCCGCACCAGACCTACGCCTGGGAGCTCGCCGAGATCGCGGAGCTCGGGGCCCAGTGGGTCAACTTGATCGTGGCCACGCGCATCGACAAAGCGGACTCCGTGCACGTACCCCATACCTCGGAGCGCACCCCCAGCGACGAGCGCATCCGCGCGACCATCGAAGCCGCCCACGCCCTTGGCCTGGGCGTGCAGCTGATGCCGATCGTGTTGATCGCGAACCCCGGCCCCAAGGATTGGCGCGGCACCCTGGCGCCCAAGGACCCGGGCCAGTTCTGGCGCTCCTACGACCGCTGGATTTGCCACATGGCGGACCTAGCCTCGACCAGCGGCGCCGAGATCCTGTGCATCGGCTCCGAGCTCGCCAGCCTCGAGTCGGACCAGGGCGCCTGGCTGCGCCTGATCGCCAACGTGCGCATGCGCTACCGCGGCCAGCTCACCTACTCCGCCAACTGGGACCACTTCGCCCAGGTGCCCTTCTGGGGCCAGCTGGACTTCGCCTCGATGACCGCGTACTTCACCCTCTGCGCGGACGCGAAGGGCGCGGCTGCGGATTTCGAGCGCGGTGACCTAGCCGGCACGGACCAATTCAAAGAGCCAGCGCTCGACGACGCGAAGCCCGGCACCGAAGATTCAAAGCCTGACACCGCCCAAGATCTCCGACGAGCCGCAGCACTCCGCGCCTGCGTCCAAGCCGGTTGGCAAGCCGCCCTCTTCGAAGCCTGGCGCCTGTCCCGCATCTCCAAGCTCCCGGTCCTCTTCAGCGAGGTCGGCGTCCCCAGTGTCGAAGGCGCCTTGGCCGGCCCCTGGGACTACACCCTAGACGCACCCGTGGACCTAGAAGCCCAGCGCCTAGCCTTCGAGCTCTTCCGCGAAGCCCTCGTCCCTGGCACCAGTCCAGCCGAAGGATTCCACGGCGCTTTCCTCTACGACTACTGGGGCCCGGGCGGCCCCGACGACAAGACCTACAGCCCCCGCGGCAAACCCGCGCTCGCCGAGTGGCGCCGCATCCTGGCGGACCTGGCCGCCGCGCCGAGATAGCCGGGACGGGCTCCATAGCGCACCGCTGACCACGGCGCATCGAGTCAGCGCCTACTCCTGGTACGTCGGCTCGAGCCTACCGCCGAGCTTGATCTTCACATCCCGGCTCACCTCGATCTTAGACATGGCCACACTGACGGCCCCTCTCCCGCGCAAGTCGGTCGCGTTGGTGTCGCCGGCCACGAAGTCTCCATGGATTGCCTCCAGAGCCTAAGGAGGGCGGGACGGGAACTCTCCACCCGTATTGTTGGCGGCGAGAGATTCCCGGGCCTCGAGCTCAACAGGGTCGATTCAACCCCCGCCCCCAAGCATTGTTCAAACGAGAGTGGCCCGTAGAGCTCGGGTTCGGACTCTACCTTGGGGTCGGAACTTCCACGTCGATGGCCGCATCGCCGAGGGCGCGGGGCAGGACGAAGCGGAGCTGGCCGCCTTGGGACTTCTTGTCCAGGGTCATCGCTTCGGCGAGGGCGCCGGTTGGGAGGGCCAGGCCGGTCTGCTCGCGCAGGTCGGCGGTGTGCTGGGGGAGGCCAAGCCTGATCGCGAGGGCGGCGTGGCGGGCTGGTAGGTGCTTGTCTTGCAACAGGCCCAGATCGCGGGACAGGGCCAAGGCATCGCCAAGTCCGGCGGCCACGGCGACGCCGTGGGGGATGGTCCCGTAGCCGGCTACGTGTTCGATGGCGTGGGCGAAGGTGTGGCCGAGGTTGAGCTGCTTGCGCGTTCCGGATTCGCGCTCGTCGGCTTCGACGATGCGGGCCTTGAAGCGCACGCAAGACTCGACGATTGCGGCGAAGAGTTGCGGGTCCCGGGCCGTGATGGCCGCGGGGTCGGCGCCTTCGAGCAGCTCGAAAAGGCTAGTGCCCGCCTCGCCTGGCATCGTAGCTCCAAGCAGTGCCGTCTTGAGCACTTCACCAAGACCTGAGCGAAGCTCGCTGTCGTCTAAGGTTCCGAGGAAGTTCGTGTCGGCGATGACAAGCTTGGGTTGATGAAAGCTGCCCACGAGGTTCTTGCCGGCGCCAAGGTTGATCGCGGTCTTGCCGCCCACGGACGCGTCGACTTGGGCGAGCAACGTGGTCGGGGCCGCGATCCAATCGATGCCGCGCATGTACAGAGAAGCGGCTAGTCCCGACAGGTCGCAAAGGGCGCCGCCGCCGAAGGCGAACAGAGTCGCACCGCGGTCCAAGCGCGCGCCTGCAAACGAACCGAGTAGAGCTTCCAGGTGGGCGAAGGACTTCATCGCCTCGCCCCGGATCAACTTGTGCCGCGGCAACTGCGCGACAGGGCCAAGTGCGCGCTCGTGGAGATCCAGTACGAATTCGTCGGCGGCGAGAAACGTGGGTGCACCCCCGGTGACTCGTCCCGCTGTAGAGTCAGCGCCGTTTTCTCGATTGGAAGCCGGGCCCTGGTCCCAAGGCTCATGGGATAGATACTGCTCAAGCGCGCCAGGGCCAACGAGGACGTGGCAGGTGCGCGTCGTGCTTGCCACGTTGAGGGGGATAGTAACCATGGTAATGGAGCGCGCATCCACGTCCGGACGCAGATGGCATCCGGACGTGATCGAGCGCGCTTAGCCCGCGACTTCCGTCTCGGGGCGGCGGCGCTTGCGGGCCGAGAGGCGCTTCTGGAATTCCGACGAGGACTTCGCATCCCGGCGCAGCAGCATAAAGATGAAGACGCCCAGCCCGATGCTGCCGGCGAAGACGCCGTACATCAGGTAGCCGACGATCTTCTCTTCCGGACGCGGCAGCACGTCCATGTTCGCCATCACGAGAACGGGCCCGACGCGTAGGCCGAGCTTCGATGACTCGAAGGCGTGGTTCTTAAAGAAGAAGCCGTTGCCTACAACCACGGTCTGGTCAGTCTGCTCGTAGGGCGCCTCAAAGGGGCCCATAAATCGAATGCCGCCCACCAAGGTCTGCCACGAATTTTCCGTGATCCAACCATCGGTGAAGCGCTCAATACGCGCGGGATTCTCGCCCGCCGAATTCGTGGATTTGTTCAACAGGGCTACGCCCTCCGCTGCCAGCCGCACCGGCGTGCCGCGGTAGACATCTCCATTGTTGACGTACTCCGTCAAGAGCTCGCGATTCAGCACAGGGACCGAGTCCCAGTCGATTTCGTCTGCGGAGTAGGCCGCGCGCCCCATCAGCTTCCACTTCTCAAGGAAGGGCAGCGTGCCGACTCCGTTCACGACTCCGTCGTTGACAACATTCACGAGCTCGGACTCAGTGAAGGGCCCGACGTTCTCGGTGAACAGTGCGGGATACGAGCGCGCCGCGTCGCGACCGACAACAAGGGGCGCCTCCAAGAGCTCATCCCCGGCCTGGCCGCGGAAGACCTTCATCACCACGCCATCGATCCAAACGGAGTCGCCCTTGATCAGGTCAGGCCTCCAAAGCCTCTCCACAACGAAGTGGGCAGGACTCCCGTCGTCTAAGGTCAAGGTGCCGTCGAAGTAGCTCTCGCCGTTGGGCCGGGCCTTGGCCCGCATGTCCAGGATCTGCCCGCGCATGTGCACGGCTTTGCCACGCCAGTCGGTCGGATCTGCTGCAATTTCGGCGGAGACCTCTGCGCTCAGGCTCGGAGCGCCAAGGGCGCGGTAGTGAGCGGGCGCTAGGCGGCCGACGTACTTCAATAGGTACTCGCGACCCTCTTCCTCTTGGATGTCGCGCCCGTCTTGGGTCTTATCCGAGACCAAAGTAGCTAGGGTGGCGACGTCGAGCTCTGGAACCGAGATGTTGTCGGTGACCTGCTCGACCTTGTCCGCAGAACTGGACGAGCCTGCGCCGGGTCCCAGTCCCGAGTTCATTGTGAACAAGGCGATGATCAGAACAACCACCCCCCCCGACATGATCAGGAGCTTGCGGTTTTCGTTCACGGGCTGTGGCGCTTCGCCGAACATGCGTGGAGCAGTATTTTTCATCGTACTTGGCTTGGGAACTCGCGGCGTGAAGCCAGCATGCCGGCGGCTCCCACGAGACCGCTAAAGATGCGGTCGTGGGGTGTGCCTTCGGGGCTAGCTTCCGGATGCCACTGTACACCGATACAGAACGGATGACGGGTTTCGCTTTGGAGCTCGATGGCTTCGATTAGGCCTTCGTCATCGCGCCCCGACACATTCCACAGGGGGCCCGGTGTCTCAATGGCTTGGTGGTGGCTGGAAACCACATCTAGCTTGTCTACCCCGACCAGTCGGCGCAGTTTCGAGTCCGGCGCAATTCGCACCGGATGTAGGCGCCGCCCGCCGTGCTCTTGGCAGCCGGGCCGGTCCTCGGGCAGGTGCTGGAAGAGCGACGCACCCTGACTCGGGGCAACCAGCCCCGCCGGAGTCCTGCCCGGAGAGCACATCGCCAAGGCCTGCATGCCGTAGCAAATGCCCAGTACGGGGATGCCCAGCTCGATGGCCAGCTCAGCCAGCCGCATGTCGAAGTCCTGCTTCGAGCCCGGCGTCACCAGGGCCTTCTCGTGGGTGGCGCCCAGGCCCAGACGCTCGGTATCAAAGTCGTCGCCCCCGGAGAGAACCAGACCGTCGATGCAGCTCAAAAAGCGCCGCATCTCGCGCTCGGCACCCACAGGCGGGATCACAACGGGAACTCCATGGGCCCGCTGGATCGCGTCGGCGTAGGTCAGGCGAATCTCGACCCGTGGCACGGAATCCGTGTGGGTGTAGAAGCCGTTGATTCCGATCAACGGGTGCTCGGTGCGCGGTCCAATCTGGTTCATAGGTGCAGATTCTACCGGTTCCCGGGGACAGGCTTGTGTGCCGAGGCTCATTCCCGCGTAGGATCCCGCCATGTCGTGGTTTTTGATAGCGGTGTTCTTGGTGCTCGGCTTTGTCCTCTTGGGCAAGGGCGCGGATTGGCTCGTTGGCGGAGCGACGACCCTGGCGAATCGCATGGGCGTCAGCGCCCTTGTGGTCGGCCTGACGGTCGTGGCCTGGGGCACCTCCCTGCCCGAGGTCGTCGTGTCGACCCTGGCTGCCGTCCAGGGCAATGCGTCCATTAGCCTGGGCAATGTGCTCGGGAGCAACATCGCGAACATCGGCCTGGTGCTCGGCTCCTGTGCCCTGGTTCTGCCCTCGGTATTAGAGGGACGCCTCGGCGGCCGCGAATCTTTCTGGATGCTGCTGGCCCTGGCCCTGCTGTGGGGCTTCTGCAGCGACGGCGTACTGGACCGCGCCGAGGGCGTGCTGCTGCTCGGGACCTTCGCCGCCCACACCGGCGACGTCTTCTTCCAGGCCTCGCGCCAACGCAAGTTGGGCCTAGATGGCGCGCAGTCTGAGATGGGGGACGTGCTCGAGAACATCGGCAAGCGCGCCGAGCATTGGTACAAGCACCCCGGTATCGAGACCTTCGTCGGCATGATCGCTATTGCCGGAGGCGCCTGGTTCGTGGTGCAAGCCGCCACCGCGGGAGCCGATCGCCTGGGCGTGCCCGACCGCATCGTAGCACTCACCGTGGTCGCCCTCGGCACCAGCCTGCCCGAGCTCGCAGCCGGCCTCGGCGGCGCCTTCAAGGGCGAAAAGGACATCAGCCTCGGCAACGTGGTGGGCAGCAACGTCTTCAACGTGCTCGCCGTCATGGGCATCGTAGCCGTCGTGCACCCCCTGGACCCGGCGCTGGAGCTCGCCAGCGGCAGGGAAGGCGCCGGTGCTGCTTCGGCCGAACTCGAAGCCGCTTTCGAGAGCACCTTGGCTTTTGACTTCCCCCTCGCCCTCGCCTTCAGCCTCTTCTTAGTCGCCCTTCCCTTCTTGGGAGGAGCGCGCTTCGGCCGCGCCAAGGGCGCGATCTTGCTGGGCACCTACGTCGCCTACTCAGTCTGGTTGTACGTGGCTTAGGCTACGTTTTGATCGCCGTCTAGGCCATCGCGCCCAAAATGCGCAAGGCCAGGCGTGCGCCGACCATGGCGTCCCAGGTGTCGCCGGTCGCGTTGCCTGGGGAGACCTCGACTAGGTCCGCGCCGATCAGCTGGCGGCCGGAGTTCGGGATCGCGCTGATCCACATCCAGGCCTCGTGCCAGGAGAGGCCGCCGGGCACGGGGGTGCCGGTGCGGGGGCAGAGGTTGGGCTCGAGGCCGTCGATGTCGAGGGTTAGGTAGACTTCGTTTGGGAGTCCTTCGATGGCCTGGGCGATGCGCTCTTCGAGATTGCCACCGCGGGCGCGGATACCGGCCCACTCGTGATCGAAGACGGCGCGTAGGCGGTTCTCGGCGGAGATGCGAGCCATCTCGGCGGGGCACAGGTCCCGCAGGCCGACTTGGACAACGGCGCTGAGTTGGTGGGTGCCGGCCTGTTTCTCGCCTCTCTGCAGGCCCACGCCGATCGCGGGGTCGAGCACGTTGTGGATCACGGACGCGTGGGAGCGCTCGAAACCCTCGTAGGCATCGCGCAGGTCCCCGTGGGCGTCGATGTGCAGCAGCCCCATGCCCGGATGGCGCTTGGCGTGGGCACAGATGGCGCCGAGGGCCGTGGAGTGGTCGCCGCCTAGGGTGAGCACGCGTTTGCCAGCGTCGAGGCTTGCGCCGACGGCCAGCTCCACGGCGGCGTCGACCTCGCGGCAGATGGCGTTGGTGCGGGCGAGGTCTTCGATGAGCTTGGCGTCGCCGTCGATGCGTCCGGCCACGTCGATTACGCCGCGGGCGAGCTGGCCCGCCTCGTCATTCCAAGCGTGGAAGCGCGGGTCCTCGGCCAGCATGTGGATGCCCCTGCGCCAGGGCTCGCCGGCCACGGGGTCGAAGAGCTCGACCTGGTAGCTCGCGGCTAGGATCGCGGCCGGGCCCCGGGAGGCGCCGCGGCGGTAGCTACAGGTGGCGTCGAAGGGTATGGGCAGTACGTGCAGCTCGGCTTCGGCCTGGGTGTGGGGCAAGCCGAAGATGCCGCCATCGGGATCGGCGGCGGCGTCCGCGTCGATTTTGTGCTGGGATGCGTTCTTCACGTTCGTCACGTCCTTCATGGTGTAGATGCAAGTGCTTGCGCGGAAAAGACTTACAAGGCAGGATGGGGTAGTTCCCCAAGAACTGCAAGGCCAGCACCGTTCCTTAGCTGACCGAGCATAAACATGGAAGAGACCAACGACCAACAACTCCTTGCCGCCTTTCGAGGCGGAGACGCAGCCGCCTTCGGGCAGCTCGTCGATCGACACCAGGCCTCGTGCCTGAAACTCGCGGCCTTTCTGCTCGGCGGCCGCGCCGAAGTCGAGGACACGGTTCAAGAGGTCTTCCTGAAGCTAATGCAGAAGCCGCCAACGCTGCCTGATGGACTCGATCCTGATGCATGCCGCGCGGCACTCGCAGCATGGCTTCACCGAGTTACGAGGAACGCTTGTATGGACGTATTGAGAAGTGAGTCACGGCGCAATCGCCGCGAGAAGGCAGTCGCATCCACGGAGGCAACTCCCGGTGGCCAAAACAGCGTCGACGCAGCGGACACCCGCAAGGCCGTCGAGCGCAGTCTGAAGCGCCTACCCGAAGACCAACGGGAAGTGCTCTTCTTGCGGCTGCTCGCCGACCGCAGCTACCGCGAGATTGCGGAGATGACCGGCAAGAAGGCTGGGACCGTGGGCTGGTTGATATCGACCGGCCTGCGCGCGTTAAGCGAGGACCTCGAGCCACTACTCGGCATGCGCACCTCGCGCGCCAAGGGCGGCAGCGCTCGCCCCACCCTGCTAGCCCTGCTGCAGAACCTCTAAGCAACAAGCACAACACATAAGGAACGAAGTCATGCAAAACGACAAGATCAACAACGAACAACACGAGCGCCTCTGTGCGTTCCTCTTCGGCGAACTGGAAGGCGCAGACCGCGCCGCCTTCGCCCAAGAGCTGGCCGCCAGCCCCGAGCTGCAAGCCGAACAATCCCGCATCGAAGCGAGCATGGAGCTCGTGAAAGAGTTCGCCCCAGTGGCGCCGGTGGCCCTGTCCCCCGGAGCCCGCGCTGGGCTCGTGGCAGCCGCGGAGAAGACGGGCGGCATGCCCGGCTCGGCGCCGGGCCCGACGCTCGCCTGGTACCGTCACCCGGGTCTGCAGGTCGCCGCGGCGACGATGCTAGCCTTCGTCGCCTTCCGCGCGCTGGACGAGCGCATGCTCGAGAATTCCGCGACTGGTGAATTTGGTCGCCGAGGTGATGTAGCCGAGAGCAGTCGCAAGTCGGTGGTGGATGAGCCGGATGTGAATGACTTCCGACCCGTCGTGAACGTAAGGCAGGATGGCGGCACATTCGTCTACAAAGAAGGCATGTTCCCGAGCCAAGATCCCAATGGCAATGCCTCCGAGCTAACCCTTCGCTTTCACAATGGAGCCGTTGACCCGGCTGCTCCAGGCGGCCCCGACCTTCGGGGAGAGTTCCTCTTCGACTCCGTTCGGGGCACGATTACCCCAAGGCCAGTGGACCGACTCGCTTCCAAGTCTCAGCGTGAAGCGGATTTGACCGCGCAGCTCGCCAGTGGCCAAGACCGAGTTAGGGAACTCGAGAGCCAGTTCGAACGAGAGAAGAGAACCGGCCGTAAGTCCGGCGAGGTCGCGGGGCCGGGTTCGAAAGGCGGAGGCCAAGCCACTCCTGGAGCAGCGGGTCCCGGCACTGGGTTGCTGGGGGGAGC
>JBLHWM010000032.1:0-16899 GCA_047629095.1 Planctomycetota bacterium | reverse complement strand
TCAGCTGTAGGTTGTGCGCCATGGAGATGATCGCGCGCGTGATGGCGGCATCCTTCGGGTCGCGCATCAGTCCATCCACGAAGGCCTTGTCGATCTTCAGCTTGGTGATCGGGAAGCGCTTGAGGTAAGCCAGTGAGCTGTGGCCTGTACCAAAGTCGTCGATGGCTATGCGCAGTCCGAGGTCCCGCATGCGGCGCAGGGTCTCCGTGGCGAAGGACGGGTCCGACATGACGGCGGACTCGGTCAGCTCGATGTCGAGGAATTCCGGGGAGAGCCCCGTCTCCGACAATACGTCGCGAACCATCTCCACGGACTTGCCCATCTGGAACTGCTTCGCGGAGAAGTTCACGGCGATGGGAACGATGGGACAGCCGGTGTCCTGCCAGGCCTTATTCTGCCGACACGCTTCGAGCAGCACCTGCTCGCCGAGTCCGGTGATCAGCCCCGTCTCTTCGGCAAGGCCGATGAACTCGTCCGGGAAGATCAGCCCGCGCTCGGGATGTTGCCAGCGCACCAGGGCCTCAAGGCACGAGACGTTGCCGCGCTCGACATTGACGATCGGTTGGTAGTGCAGCACGAACTCCTTGCGGTCGATGGCTCGGCGCAGGTCGTTCTCGAGATCGATCCATTGGATGGTGCGTTGGCCCATCTCGGGCAGGAAGAACTCGAAACCGCCGCCGCGGGCCTTGGCCCGGTACATGGCGATGTCCGCGCACTTGACCAGGGTCTCTACGTCGTGGCCATCCGTGGGTGAGAGGCTGATGCCGATGCTCGCGCCAACACGCAGGGTGTTTCCGTCGAGCACCATGGGCTCCCCAAGAGCCTCGATGATCTTGCGCGCGGCCATGGCCGCAGCCTTGCCGTTCGCGACGCCGTCGAGAATGATCGTGAACTCGTCCCCACCGCGTCGGGCCACCAGGTCCGTCTCGCGCAGGCACTTGCGGATGCGGCGGCCAACCTCGATCAGCAGCAGGTCACCAATGTTGTGGCCCAGGGTGTCGTTGACTTTCTTGAAGCGGTCGAGGTCGATGAAGAAGACCGCCAGGGGGCGCGGATGCCTGCGCGCCCGGGCCAGGGCTTCCCGCAGCCGCGTACGGAAGAACTGGCGGTTGGGCAGACCCGTCAGGGTGTCGTGGTGAGCGAGGTGTAGTCCCAGTTGACGGGCGCGCTCAAGCTCGCGAACTAGGCGCCTGTTCTCGACTAGGTGACCGAGCACGCGCTGCAGCACGCTGTCGGAGTCACAAGCCAAGCAGATGCGCGTGAGCACGTCTCTTGCGCCCTCGCGTTTGAGGTCCGTCTCGACCTCCGGAGTGCACTCTGCGAGTACGACAACCAACGGCACATCGGGGAAGTCGTGGTGGAAGGTCTTGGTGCCGGCGCGGGCGGCAGCTAGGTCCTCCGCCTCGAACACGATGCCATCGAAGGAGTTCGCCTCCAGAATCTGCACGGCCTCGGCCGGGACCTGAGCACGGGTCACCTCGAAGCGGCTCATCCGGGAGAGCAGGCTGGCGTGCAATCGCGAGCCACCTTCGTTAGAGGCGGATACGAGAAGCAGTCGTGCGCGGGGCAAAGTCATGGACGCAGGGGGGGAGTTGCGTAGTAATGAGCGAAGTTCGATCGGAGCTCCTAGAAAGGGATCCAAGTCGTCCTACAATGAGGGCTCAAAGATACGCCAAGCAGAGAGCCTAGGAAGCGCTGAGCCCCCAGATTTGTTCACATCGGGCCCATTCCTGGAGACCCTCTCCCTGCCCCAAGCCAAATGTCTGTAGGGTCCGGACAGGCTGACCTCTTCGGGGCGCCCCTTTGCACCCCCCCCAAAGCACCCATGTCGAACAACGACGACTACAACCCCACCACGCGGCTCGTCCACGGCCCCTCCCACTCGGCCAAGTGGGATTTCTCCCACCATGTGACTCCGCCGCTCTCGTCCTCCACCACCTACCGCTTGGATTCCGCCGAGCGCGGGGCGCGGGGGTTTACCGAGTTCGGCCAATACGTGCGCGATGACGGTGAGACGCCGGTCTACATTTACGACCGTCTCGACGAGCCGACGCGCTCGATTTTAGAAGGTGAGCTCTGTGACGTCGAAGGCGGTGAGTGCTGCGTGACCTTCGCCTCGGGCATGGCTGCGATCGCCGCGTCCATGAGCTCGATCTTGACCCTTGGTGATGAGGTCGTCACCCACCCCGTGGTCTACGGCTGCACCCACTCGCTGTTCACGAACTGGTACCCGAAGTTCGGCTTCCCGGTGCACTACCAGAACCTCAACGATCTCGAGGGCCTGGCCAAGGTTGTCAGCCACAAGACCCGCGTGCTCTTCATGGAGTCACCGGCCAACCCGACCCTAGAGCTGATCGACTTAGGAGCCCTGCGCGGCTTCGTCGACAAGATCAACGAGCACCGTCCCGAAGATCGCAAGCTTCTGATCTACGTCGACAACACCTTCGCCACGCCCTTCTGCCAGCGCCCCCTCGCCCTGGGTGCGGACGTGGTCCTGCACAGCCTGACCAAGAACATCGGCGGCTTCGGCACCGAGATCGGTGGCGCCGTGATCGCACCCAAGTCGATGCTTGCGAACCTGATGCTCTACCGTAAGGACTTCGGCGCAATCCTGTCCTCGAAGTCGGCCTGGGCCATCATGGTCTACGGTCTGCCGACGCTGCCACTGCGCCTGAAGCGCCAGCAGTACACCGCGAACATCGTCGCGCCCTGGCTCGAGAGTGTCGAGGGTATTGTGCAGGTCGCCTACCCGGGACTCGCCAGCTTCCCCCAGCGCGAGCTGGCCGAGAGGCAGCTGCGTGACTTCGACGATGACTTCGCACCGGGTAACATGATCTACTTCACCGTGGACGACGAAGTGATCGACGCCAAGGGCCTCTTGAACCACGTCGCCAAGCACGCTTATTCCGTGACTCTCGCAGTTAGCCTTGGGCATACCAAGACCCTGATCGAGAGTCCCGCTAACATGACCCACTCCTCCTACACCGACGGCAGCGCGGCCTCTTCAACAGGCATCCGCTTGTCCATCGGACTCGAGAGCCCCGGCGACATCCAACGCGACCTCGAAGCCGCCATCACCGCTGCCCGACGCAACCCCCTGCCCGCCTAGGCGCGCCTCCCCACACCAAACATTATGGAAGAATCCCTCTTCATTGAACTCGCCGACAAAGCCCTCGAAGCCACCGCCCAGTGGCTCGAAGACTTCGACCCGGACGAGGTCGACTTCTCCACCACCGACGGCGTCGTAACCTTGGAGTTCGAGGACGGCACACGCTACGTTCTCAACCGCCAACGCGCTGCCGGCCAAATGTGGTTCGCCGCTGGCGCCAAGGCTTGGCACTACAACTGGGACGACTCCAAGTCCCAATGGGTCGACATGCGCGACGGCCACGAGATGTTCGGCAACATGCGCGCCTGCGTAGCTGCGAAGCTGGCGGCGTAGACCGGCCGGGGCTACTCCCAGCGAGGCTCGACCCCGAGCAGATGGCGCACGAAGAAGTCGCGGCGACGGCGCACACCATAGGTGCTGCCGCCGGCGCCGTGGCCGCCTCCGGGGAAGACGATCAGGTCGAAATCCTTGTCGGCGCGGATCAATGCGTCCACAACCTGCATGGTGGACGCCGGGTCCACGTTTTCGTCCATCTCGCCGACGGTGAGCATCAGCTTGCCGATCAGATTATGGGCTTGGGTCACGTTGGACTGCTCTTTGTAGTGGGGCCCGATGGGCCAGCCCATCCAGGCCTCGTTCCACCAGATCTTGTCCATACGGTTGTCGTGGCAGCCGCAGTCGGAGACGGCTACGTCGTAGAAGTCCCCGAAGGCCAAGAGGGCGCGGGTCGAGCTCTGGCCACCCGCGGAGCCACCGTAGATACCGACCCGGGTCAGGTCCATGGCGGGGTCCTTCTTCGCGGCGGCCTGCATCCAGAGGATGCGGTCGGGGAACCCCGAGTCGCCTAGGTTCTTCCAGCAGACATCGTGGAAGGCGCGCGAGCGAAAGTTCGTTCCCATGCCGTCGATCTGCACGACGATGAAGCCGAGCTCGGCGAGCTCCGACTGCTGGTAGTGGCTGCGGAAGGACTTCGGTACGAAGGCCCCGTGGGGACCGGCGTAGATGGACTCGATCACCGGGTACTTGGCACCCGGGTCGTAGTTGCTCGGGCGGTGAATGATGCCGAAGATGTCGGTCTTGCCATCGCGGCCCTTGGCGACGAAGCGCTCGGGGGGACTCCAGCCCTTGGCCCGGACGGCAGCGTCGTCGGCGCGGTCCAGCTCGCAAACGAGTCCCCCATCATCGACGCGACGCAGCTCCACCACCGGCGCCAAGTCCACCCTGGAGTACCGGTCGATGAAGTACTCGCCCGTGGGTGAGTAGGTCACCTCGTGGGTACCATCGCCTTCGGTCAAGAGGGTCAACCCAGTCCCGTCGAAGTTGATCCGCGCGAAGTGGATGTGGTAGGGATCTTGAGCGGGGTGAATGCCGCCGGCGCGGAACCAAATTTGGCGCAACTGATCATCCACGCGGTCGACGCCGCGTACAACCCACTCGCCACTCGTGACTTGATTCTTCACCTTGCCCGTCTTGGCATCAAAGAGGTACAAGTGGTTCCAGCCATCGCGTTCGGACATCCAGAGCAGCTCGTCGGTCGCGTTCACATCGTGGCGGTAGGTCTTCTGGGAGTAGTCGATAAAGGTCGCGCTGGTCTCGTCCACGATGGCCGTGGTCTGGCCCGTGTTCCCGTCCACGGCGACGATGCGTAGGGCCTGGTGACCGCGCTCGTTGTAGAGAAAGGTAAAGCGCTCGCCGTCGTCATCCCAGCGCAGCTGCCGGATGGAGTAGGGGTTGAGAAAGAGGTCGTCCGGTACCTCGATCTCCTGAGCGCTGGCAACGTCGAAAAGATGCGGCTTCTGCAGGTCGATGGCATCGCCGGGCTTGAGGTAGTTGTAGGAGTGCAGCTTAGGTTGCAGCTGGTCCCGGGGTGAGGACTCGACGTAGTGCACCTTGCGCTCGTCGCCCTCGAGAGTGCGTAGGATCACGACCTTCGAGCGGTCCGGGGACCACGTTGGCCGGTTGCCGTAGCCATGTTCGCGGGTTCCATCCGTGGTCAGCTGCAGCTGCTCACCGGAGTCCGCGCGACGCAGCCACGCGTTGTGATCTTGAAAGAAGACGTCGGCAGCTGGTGGCTCGGCTGGCGGGGCCTTCTCGCGAGTTTGGGAGCGCGGCTGCGGGGTCGAAGGGATGACCAAGCCGATCTGCTTGTCCGCGTCCGCCACAAACACCGCCCGTGTCTCCCCGTTGGGCGAGACGAGAGCCCACGCGTGGCCCGCGTAGGTGCTGGTGCTCCAGGTCTCCCCTTGCTCCACCTGTCCATACTCGATGAGGACGCCTCCGCGGTCGATCCAGTGGACCGTCAGACGCTCGTCGAGCTCGTTCACAATGCGGAGATCGGTCCGTCCCCCTGCATCGCGGCTGCGGACGAACTCGGATGCGGGAGCCACGAGCAGACAGCTCGCCTCAGACAACGTGCTCACCTTCGCTCGCCCCGACTCGAGGTCATAGCGCCAAGTGGTTCCGCTCTGCACAAAGTAGAGGTAGAACCCTTGGCCGTCGAATCCGATCGTCGGGTCGCCTCGGTGCTGCTCGTCATCGGCAACGGCCTCGACAGCCTCAATCAACTCCGGGTGAGACGGGAGAGCGGTCTTCACGCCAGTCTTCGCATCCACGAGCACATGCTCGCCCTTACCTTGGGCGTCCTCGTGCATGTACCAGACATAGCGCCCCGTGTCATCCCATTGGGCGCGCAGGTTCAGGTTGCGAACCTGACCGCGAGTCCGGCTGGACAGCTCGCCGGCGCGCTGGTAGTCCTGGGCGGAACCTTGACCAAGAGCAAGGGGGCTGAACAGGCAAGCTGCAAGTACAAGACCTAGGACTAGACGGAGGGGCTGGAGTCGATTCATGACCGTGATCCTACCGAACCCGATCCGGACTTCGCCATGGTCCTAGGGCAACACCCGCATCGAGCCTTGCTTCGACAAGCGAGACGGTGACGTGTGAGCAGCCCCGATGCTCGTTGGGACTTGACTCTTAGTCACCCGTTCGGATCAGCGTCATGTCCCCGATGTTGCCGACGGCGCTCTTGGCGAGCTTGTCCGGTGCGAACTCAATGCCGTAGGTGCCCGCAGTTGGAATCGCAACTTCTCCGAGGGACAACACCGTGTAGCTCTGCCACCCGTCGGTAGCGGGAACAGTCCCGCTGAACTCGGCGCCGGCGAAGTGCAAGGTGAATGTCGAGCCCGCTTGGTCTGCGGGGCAAGCGATCGCAAGTCGAACTTCATAGGTGCCCGCTTCGGCGATATCCAATGACCAGCTGAGGGTCGTCTTTGGGTCGGAGTAGTAGCCCACATTGGCCGCTTCCATGCGCGCGCCGCTGCCGTGGATCTGGGCGCCCGTGGCTGGGATGGTCGTCTTGTTGTTTGCGACGGGCCAGTGATAGCGCGGTGCTGGGATCACGAGCCGGGCCGTCCCGACTAATGGCAGCTGCGCGGAGTCCATTCCTGCCAGCAGTACGCCCCCATCTTCGTAGCGCGCCCGCAGCAAGATCTCGCCGCCACCGACAGGGGTACCGCTCTCCTGCAGAGTGGGGAGCTGTACGGCGCTGCGCTGAAGATAGTGCCCGTCTGTAGGGAGCTCCGGAGAGTCGTCCAAGATCACAAGCTCTTGACCACCGCCCGCAGTCTCCCAGACCGAGAACTTGCCATCGGTTGGCGCAAGGGATGCAATCGAGTCGAGGATGCGCTCCAAGGCAACGGGCGGAACGTGCAACTGCGGCGGCATCGGCACGACGCCATAGATTCCTTGGCCACCTTGGACGATCTTTGCGGCGAGCCGACGGCGCTCTTCGGCTTGGTCCTCGGCCACAGCGAAGCGGGAGGCAACCTGCTGATACGAGGGTCCGACCGAAGTCCGGTTGGTGCTGTGGCAAGCCGTGCAGCCGTATTCGACCATCGCCTGAGCACCGGGATCGTCTTGGGCTAAACCAGTCAGAACGGGATGCTCCTTCCGATCGACCTCGGGTGCACCGAGGGGGTAGTAGGTTGCCCAGACTTCCAAGTTGTCCCAGAAATCGGTCAACTGGCGCTCGGCGGAAACGGACTCGTGCTGGAGGTCTTCCACAGTAACCGCCATTGAGATGAGGTCACCCCATGCCACCGATTCCCCGGGGGAGGCAAGCTCAATCCCGAGGCGCGGTCGCTGGTTGCCCACCACCACGCTGGCCTCTGCCGTCGTGGCATTGCCCGCCGAATCCGTCACCGTAACGCTCGGGCGGAACAGGCCGGCTGTCTCCAAGCGGAGCGTGACCTGCTTTGACTTAGTCGAGTCGAAGGCCTCGGATAGCACTTCCGCGTCACCCAGATCCCATGTGAACTGCAGCGACTCGTCCGCGTCGTCTGCGTCCGCAACCGTCGCCTTGAGTGTGACCTCCAGCGGAGTGAGCCCATCGCCAGGTGTCGCCTGCAAGGAGACCTCCGGCGCCTGGTTGTGCCCCGTGAACGTGATGCGGCGCACGCGGCCGTCGGTGTTGAAGTACCAATCGGTGCCGTACTCGAGAACGAACAGCTCGCCGTTTGGTCCAATCGCGGTGTCCATGGGGTGTTTGAGGGTCAAGTCCTCCAGGAACCGATGCATGGTGCCGAGGTTGCCCGCTTCATCCGGTGCGCAGACAAAGATGTGCCCGCGCGCCCAGTCGTAGAAGATCGGCTTGCCGTCGAAGTACGCGGGAAAGCCACCGGCGGACTCGTCGTAGGGGCCGCGAAAGATCGGCCCGGCCATGGCGTTGCGCGATCCGGAGCGCAGCTCGGGCAGGCGCTCGTCCTCCGCGTAGGTGTAGGAGAAGTACGGCGGCACCGCGGGCGGCAGGTTGCGAATCCCGGTGTTGTTGGGAGAGTCGTTGACCAGCAGCTCGTCGAAGCTCGGCCCGATCACATCGGTCTCGAAGTCGCGATCGAGATAGGGCAACCCGCCACGGTAGTAAGGCCAGCCGAAGAAGCCGGCGGAGGTTGCGCGGTTGAACTCGTCGAAGCCGCGCGTACCCGCGCTTCCATCCACCGAGGCGTCGGGTCCGACATCGCCCCAATAGATGTCCCCGGTCAAGGGGTCGATGGACATGCGGAATGGATTGCGGCAGCCCTTGACATAGAGCTCGGGTCTGGTGTTCGGCGTGCCCGGCGGAAAGAGGTTGCCGGCGGGGATCTTGTACCCGCCCTCGGCGGTCGGCCGGATGCGAACGATGCCGCCACGCAGGTCATTCGCGTTGCCCGCACTGCGCTGGGCATCCCACCACTTGCGCCCCTCGCGCTCGTCGATCGGCGCATAGCCGTTCGACTCAAACGGGTTCGTATTGTCCCCCACCGAGAGGTACAGATTGCCGTCGGGACCGAAGGCTAGAGAGCCGCCCTCGTGGCAGGTTGTGTTCTCGCGGTCGGTGGGAATCTCGAGCAACGTACGCTCGTCACCGAGGCTAGTCGGCGCGCTTCCAAGCTTGATCGTAAAGCGCGACAACCGGTGGACCGAAGGTGCGGGTGGCGAGTAGAAGACGAAGATGTGTCCGGTCTCCATGAAGTCCGGGCTCAAGGTCAGGCCCAAGCCGCCGCACTCCTGGGCAACGGTCCCACCTGGCATTCCACCGGCCACCGACAAGGCCGTCACGACCTCCTGCCGATAACCCTCTGCAGCAACCAAGCGCACGAGCCGGCCCTCGCGCTCGATCACATAGACATCACCGTTGGCGGCCACATCCAGCTCCATGGGATCGTTGAGATTGCCGGCGAGGTCCTGCACGGCAAAGCTCCCATCGGCGGGCATCGCGAGCTCGCGGTTTGCCTGGGCCGGGTTTCCGACAAGCTGCTCGCGGGCTTCAGAGGAGACCCATTGCAAGGCGCGCCGTGAGGAGATCGCGCTGTCCAATGGCATCGCGAACTCGCTGGTGCCTTCCGCCTTGGCTTGCCCTGCTCCCTCATCGATGGACTCAGGGTCTGAGACTCTTACAACCCGACCGCCGTCATACATAGCCTTTGACGCCAGGGGTTGGTTGTCGTCGCCCCAGATACGCATGGGAGTGGGCCGGACACCGACGAGTCGATCCCACCAGGGCCAATCCGCAGCTCGCAAGCGGGCGCTGGGCAGGATGATCACGGTCCCGCCCCGCTGTACGAAGGACTCCAGTGCTCGCCTCTCGGCCGTTTGGCCCAACATCGCAACCGAGTCGCCTTCGGAGTCTGCAGAGGCGACCTGACCTGGAACGGTGCCCAGGATCCAGGTGCCTGTCCTGGAGGCCTTCGAAGTCCCGAGCTCTGCGATTGTCTTGGGGGAGACTGGCGCCATGCCTAGCTCCACGGCAGCATCCCACGCTTCTAAGGAGGACGAGCTCCCAGCTGCATCCAAGATCCAAACAACATCACGCCGCTCGGGCACCGCGTAGCGCGCGACCGAGAGACCAAGTACCAGAGCAAGGATCAGAAACAAAGAACCGCGCATGATCGTAGGGCTTCCAGTGCCTAGCCAAGTGGAGTCGAGCGCCGTCGAACAACGGCCCCGTCTACCGTACGGCACTTGGCACCGGGGTGCAATCGGAGCCCTCTTCAAGTCTCGCTGGAACAAGTCGGCGGAGCACCCCTCTAGCAGCCTGTTGAGATACAGCCGTTTCCAGATTGGTCCTCACAGGTCGCCTTGCAAGGCGGCAGATGGCCCGCGTAGTTGTAGCTACACGGGTGATTTGCCAACGCAGCAAGGCGGTCTGTCAGGGCCGAGATGGGATCGAGGTGATTCTCTGGCAGGCTGCTAGGCTCCACCGAGCCAGCCGGCCACCTAGAGCTATTCTGCGCTGCTTGGCTCTAAGACGCCACCGGCTTCGGTCAGGCCGACTGCTGCGGGATTCACAGTCTCTGCGCTCGGCAGGTAGCGGCGCATGACGATGATGCCGCGCTCTGGGAAGCCATCCTCCGGGCCGACTTCGAAGAGGTCGATCAGTCCGGCGTAAGCGGCTTCTCTGGCAAGCTTGTACGTCTCCGTTCCAGGCTGCTCGCCCAGGAGCAGCCCGCCTCCGATCCAGGTCGGGTTGCGCTTGTTGAAGAAGCCCTCGACAGCTTTGCTGTCGTGGCCGGGCATGGTTAGGGTTTCGGGATTATGCTTCGTGTTGAGCGCCGCTTCCCGGTCCGTCAAGCCAAAGCGATCGTAGACGGTCAAGTCGGAGTAATAGGACATCGCCCCTACAGCTCCGCGCACCAGGCTGTCCCCTGGCTCCGCGTGTAAGGCGAGCGCCTTGCCAAACTGGCTCCATTCCTCTGCACGCTCCATCACGCCGTTCAAGAAGCGTGCCTCGCTCTGGTATTCGGGGAAGCCCCAGCGGAAGGTGTGTGCTTCGCGAAGTTCGCGGGGAAAGAGGCTGACGTCGAAGAGGGCCGGGACCGACAGCACCAAGGCCCCCGTGACGGCGAGGCCGGCATGGCCACGACCGCGCTCTTCCCAGAGGTCTTTGCAGAGCCTGCCAATGACCAAAGCGACAAACGGCAAGGCTGGTACAAAGAAGCGCCCCATGGGCATGAAGTCGCCGCCGACGAGCAGTCCATAGAGAGTCGTGCCGATCAGGATTCCGGCGATGACGACCAAGGCCGGCTCCGTGCGGCGATGGCGCCAGCCATAGGCAATCGAAAGTAGCAACGCCACGCACAGAAGAGGAACGGTCATCCAACTGGAGAGCACGTAGTCGAGGCCGCGCTCAAGAGTCTTGGCCGACATGCCGCCCTTGGCATACACCGTGTTCGGAACCCAGTCGCCAAAGTAGCTCCAGCGCCAGAGGCTCTGCAGAGCCACTGCCACTGCGCCGGAAGCGCCAGCGGCGATGCTGACCAGGGCCAGTCGTCTGTGCTTCGCAAGCAGCGCAGCGGTCACACCCGACGCCACGATCACGCCCGCGAAATAGACCCCATCGAATCGAACAAAGGTCAAAACGACTGTAGCAAAGCAAGCCGCCAACAACGGACTTTCACCCGCGCCCTTGTCGGCGAGTCCAGCCTTGAGCATCCGCTCAACGCAAGCAAACACCGCTAAGACAAACAGAATCGTCCCGAGCCCACCCGTGGACCAAATTACGTACCCCGGCGAGGTCACCAGCAAGAACAGCCCAACCGTCGCTCCGACAGCACCGACCCCAAGTGGTCCCCGAGCTGCCACCCGCGACCAATACCAAGCCAAACCCACTGCAATCGCGAGCTCAATCACTCGAGTCCCGGCAACCACCTCAATCCCAAGCCACTCCACGCCAGCCACGATCAAGATCCAAGCTAACTGGGTAAACCCCTCTACAGGCGCTGTATCGGTAGGATTGAAGACAAACCCATATCCGTCCGCCAAGTTGCGCCCATAGCGAAAGGCTATGAAAGCGTCATCCCCTACCCAAGCGAACCAAGCCCCAAGACCAACCAAGATCGCCAAAGCGATCCCGACCAAGCCCTGAGAAACACCGCGAGATTTAATCATTCAACTCACCAGGCACATATCTCCCCCACACGAACGAGCTCGCCCAATAAGCGAGTTCCTATCAATCCACAGCGAGCCACAGATGCATTCCATCCATGGTGTTCAGCTAGATCAACATGGCGTCTAGAACGACAAGAATCAAGCCCTACACAATCAATCTATCTCCAAGTCGACGCGAAACCCAAGAGTATCTATCCCTTCGACACCCACCCTGATTTCATGTATCCCTGGGACGGCCGGTCCCGGACGAATAGTCTGCGATGCTTGCCTCCAAGTGAATGCCTGCTTCGCACGGCCCACCCAGGTGGGGTTTGCTGTCCCTAAGCTGGCCAGGCAGTGGCCCACTCCGCTTTAGGGAAGCCATCGCCCTGGCCGACTTCAAAAAGGTCGACCCATTCGACTCTCCACACACAGGAGAATCCCCCTCTAGATCGTCGCGAGCCCCCTCCCCGAGGTCTCGCTTTCTTCCGGGCGGTGCTGGGCACCCGTGGGCACCCAAGTCAAGAGGACAAGCAAGCCAAACGGGGTGGCCCTAAGCGATTGTCCCCATCCGCGCGCAGTGCTAATTCCAGCGCGGATCCGGCGGCTGCTCGGCCAACTCGCGTCCAATCTCGCCAAGTCCCTGCAAGATCCGCCTCCAGGCAGTCTCCGGCTCCCCGCTAAAAGCCTCGTCCACAGGAGCCGCCGCTGGAACCCATGAACCCGACTCCAACTCCTCCTCAAGCTGTCCCGCTCCCCAACCGGAGTAGCCAACAAACAGGCGCACCTTCGCCAGCGCACCCTCGGGATCGGCACAGATATACCGAGCCAAGGCGTCAAAATCACCACCGATCCAGAGCCCGTCTGCGATGCAGTGCCCGCCGGGAATCTGCTCGGGGACAGAGTGCAAGAACTGCAGTCCCTCCACCTCCACCGGTCCTCCGCGATAGATCGGGAAGGCGACCTTCCCCAAGAGCTCGTGGTTCTCGAGCAGCGTCTCTGTCCCCACTTCGAGGGGATCATTGAGCACCAACCCAAAGGCCCCGTGCCGCGAGTGCTCGCACATCACGATGACGCCATGCATGAAGTTCGGGTCCTGGAGATCCGGCCAAGCGCATAGGAACGTGCCGGGTTCGATGAAGTCGGGGGTCTTGGCCGAATCAGCCATTGCTGCCCTCCGGCGCTGTCCACTTGACGCCCGCTGGCGGCACGAACTCGCCATTGTCCGGGATGGACGCCGCTTCGACCGCGGAGACCGGGGCTGCCCAGTTCGGATCGCGCTCGAGCGTAAACACGCACTCGAGGTGCGGGGTGTGCGGGAACAGATCCACAGGCGTTGCGTGCAGCACCTTGTAGCCAAGGGCGATCAGTCGCTCGAGGTCTACGGCGGCCGCCTTGGGGTTGCAGGAGACATAGATCAGGCGTGGAGCTGCGAGCTCGCCCAGGAACTTTGTCACTCCGGGGTGCAGGCCAGCCCGGGGAGGGTCGACGATCACCACATCGGGGCGCGGCGCGCCGATCGTTGCTAAGCCTTCTTTCGATGCCGTCACCAGCACGTCGCCGGCGAAGAACTTCGCGTTGGTCACGCCGTTGCGATCCGCGTTGCGCACGGCATCTAAGACCGCGTCCTCGACCTTCTCGAAGCCCCACACTTCCTTGCAGTGGGGCGCCATCAGCAGGCCGATGGTGCCGGCGCCGCAGTACAGGTCGAAGACGACCTCGTCCTTCGTGGGGCAGGCCTCCTTGGCGACGATCTCAAAGAGCTTCTCGGCCGCGAAGGTGTTGGTCTGGAAGAACGAGCGCGGCGAGACCTCGAAGTCGAGGCCACCGAGCCGCTCGTTGATCACGCCGGGTCCATGAAGGACATGGTCCTCTTCGCCGAGGGACACGCAGGACGTGGCGGCGCGCAGGCCGTGCACGAAGGTGGTCAGGCTCGGGCAGCGCTGCACGAGCTCGGCGGCGAAGGCTTCAATCGCCGGTCGCGCGCCCTCCTGCTTCGAGGTCACGAGATAGGCCAGCACCTCTCCGGTGCGGAAGCCCTTGCGCAGCACGAGGTGCCGCAAGAGGCCCGTATTCTCGCGTAGGTTCCAGGGGTCCAAATCCATGGATAGAGCCACTTCACGGGCCGCATTCAGGATCTCGTTCGCCTCGGGAAAGGCGATATGGCACGCGGATAGGTCCAGCACCTTGTCAAAGCGACCGGGCGAGTGCAGGCCCAGGGCGAAATCCAAGGAGCGCGTCGTATCCTCGGGTTCGTGGTCTTCGATCCAGCGCGCGGAGGCGAAGGTGAAGTCCATCTTGTTGCGGTAGTGGAAGATGTCCGGCGCGGGTACGATCGGCGCCAGGTCAAAGGGGTTGTCCGTCCGCAGGTTTTGCAAGAGCTCCGACAGGCGCGCGTACTGCTGCTCGAGCTGCAGGCTGTACTCCGAATCCTGGAAGCTGCAACCACCGCAGCTCGCAAAGTGCGCGCAGCGGGGCTCGACGGCGCGCGGCGACTCGGCGAGGCGCTCCACAACCCGGGCGCGGATCTTCTGGCCGCGACGCTTGGTCACCTCGCAGCGCAGCACCTCGCCCGGCACGCCGGCGCGCAGCTCGATGACGTACTCGCCCCACCGCGCCTTGGCTCCGCCGCGGCGCAAGAGGCTCTCGACCTCGCAGTCGAAGACGTCGTCCCGGCGCGGCTTGCGGCCCTCGGGCAGGGGCGTCATGGGGACGTCGATTGGGCTGGCAGGCATCGCGTCGCCAGATTGTGTTTCTAAAGTCATGGTTCAGGCTCCCTCTTCCGTGGCGGGGAACGACGCGATGTCGGCGGCGAAGAGGTCCTTCGAGCGCTCGGGATGAGCCTCGTAACCACCTTGATTGTTCGGTAGGGGCTCGCCCGCGGAGACCTTCGCCGTGTACAGGCTGAGGCAGACCACGCTGGCGAGGTTCAGGCTGCGCACGCCGTCCTGGATTGGGACGTACACGCGCTTTTCCGGGTGCTCAGCCAGCAGCTCTTTCGGCAGGCCCTTGGACTCGGAGCCGAACAGCAGCAGGTCGTCGGGCTCGAACTTCGTCTCGAACAGGGACTTGCCACCACGGGCCGAGAAGAGCCGCAGGCGATCGGCCAAGGGGCGCGGCGAGGACTTCGCGAAGTAGGCCATGGCCTCTTCCAAGTTCTCGTGCACGACCAGGTCCACCATCGGCCAGTAGTCCAGGCCGGCGCGCTTCAGGTAGCGATCCTCGAGCTTGAACCCGAGGGGCTTGATGAAGTGCAAGCGCGTGGCTGTGGCGGCCGCGACTCGGGCCGCGCAGCCCGAGTTGTGGGGTATTTCTGGGTGTATGAGGACGATTTCCATGGGGTGGGCGGAGTTTAGCGCATTTGGCCCGGGTCTCTTCCTCGGGCCGCACATTTGGGGTCAGTTTGCCTAGGTCGACCAGAGTTGGTCAAAGTTGATCGGCCAAATCCGTTCGCTACCTGTTAGGGTTGCCCTTATGTCTAGCCCCACTCTCGGCCGCGATGGCCTCCTGCCCGCGGGCACCGGCCGCATCCTCCACGTGGATGTGGATGCCTTCCTCGCTTCGGTGGAGATCGCCGAGCACCCCGAGCTCGAGGGCAAGGCCGTGGTCATCGGCGGCTCTCCGGGCAGCCGCAACATCGTGATGTCTTCGAGCTACGCCGCCCGGGCCCATGGCGCGCGCCCCGGCATCCCCCTGGCCGAGGCCAAGCGGCTCTGTCCCCACGCGATCTTCCGCAAGGGCGACTCGGGCGCGGCGAACCGTCTGCGCGATCGGCTCACGCGGCTCTTGCTCGGCTTCACACCGCGCGTCGCCGTGACCTCCGTGGACGACTTCCTGTTGGACATCACCGACGCCGCGCGCCTGCACGGCGACGCCATGCAGACCGCCGAGCGCATCCACAAGGACTGCCGGGACGAGCTGCGGCTGCCCCTCTCCGTCGGCATCGGCGCGAATCCGCTGCTCGCGCGCCTCGCGGGGAAGATCGCCAAGCCCGGGGGTGTGGCCGAGCTGCTACCCGGCCTCGAGGACGCCTGGTTGCGCGCCCTGCCGGTGAACGCCCTGCCCGGGGTCGGTCGCTCCATCGGCCGGCACCTCGGCCGCTTCTCTATCCGCACCGTCGGCGACCTGCGCACGGTCAGCCGCGAGCTGCTCTTTGCCAGCTTCGGCCGCCCGGGGTTGGTGCTGTTCGAGCGCTGCCGCGGTATCGACGAGAGTGCCGTGGAAGCTAGCCATTGGGTCAATGGCGACGATCAGCTGGTCTCACGCCCGCCCAAGTCCATCCGCCGCGAGTCCACCTTCGAGCCCGAGGAGGCGCGCTTTGACCTGGTCGAAGCCATGCTCGCCTACCTCGTGGAGCGGGCCGCCACGAAGCTGCGCAGCCACGGACTCATGGCGCGCTCGGTCGAGGTCAGCCTGCGCTATGTGGACACGCGCACGCAGAAGCAGATCCAGTCCAGCCCCGTCGCGGCCAAGACCTTCCGCAAGCAGCGCAAGCTCACCGCGCCCTGTGACGGCACTCTGGTCTTGGTCGAACACGCGCGCAAGCTGCTCGCCGAGCTGCCCCGGCGCCGCGCCCTAGTCAAGCGCGTCGGCGTGGCCCTGACCGGCCTCGGCGAGACGGCCGGCTGGCAGACCAACCTCTTCAACGACAACGCCCAAGACGAAGCCCACAACGCCCGGGACGATCGCCACCGGCGCATCGACAGCGCCGTGGACGACCTGCGCGAGAAGCTTGGCTTCGGCCTCGTACTGCGCGGCTCAAGCATGCCCCTGATCGAGACCCACCCCCTCGACGAGGACGGATTCGAGCTGCGCACGCCCTCCCTGAATCAATAGCGCCTGGGCAGGCAACGCAAACGAGGACGCCCCCGTAAAAACAGGCCGCTCTACTCGTCGCCGAATAGCTCGAGCACCGCAATCGGAGGCCGTCCAATGCGCGCCCCATCCACCGTCACGACAACCGGCCGCTCCATCAGGATCGGCGTCGCAGCCATAGCCGCAAAGTGAGCCGCGTCACCAGAGTTCGCATCGAGCCCAGCCTCGCCATACTCCCCCTGCCCCGAGCGCACCCACTCCCGCGCAAGCATGCCCAGACGCTTGCCAACCTCAGCCAGCTCATCCGCGCCGAGGGGCTGATCCATGTACAGCCGCTCAGTGAAAGCGATCCCCGCCTGATCGAGCACGGCCTTGGTGGCACGGCTCTTCGAGCAGTTCGGGTTATGCAGCAATAGAACCTCGCCAGGTTTGGCGGGGAGGGGGTGGGGCGACGGGGCGCCGTCGTTTGAGGTGGTGGTCATAGGCGCGAAGGATACCGTCGAGGTGGGTGGTGCCCAGAATATTCTCGCGCTTCAGAGGGGGGGCGCTGCGCGCGGGGGGGGGGGTGTTGC
>JBLHWM010000031.1:0-16949 GCA_047629095.1 Planctomycetota bacterium | reverse complement strand
AACGGTGCCGACGACGACGCTTCGGGAGTGGCCGCGGTGCTCGAAATCGTGGAAGCCGCTGCCTTCGAGCAGCATCGCGAGCGCGACATCATCGTGCTGCTCGCGACCGGCGAAGAGATCGGGCTCGTGGGCACGACCTACTACCTAGACCACCCAGCGGTGCCTCTGGACAAGACCCTGTGCAACTTGAACTTCGAGATGATCGGCCGCCCGGATGACGCGGGGGGAGGCTTCGGCAAGCTCTGGTTGACGGGTTACGACTACACGAACATTGGTCCGGACTTCGCCGCGAAGGGCATCGCTGTCGTGCGCGACCCACACCCTGAGATGAACTACTACCAGCGCTCGGACAACTACGCCTTTGTGCAGAAGGGTATCGTGGGCCAGAGCTTCTCCAGCTACAACGGCCACAAGGATTACCACCACGTTAGCGACGAGGTAGAGACGATCGATTTCTGGCACATGGAAGCGGCCGTCGCCGATTGCGCCAAGGCAGTCATCATGGCCCTCGATTTTGGTTTCGAGGTCAAGTGGGCCGAAGGCTACGAGCTCCCGCGCCGATAGGGGATCGCCGCTTTCAAGTTTATTCACGCCACGGTTTTGGTGGGGAATGCGCTAAGATTCGGACCCTAGGAATCCCCCTCCCCCTTTGCTCTTATCTGTCCGATGACTTCAGCCAACCACGAGATCATTCCCAAAGCCCGCAAGACCACCAAGTCGTCCAAGCCCCAACAGCAAGTTGTGGACTTGGGCAAGGCCAAGGTCTCAGTGACGGCAACGGAAGAGGGCTTCGATTCCTTGAAGCGTCAGATGGCCAAGGCGTCGAAGAAGAAGAAGCACCTAGCAGGCCTCTCCAAGAAGAATCTGTACACCGCGAAGAACGCTGACGCCCATGAGCTGTACCAGCTCTCGGTGCAGTCACCGGACGAGGACGTCGCCTTCCTGCGCCGGGTCTACAAGTCCCTGCGCAAGAAGAAGGCCATGCACTTCCGCGAGGACTTTTGCGGCACGGCTCTACTCTCCACGACCTGGGCGAGCACGGTAAAGGGAGCGACAGCCGAGGGCTATGACATTGACCCGAGCCCGCTTGCTTGGGGGCTGGTGAACAACCTCAAGGGCGCCGGTGTAGTTGCCGAGAACGTCAGCTTGGTGATGGGGGATGTGCGCGAGAAGAGCATCACTCCTCCCGATGTTCGATGCGCTCAGAACTTCTCCTACTGCTGCTTCAAGCAGCGCGAAGAGCTGGTGGGCTACTTCAAGGCCGTGCTTGAGGACCTCGCCAAGGACGGCGTGTTTGTCCTCGATATCCACGGTGGCTCGGAGACGCAGGCGGAGATGGAGGAGGCGCGCGAGATCGAGGACAACTTCACCTATGTGTGGGACCAAGATCGCTACTGGCCAATCACCGGGGAGGCGCTCAACCACATTCACTTCCGCTTTGAAGACGGGACGGAGCTTTTCCGGGCCTTCACCTACGACTGGCGACTCTGGGGGTTGCCCGAGCTCAGGGACTGCCTCATGGAGGCCGGCTTCCAGTCGGTCCAGACCTATTGGGAAGGTACGGACGAGGACGGCGAGAGCGGCAACGGTGTGTTCAAGTTGGCCAAGCGAGGCGAAGCGGACCTCTCCTGGATCGCCTACTTGGCCGCGACGAAGTAGGCGCCCACAGGGCATGGGGCCTGGAATGTCGGGTTTGGTTTAACTTTGCCGTAACCTAGACTCGGGCGTGGTGTTGAGGGGCCTACCAGCGGCGAGCTCTTTGCTGCTGGGGTGCAAAAGTCCCTACGTCCGACACCGGTATTCCCATGATTCTTCAGCGCATTAGCCTGGCTGTCCCGTCCCTCGCCCTCCTGGGCGCTGGACTCTTGTTCACGACTCCCGCCTTGGCCCAAGGCGGCCCTGGCCCCGGTGGCCCGCCCCCCGTTGGCGGCCCGTTCCCACCAGTTGTTGCCCCCAACGGCAACGCAACCACTGGTGACAAGATCCAGCTGGGTAAGGCACTCTTCTTTGAGGAGCAGCTCTCTTCCACTGGACAGACCTCCTGCGCGACCTGCCACATCAACTCTGCTGGCGGAACCGATCCGCGCTCTGCGGACTCTTCGACGATCCACCCGGGTCTTGACGCTCTCTTCGGGACGAACGACGACATCGTCGGCTCCATGGGCGTGAACCTGAGCCTTGCCAACGGCACTTATGATGCCCATAGCGAGTTCGGTTTGGACGCCCAGGTGACCGGGCGTAAAGCGCCGACCATGATCAATGCAGCCTTTGCGCCGCACCTGTTCTGGGATGGCCGCGCGGAGCAGACCTTCGTCGACCCCGTGACCGCGAATGTCGTGTTGGCCACGGGCGCCGCATTGGAGAGTCAAGCGGTTGGACCCGTTGTCTCCGATTCCGAGATGGGGCATATTGGGCGGAACTGGAACGAGGCTCTGAGCAAGCTCGAGTCAGCCACCCCGCTCGCGGCCGCGACTGACCTGGACGCCACCCTAGCGAACTTCATCGCGGGGCGCGACTACACGGAACTCTACAACGACGCCTTCGGCCCGGGTGGAGTGACGGCACCCCGCACGGCCATGGCGATCGCGGCCTACGAGCGCAGCCTGATCTCGGACCAGGCGCCCGTGAACCAAGGGCCCGGAAACCTGACCCCTTTGGAGAACCAGGGACTCAACCTCTTCGTGACGAAGGCGCGTTGTGTGATCTGTCACACGGGCCCCCTATTCACGGACTTCGACTTCAAGAACACGGGTGTGACCCCGATCTTCCAGGACTTTGGCCGCGGCGGCGTCACAGGTAATCCCCAGGAGAACGGTCGCTTCAAGACACCCGACTTGCTGAACATCGAGCTGCGCGCTCCCTACTTCCACGACGGCAGTGCGAAGACCCTCGAGGAGGTCGTGGACTTCTACGATCGAGGCGGAGACTTCCATGCCAACCAGGCCGCCGCGATCATTCCGCTCGGCCTAACCGCCCCGGAGAAGACGGCCCTTGTCGCCTTCCTCAAGCGTCCTCTAACGGACACCCGCGTGGCTGCCGAAGTCGGACCCTTTTCCCGTCCAACCCTATACTCGGAGTCGAGCAACCAAGCCGTCCACTACGGCCAAGGAACGCCCGCTGCCTTCTCCGGCATCACTCCCCGGGCCATCGCCGTTGAGCCCCAGTACCTAGGCAACAGCTCCCTAACCGTAGCCGTGGCGGACGCCCCGGGTCAGGGCTTAGCCATCCTAGCCATCGACTTCTCCCCAGGCTTCTTCCTAGTCGAAGGTGCTGGCGTTCACCTGGCCGCTTCCCCTGCCCTCAGAGTCATCCCTGTCGGCCCTGTACAAGGCTCGGGCCCCGGTGGCGGCTACGCCTCCGCCTCTCTCCCGATCCCGAACAGCGCCAGCCTGATCGGACTGCCCGTCTTCATGCAGTGGTTCATTGCCGGCGCGAATGTCTCCGCCTCGGAAGCCATCAGCATCGAGCTCTTCTAACCCGAGCTCAAGACAAGAAACCGCGCCCGGCACTTCGAAAGAAGCGCCGGGCGCGGCTCATTATGGGAGGCATCCCAAATCGCGAAGACCCTTAGGGCAACGCCAAGGGGGTCGTGCCTAGGGCAGGAAGGACTTCTTGTCCGCCAACTTGCGAGGCAGGTACTCCTCGATCACAAAGTTGAGACCCCACTTGGCCAAAGCCTGCTGCTCCGCACGCTTCCCAGTCTTGAGCATCTGGTTGATTGCCTTCTTCCAGCGCGGATGGCTCATGAAGAACGGGTCATTTTTAAGAGCATCCTTTGCCCGCTTGATGTCGACCTTCTGCAGATCGTGGCAAGCATCCTGCAGCTCGAATTCTTCGATGTCCTCGGGCGTGACTCCTAGGTACTCGGCGTGCGGCACACAGAAGAACTTATTGATGTGAGCCGCGTTGCCCGAGCCGACCTTCAAGGTCCGGTAGATGTTCGCGATGCCATAGGGATCGCAGTCGACAAATGCGTAGACGGGAATCTTGCGCTTCCTGGACTCGGAGAGGCGGCGAACGAAGCGGCGCGTGGCACGCGTCGGCACGCCTCCCATCTCCACCAGGATGCAGTTCGCTGTGTCCCAGTATCCGTGCTCGTTGAGTCGACCGAACATACCGCCGGTCTCGATGACCAAGATGAACTTGGCATCGGTCTCAAACTGCAGGTGCTCCACGGAGTGGGGGACCGAGTACGCGCCGGTGCCCATCTTGGTGCAGTCGATGCGCAGGGGCTCTCCAGTGCGCTTGTCGCGGTCGACGATCGAAAGGTTGCCAGCGACGCGGCCGCCGTGCTCCTCGGGGTAGTAGCGCAGGCTCTCCCTGGACAGGCCGTCTCGGGAGGCTAGGGCCTCGATGTCGTCCATGACCGAGTCGGACTCCGTCTGCTCGTTGAACTTGCACTCACCCCAGTTCTTGGAGACGTAGTAGGCCTCTCGTTTTGTGGCGAAGTCGTCGTTCTCGATCATCTCCTTGGAGACGGACATGAGGCGCAGGGTCTGGGCGAAGTTCTTCACCGTGTTGACCGACATGTGCCGAACCTTGGTGCCGCTGCCCAGCTCAAAGTAGCCCACATCCTTTGAGTAGGTAACGTTGGCGAGTGAGCGCACCGGGAACTTGAGCTCGGGTAGAGTCCGGCGGTGGATCTCGCGCTGGATGCGCAGGGCCGTCGACTCCACCAGGTTCATCGTCTTGGTGTCGTGCTCAGAGAAGGCCGTCGTGCGGCCCTGAACCTTGGATTTGGCGACCTTGGCGGTTGCCTTCTTTGCTTTCTTCTTTGCCATGTTTGGTGCTCCTTAGAACTTGCGGCTCTTATGGAGCACGTCTTCAAGGGTCTCGACAGTGTTATCGCGGTCGTCGTTGGTCAGGTCGAGGATCTCTTGTAGAGCGATGCCAATATGCGGGATGTACTTCTCAATGTGGTTGCGCTTGTCGAACTCGCGCTTGATGCGCTTGCCCTTGCGAATGTGAATGCCGAGCTTGCGACCGCACTCACGCAGGGCGAGCTTGATCTCCTTCAGGATCTCGTCGTAGGAGGCGATGGCCTCCTTGGATTCCGAGGTGAAGGGAACCCAGACCGAGGCGATGTGCACGAAGATCACCATGGGCGCGATGGGCAGGCTGCCACGGGGCTGGGTCAAGCCGTAGCTCTTCCAGTTCGTGCTGGTGATGCCCTTGTTGATGGCGCATGCGGACTGTTGGTATTGCAGGGGCACGCGGTTGGCAAAGCGCAGCAGTCGCGCGGGCTCGTCGCCGGCGCCAACGAGGTCTTGGGTGATGTCGACCTTCGACTTGCGCTTCGTGATGCGACCGCTCTCCTCCTCTAGCTCGAGCCCAGTGCCTCCGGGCTTGCCATAGGCGATGCCCGCTTCAATCAGGAAGGGGTTGCCGCGATAGACGGACGCGGGGCGCGTGGCCGCCACGTAGAAGTCCGCGTCGATCTCCTTGTGCAGACCCTTGAGGATCAGCTCTTCGCCGATGGGCGCAATGCATGTCGTGGGCGGAGAGGAGATCTTCGCCGCTTGGATCGACTCGTGCAGTGCATTCGCAGCACCGCGAGCGATGCGCGAAGGGTAGCTCTTCTCGGTGAGCCCGGCCCCAGCCCCGCCGATGATATTCTTGGCGACCTTCGGGCCGACCCGGCAGAACTCCTCCTGGAGGAAGCCCGAGAGGCTGCGGGACTTCGTGTTCTTGAGCATCGCGATCAGGCGACCGAGCTCGACACCGTGGGGGTGGGGCTTGATCTCCTCGGTCTCGGGGGGCAGCACGCGAACATTGCGCTCGTAGGTGATCTTCTCCTCGCCCGGCGCGATGTAGTGCAGGGTCAGGTGCGGGTTCGCGATGGCCGTCTGCTTGAGGTACATGTCGATGGAGCGCACGCCCTTCTGGTGCTTAGCTTCCATCTCGATCTCAACGCGCGTGCCGTGCTTCTTGTCCCACTCGATGAACTCCTCGCTGTGGATCTCCGGCTTGTTCTTCGCCGTGTCGATGCCCATGTAGATCTCGATCGCCTTCTTGCGCGCGCTAGTCCGTGAGACGATGCGGACGGGCTTGCCGGTGGTCAGCTGGCCGTACATGCCGGCGGCCGAGATGCCGATTCCCTGTTGGCCGCGGCTCTGGCTGAGCTTGTGGAACTTGGACCCGTAGAGCAGCTTGCCGAAGATCTTGCCGATCTGCTCTTTGACGACGCCGGGACCGTTGTCCTCGACGATCATGCGGAAGTGCTTCTCGTTGACCTGTTGGATCTCCACCAACAACTCGGGCAGGATGCCGGCCTCTTCGCAGGCGTCTAGGCTGTTGTCGACGGCCTCTTTGACTGCGGTCAGCAGGGACTTGAGGGGGGAGTCGAAGCCTAGTAGGTGGCGGTTCTTCGTGAAGAACTCGGAGACCGAGATCTCGCGCTGCTTAGCCGCCATCTCGTCGGCGGTACGCCGGCGTTTGGGCTCTGGCTTCTCGTTCTTTTGGTTAGCGATATCTTCCTCGAAGAGTGTCTTTTCTGATGCCACGGGGGGGGAGTCTCTCTTTGTTCTTGGCCTAGGCGGGGTCGGAGCGCTTGGGAGGCGTGATTCCTTGGTGGATCGGGGGGATCCGGGGTCATTTGTATCTATAGAAGAGTGCGGGTTCAAGAGTAGTGTTGGCTCTTGGGCTTCTTCTTGTCGTTGGCGGTGACGTTGGCCTTAATGTTGCTCTTGACGCAGGCCTTGGTGCCGCTTCCGACGCTTCCTTGACGCTCTCCTGCAAGCGCTTTCCCAGTTCAAGGACCGTCGAGCTGGCACTCCGCATCCTTCTGGAGAGTTTGGCCTGCCTAGTCGGCTAGGTGGAAGGCCTTGGGGGGATTGGACTCGGTGGCAAGGCCGTGGGCCTTGGCGTACTTGCCGAAGAGCGCGATGGCCTGGGCTTGTAGGTCGGGGTCGATGGCGTGCTGGCAC
Organism: Planctomycetota bacterium; assembly: GCA_047629095.1. Lineage (GTDB taxonomy): Bacteria > Planctomycetota > UBA1135 > UBA1135 > CALBMX01. The sequence continues at coordinate 10,023 of JBLHWM010000031.1, read as the reverse complement.
TCTTCGGTGAGGTAGGACACGATCGCGGCTGTGGGTAGGGCCCATTCCTTGGCGGCGGCTTGGGCCATGGCGGTGGCTTGCCCAGCTCCTAGGGAGGCGGCGGTGTGGAAGGCCTGGAGGTAGGGGGCTAGGTCCGCGGGGCTGAGACCGGGGCGCACGATCCAGGCGGCGAAGACGAAGGGCAACCCTGTAATACGGGCCCAGGCCTCGCTTGGGTTGTAATAGGGGATGCTCTCTCGGAGCAGCTCGAACATCGCGGGGTCGCCGATGCGGAGCCAGGCGTCGCAGTCGGTGGCCCTGGGATCTTCGCCAAGGGGAACCTCGACGAAGGTGAGGCTGTTTGGGAGCTGGGGATCGATGTGGGCGAGCACCTGCACGAGGGCCTGGGCGGTGCGACTGGCGGGGTCGAGTGCAACCGTCCGGATCTCGGCTAGGGGCTTCTTAAGGAAGAGCTGAACGCTGCCCACGTAGCCCCTGCCCGAGACGGCCAGGCCCGCGAGGTAGCTGTAGCCGGGCCTTCGGAAGAGCTCGATCGAGCTGACCAGGGCGACGTCGAGCGCACCACCGCGCAGGCGCTCGATCAAACGCGCGGGGACGTCGAAGCTGAGGTCGATGCCTGGCTCGGCTTCCAGGCCGAAGTTCAGGGGCCGGGCCACAAGGTAGGGGACCGAGCCCACGCGCAGGGCGGCGCTACTTTGGAGTTCCGAGGGGGTCATGGGGGCGAGCATAGGAAAACAGCCGTGCGACCGGGCCGGAAAACGTGTCGCGAAGAGTATCCTCTTGGCCATGTCCGCATCGAATCAGCCCCTGCAGCCTGCCTTCTTCCCGCCCGGCCCCCTCGACGAGTACGCCTTGCTCGATTCGGGGGAGGGCTGGAAGCTCGAGCGTTTTGGTCCGCGCGTGGTCAACAGGCCCGATCCCCAGGCGCTCTGGAAGCGCAAGCTCACGAAGAAGGAGTGGAAGGCTGCGGACCTTGTCTTCGAGCGCGAGAAGAAGAGCGGCGGTCGCGGTGGCCGTTGGAATGGTACCGAAGAGGCGCGCAAGGACTGGACCATGGGCTGGAACGGGCTGCGCTTCGTGCTGAAGCCGACCGGCTTCAAGCACGTGGGGCTGTTCCCCGAGCAGGCGGCGAACTGGGCCTGGATCGAGCAGCTTGGCCGCGAGCTCGCGGCCCAGCCGGGGCCCGGGCAGCCCAAGCTCTTGAACCTCTTTGGCTACACCGGTGCCGCGAGTCTTGTGGCCGCGCGCGCCGGCTTTGACGTGACCCATGTGGATGCCTCTAAGACCAGTGTGAACTGGGTCCGCGAGAACCTGGCGACCTCGGGCATGAGGCAGGATAGCCTGCGCTTGATCGCAGACGACGCCCTGGTCTTCGTGCGCCGCGAAGTGCGCCGGGGCGCGAAGTACACGGGTATCCTGATGGACCCGCCGCACTATGGTCGTGGTCCAAACGGCGAGAAGTGGCAGCTCGAGGAGAACCTCGCCGAGCTGATTGAAAGCGCCAAGGCCCTGCTGGCCCCGCGCTCCTTCTGCATCCTTTCAACTTACGCCGTGGGCTACTCGCCCTTGGCCTTTACAAACATGTTTGGGGACATCCAGGGCGGGCAAGTTGGCGCCGGTGAGCTGGTATTGCCCGAAGGCCTAGAGACCGCAACGGGGCGCATGTTGCCCTGTGGTTTTTGCGCCCGTTGGTCCCGTGGATTCGGAGCAGCTTGAGACGATGACTACCTTTACGAAACCCCTCTACGTGGACAATCACCTGATCGTCTGCTCCAAGCCCGCGGGCCTACCCGTGGTTCCCGACGAGAGCGGCGATGAGAGCCTGCTCGACCAGGCCAAGGCTTGGATCGCGGAAGAGTACAAGAAGCCCGGCGCGGTTTTCCTTGGAGTTGTGCACCGCCTGGATCGCCCCGTCTCCGGGGTGGTGCTCTTTGCGCGCACATCCAAGGCGGCGGCTCGGCTCACCAAGGCCTTCCAAGGCCGGGAGGTCAAGAAGACCTACCTGGGCGTTGGCATGGGACCAGTTACCGCCAAGGGCGACGAGGGTGAGCTCGAGCAGTGGGTCGTGAAGAGCACGCGCCAGAACAGGGTGCGAACCTACGCCGAGGAACCGGATGTTCGTGAGATCGATCCGGGCGAGAAACCCAAGCTGGCGAAGACCGACTGGCGAGTCTTGGAAGAGGGCGACTACCAGGGCGCACCGGTTACGCGCTTCCTCTTGCAGCCCGTCACCGGTCGCTCGCACCAGCTGCGCGTGGCTTGCCAGACCCTGGGCTCGCCGCTGCTCGGCGACCTCAAGTACGCACCCCGCGGGGCTAAGCCCTTGGACGATAAGAGCATCGCGCTGCACGCCTACTCCCTGTGCATCCCGCACCCGACCCTGAAGCAAGACATGACCTTCGTGGCGGCCCTGCCCGACAAGCCCTGGTGGCACGCGTTCCCCATGCAGGGACTCGAGACGGTCTGAGCTCGGCTAGCTCTCGGCTTCTATAACGAAGCGATCCGCCCCGCTTGGACATGTCGTCGAAGCGGGGCGGACTGCATTGGGAAGGCTCGGATTGCGAGTGGGAGTACTGCTACTCGGCTTCCACCTGCTCAAGGCTGTCGAAGCCAAAGAGCTCGGCGCGGAAGATCGGGCCGGGGGCGTCGTTGCGCTCTTCGCCGTAGTCCATGGCGTCTTGGGCGCGAGGCGTTGGACGCTGCTCTTCCAGAGCGTTGCTCGCGGCGCTGGCCTCGGCACCAAAGTACGTGGAGAAGGTGAGCTCCATGGTGTAGGTGCTCGTGCCGCTGAAGGAGGACACGACCATGTGGAACTCGTCCCCCGGAGGCACGACGATGAAGCTGCCCAGCTCGGGATTGAACTCGGTCTCGGCGCAGACCGTGTAGTCGCCGACGGACGGATCCCAGACGCACCAGTCGAGGTCGACCCCGGGCACGTGGGCGTCGAGGCTAACGCTCACCACCATGGGCACGGCGGCGAACAGCTGGAAGCCATCCCGGGGATCCCAGCCTTGATCCGTGATCGAGCCCTCGATGAACAGCTGGTCCCCGGGCACCACCGTGCCGATGGGCTGGGGAGCGAAGGCGAAGTCATTGACCTCGATTTCGGGGATCGTCGCCGGAGGGCCGGGGACAAAGGTGACCACACCCGAGTGGGAGCCGTGGCAAGCCAAGCTGGCTAGGGAGAGGGCGAGAACGAAAGGAGTGAGCTTAGATGTGGTCATGGTGTCCTGCAGCGTGTCCCGCCTTTTGGACGCCAAAGGGCCACTCATGGGGGAGTGGGGCGTCCGTTGGGGATTTGGGGTGTGGAGCATGCATGACTAAAGCAAGGGGCGTGCCAAGCGCCTCGGCTCAGCTCCGTTAGTCCTTACCATTGGGGTGGCAGGAGTAGCAGGCCATCGTGCTATACACGTAGCCGCCCTCGTCTTCGTGCTTGTCATCCATGTCGGACTTGTTGTGCTCGTGGCAATCGGTGCAGCTGAAGGCGGCGAAATTGCCGGGGGATGTATGGCAGTCCGCGCAGTTGAGGTTCTTGTGGTCGCCGGAGTTGATGGGGAAGCTGTGGTTGAAGACCGCTCCATTCCAGGTCGATGTGGTGTGGCAGGACTCACAGTTCGTGGGGAAGCCCGACAGCATGTGATTCGGCGATGTGGTCGCGTTGTAGTCGGTGATGTGGCATGTGGCGCAGCCCGTCGTTATGCCCGCGTGGTCAAAGCCCGCACCGAGCCAAGTGCTCGTGCTCGAGTGGCAATCTTCGCAGGTCGTAGAGAAGTTCTCCGCCACGTGGTTCGGAGAGGTCGTTGCGACGAAGTTGTCCATGTGGCACATGTTGCAGTTCGACGAGATCCCAGCGGCGGAGTGGTTGAAGTTCGCTCCGGCCCAACGCTGGGTGGAGTGGCAAACCGAGCAGTCCGTTGGATAGCTATTGAGCACATGATCGTTAGCGCCCGTGAACTCGGGCATGTGGCAGGAGTAGCAGTCGGTTGGAAGGCCTGAGTAGATCTCCCCCGCGTGACAGGCTGAGCACTGGGCCGTCTTGTGGGCACCGGTCAAGTTGAAACCAGTGTGGTTGAAACCACCTCCCTGCCAAGTTGTTGGAATGTGGCATTGGTCGCAGTCGGAAGTCCATCCCTGGGAGAGGTGATCCGGGGTGGTGGGACTTGCGACCGTCTCGGCCAGCATCTCGCTGTGGCAGCTCAGGCACTCCACGCTGACTCCAGTAAAGAGGCCAATCTCGGATCCGCTATGGCAGCGCGAGCACGCCACGGCAGCGTGGGCTCCGGCGAGCGGGAAGCGGGTGCGGCCGTGATCGGCAATGGCCTGGATCGGCTTCCAGTTCGACTCATTGTGGCAGTCCGCGCAAGCACGCCCCAGCCCTCCCCTGTGGACGTCTTCGTGACATCCCGCACAGCCCAGGCCCGCAAATTGGCTGACGGGACCACGGTCGTTGTGGCAGCGCAAGCACTCGGCCCTGGCATGGGCACCATCCAAGGGAACTCCCGTCTCCAGCTCGTGATCAAAAGTGAAGTCCTCGTGGAGCGAGCTCCAATCGCCATCCTTGTGACAGAGCTTGCAGTCGCTCGGAAAGCTGTCGTGGGGAACCACGGGTCCGCGCTCAGACCACCACCCATGGGACGGCGCATCGTTGGTCCCGGAAGGCCCCAGGCATGCGACGCCGACAAGCAGTCCGATCCATACGACCAAGACGGTTCGCAGGGGCGTTGGTTTCCAGGGCATCTTCATGGTCATTCGGGGGCTAGGTTAGTTCTAGTGGAAGCTTCGCTGCAGGAAGAAGCCGATGGTCGAGGCGTCTTCCTGATCGCCATCGCGCTGTTCTAAGGAGAGGGAGAGGTCCCAGTCTTGGCCCAAGGGCCGGTCCCAACTTGCGCGGTAGACGTGATTAGTCAAGGTGTCTTGCGCTCCAAAGAAGTCGTTGGATTTGGTCTCTGTGGACTCATAGGTGAACCTGAGCCAGCCGCCTCCGACCTCCTTGGTGGCCCGTAGTCTCAGGCCCGGGCCACTCGCGAACTTCCCTTCGTTTTGGAAGATTGAGAGGGAGAGGTCACCGTCATTGAGGATCGCATCGTTGAACTCGACGGTTCCTTCGACGCGGCCACCGGAGTCATCCTGATCGGTCCACGAGTCGATCCGCCCCCGCAACCGCACTGTGTCCGTTAGATTCTTCCAGCCATTCAAGCCGAGCCTGGTCACCTTGTCGTCTGCGATCTGTTCGGCCGTGATCTCGTCGAACTCATTGCGCAGGAGCTCGGGGAAGGAAAAGTGGGAGAGGCTCAATCCAAGTCCATCACCTTGTTTCGTTCGCCAGGAGGCACTCGAAATGAACTGGGTCAGCTCCAGGCCAGACTTGATCTGATCATCGGAGTCGTAGAGGTCGACCCATAGGGAAGAGAAGACATGCAATCTGTCCAGGGGACGCCAAGTGCTCGTCATGACAAGTAGGTCTCGGTCGGGCTTGCCGTCGTGCCACGTCTTTTGGAAGCCCGAGTTAAGGCTGATCTTCTCGTCGGTGCTCTTCCACTGGTAGAAGACCGCGGCCTGGACGTCACTACCCGTTGAGAGGTCGTCGTTCGGTTCCGGGAAGCCACCCATGGCGACTCCCCAATGGGCTCCATCGTCCGTGCGTCTGGTGTACTCCAGACCATCGATGACGCCAAACTCTGGCATGCCCTGGGAGAGGAATCTCCCGACTTGCCATGTGTTCGCTTGCTCTCGATTGCCACCCCAGCGGTAGTTCAAGCGGTCGATTCGGATCTGGCTATCCGTGTCGTTCGATGCGTCGTCAGCGTCGAAGGAGTGGCGGTAGAAGTCCGTGTCAAACTCTACGGTGCCGCCCTGACGAAAGAGGTTCTCGGCCCTCGAGTCGAAGCCGGTACGCAGCGTCCCATAAGTGGCGCCCTCACCCTCTCGGTCCTCGGTCGCCGTCAAGTCAAGCCAGTACCGTCCGTGAATCTCGTAGGGCCGATCCTCTGGGGGGGTGCTCTGAATCGGTGCCAGCAGTGGGGCATTCGGATCCACATCACCGAGGTCGACCTCCCATGGCGGATGGGCTACCGGGGCAATCGCGGGGCCAGGGGGAAGGCCAACTCCGGGGCGCTCTTGGTCGAGAACCGCGTTCGGCCCCGAGGCGCCAACTGCGGGCTTGTTCGATAGGAAGCGGCTCTCGGGAACGAGCACCTCGGCGCGATCCCCAACAGACACGAGTGCGGTCTTCGACGAGAGCTCCGCACGGCCGCTCGCCTCGGAGACAATCCGGATGGTGCCCCGTTGTTGGGGGCCGCTTGCCGGGAAGAACACGATGGCGTCGCCCTCGGAGATCATGTCCTTCAGGCCTCCATCGAAGTAGACACTCGTCCCGGTTGCCGCAGTCACGAAGACCTCCACACGACGAAACAAGGCCTGGCTGTGCGCCGTGTCCTGGCCTTGTGGCGCCCCCTGATTCAACCATAGGGCTGGAGCGGCGCTGGAGTTTAGGCCAGCCGCATTGGAGGCGAGCAGTGCCACCATCAAGCACGCGGTCACGCGCGGGGTGCTGTCTCTATAGTGCGATCTCACTTGTCGGACCCTCCACCCGTGAGCCCGTGGCAGTCACTGCACTCGGCGCCCAAGGGCTTGTAACGGATCACTCGGGAACCATCGCCCATGGGCCAGGGTCGGTGGCAACTGGCGCAGGCGACCTCTTGGTGGGACTTGTCGAGGGCAAAGGTCGAGTGGGTGTCGTGTTGGAAGAGGTCGGCTGCAAAGTCGGCCGCCGAGGAAGAGTGGCAGCGGTCGCAGCTCGTGTCCCCGAGGCTAGCGAATTGTCCAAGGTGCACATCTGTATGACAAGAGCTGCACTCCGTGCCAAACGTCCCGCCGAGGGTCCCCGCGCTGGACTCCCCGTGGCATCCGAAGCAACCCACCGCCTGGTGAGCCCCATCGATTGCGAAGCCCGTCCACAGGTCGTGGTCGAAGGGCAGGGGAGCTTGGGCAGCGGGGCGAGTGAAGGCCGCTCGAAACTGCACCTGATCATGGCAGCGCGCACAGCCCTGCTCGCCCTGGTATTGGGTCGGCTGTCCCGGCTGGTCGAATGCGCCTTGGTGGACGTCCACGTGGCAGGTTGCACAGGCATCTTCCGGCGTGCCGAAGACCGCGCCAATCCGACCGAATGCGCGTGGTGCGAAGGGCTCTGAGCCCGACTCACCGGTGGGGCTCGGGATGTTGGCGCTAAGGATCGACTCTGGCTGGTGACAGGAGGCGCAGCTTGTCTGCGCGTGGGATCCGATCAGGGGGAACCCGCACCAAGACTCGTGATCGAAGGTACCCAGGGATACGCTCTCGACCTCGTGGAAGTCGAGGGTCGAGTGGCATTCGGAGCAGTCCCCGGACCGAGCGCCCATGTCTATCCTTCCCTCGTGCACATCGACGTGGCAGTCCGCGCACTTCGTCGATACGCCCACGAAAGACTGCTGCTCTCCCGCTGCTGGATCTGCGTGGCACTCGGTGCATGCTACGGAGGCGTGGGCGCCATCTAAATGAAAGCGGCTCTGGTTGTGTAAGGCAACGTCGACTTTGGAAGGTGCAAAGGACTCGGGGAAGTGGCACGCGGTGCATGCGGAGCTGTCCTCTGCAATGCGGCTGTTCTCGAACTGGCCCCCGTGGGGAGAGGCGTGGCAACTTGCACATTCCCCGGGCAGCCTGGCCTCTTGACCCGTCAAGAAGCGCTGCCCAAACCCAAGGCCGCTGTGGCATTCCGCGCAGGTCGCCTCACCGTGGGGCGTGGAGAGGGCAAAGCCCGTGGCCTCGTGCAGGGCCCTGTCCATTGCAGAGCTCGCTTGGGCGAAGGTGGCGTGGAGCTGGGGGGAGCTCTCACTAGAAGTGCCGTGGCAGTCGACGCAAGAGTCGACTCCGGCCTGCTTCGTGAAAGCGCGCCCGTGGGGGTCCTCATGGCAAGCGGCGCAGTCGGCGAGCACGCGGCCGGGGAACTTCGCTTGGAACGCAAGAGGGCCGTCCTGGAGCCCCGAGTCGCCCTGGTGGCATTCGATGCACGCAGTCTGGACATGGGGCGGGCCTAGGGGGAAGTCCACCGCATCGTGCAGGGCGAGCAAGCCTGGGGTGACAAGGCTGTCGATCCGGAAGCTTGTATCGGATGGAGCGTGGCAGGTTGAGCAGCTGGCACCGGCTGTCCCCTGGAAGGGCGCCATGGATTGGGCGCTGTGGGGGGACTCGTGGCACGAGGCGCACTCCCTTGCCGCGGGCGCGAAGTCGTGGGTGTCAATGCGGCTCAGGCGGAAGTCGCCTTCCCCCTCGTGACAGGCGGAGCACTCGAGGTCGGTCGCCCCATGGGGGCCCGTCAGTGGGAACGCCTTGGTGTGGGTGAAGCCGTCGAGCTGCTCGAAGGCCAGGTCTTGGCCATGGCACTCTTGGCACGAGCGGAGTCCGGCCTCTTCGTGGGGGTTGTCGTGACAGGTGGCGCATGCATTGGACGCCCCAAGGAAGCGCTGCTGGCCTTCGAGAAGTAGCTTCGCGTCCGCCTTCGCGTGGCAATCGTTGCATTCGAGCTGGTCGTGGGCACCGAGCAACCCAAACTCGAGTGCGGCGTGGTCGAAGTCCTCGGGCTCTCCTAAACCGGCTAGTCGGAAACTTAGGGGACCTGCAATTTCAAACTCCTCACCGTGATGCTCACCATGGCAGGTCCCGCATTCGGTTGCGGCGACTTGGCTACGGCTAACCGCCTCCTCAGCGAGGTTCCCATGGACTCCCGTGCCTTGGGTTATGGCTAGGAGAATCTCCCCGTGGCAATCCGCGCAGGCTTCCTGCATGGAGATGCCTAGACCACCATGGCATTCGGCACAGGCCTGGCCATTCGAAAGGACTGAGGCCTGGGCGTGGGTTAGGCTGATCGGACCCGGAGAGGTCTGTCCTAGGTCCAAGTAAATGAGTCCTAGAACCGCCAGAAGAGACAGCGTCGACAGCCAAAACCTAGGCCGGGCCATCCGTCGTGGGAAGGAATCTCTGCTGTCGACGGTGGCACCCAAGCGGTCCCCGTTGTTTTGTGGTCTCGGCTTACTCATTAGAGGATCTGTCCATAGCGAAGAGCCGTGACTATGTGGATCAGTACGAGCCCGACCATGAGCAGTGCAATCCAACGGTGCGCATAGCGCCAACTGGCTACGATTCCACGGATGTCCTCTAGGTGGGCTGCTGCAAGGGCTGAGCGCTGCACCGAAGCCGCGAGCTTGAGCAGCTTGCGGATCTGTGGCTCGGGGATTCCCTCCTGCCGCGCTTCTCGGGTCAAGTTGGCCTTCATGTTTCGTAGGCGCGCACGTGACTTGATCAGCGAGCTTAGACGTTTCCAGGGCGGGCCACTCCAATGGGCCTCCGTGGTCAAATTCTCGATTTGAAGCCGTAGACGCTCTCCAAACCCGCGATGCTCACGATCCCAGTCCGCATCGAACGCTGCGAGTTTGGCCCTGACTTCACCTAAGTCGAGGCTGCGGCCATTGGCGGCGCGGGGGATGAAGGAATAGAGGTAGCGGCCGAGTGCTCCGGTCACCACGAGGATCCCGATGCCCAGAAATGCATGGGTACCGACGGACTGTCGAAGGCTGCCGAAGCTGTGCAGGGTGGCGGCAATGAAGGCGAGGATTCCCGTTGCAACGTGCCAGGTCATCCAGCTCCGGAGCGTTCCAGCTTGTAGGGGAAAGCGGTGGTTCTTGCGGGCCAAGTACAGCAAGTTGACCCCGATGAAAAGGAAAGCCAAGATCCCAAATGCCAAGCCCGCGCTTCCCGAGGGTGCGAGCAGCTGATGGTCCGCATGGCCCGGGCGGCCCAGGCTGCTGAGGGCGTAGTAGTCGCGAAAGAATCCGAGCCAAAGCAGGGCACCCAGCGTGCTTGCTCGGGCCCAGAGGAGGGAGATGAGAAGGCCTCCGTGATCATCCGAGGCCACGGTCGCCGGCCGCTCGGAGGGGTCAAAAGAGACACCCGACCGCTCGAGCTGCTCAAAGGGAGGCAAGCCGCCAGCGA
>JBLHWM010000030.1:0-16987 GCA_047629095.1 Planctomycetota bacterium | reverse complement strand
GAGCTCGATGGAAGTCTCGTAGGCCTCCAACAATTTCTACAACCAGTAGAGCCACTTGCGGCCCCCTGGATTGTGTCGGTAGCTGATGAAGACCTCAAACTGGTGCTGGTCCGGTTCTTTCAAACTGACCGATCGGGGTGAGCTAGTTGAAGGAGAGGAGTTCCATGTCGAACTTCAGGTCGCCCTTGGACGGGCCATAGGCGAGCTCTTGGGGGAGCATGATGGTGAAGCTGTCGCCCACCCGCATTTCGGCAACAACCACGTCCCAACCCGAGATAGCTTCGCCAGCGCCGACCTTGAAGGAGAAGGGCCGAGTTCCGGGGTCGAGGACCTTGCCGTTGGCAAGCATGGCGGTATAAGCCAGGGTGGCGCGCTTGCCCGGACCGCAGGCAGGGCCGGATCCGTTCGCGTGAACCTTGAGGATTTGGATGTCGGCGACGCCGTCTCGGCCGGAGGGCATCGTGTCGCCGTCGGACCAGACCTTTGAGTTGTTGTCTTGCATGATTACAGGGGGGGTGTTTGGGGAAGAGGTCGAGTGGTCTGTGCTGGGTCGCTCTGCGCAGCCAAGCAATCCGATCAAGGCAATCGAGAAGCCAAGTGTTGTGACGATGTGCATGGGGGGGATTGTGCCGCGCGCAAGCGGTGGACGCTAGGGGCTTAGGAGAATAGATGAGAAGGCCCCGGTTTTAGGGCAGGCGCATGACGCGGGTGCAAAAGGAACCCCTCTCCCTGGACCCTGGGCGATACTTCCTCACGGATTGAACGCTCTCTTCCGCCGAAGCCTTAGGGATGACTTCACGAGGCCACCCTAAGTGCAAAGTTAAGTCTCGAGTCTCCAACTAAAGCGAGCTCGACAAGGCCATCGTTCAGCGCGGTAACCTCACCATGTGGACCTCAAAGGAAACCATCAAGGCGTGGGGACTCCTACTCACTCCGGGCGGTCGCGATACTCCACGCAATATCGCAACCACGTTAACGCTACGCTTGGTCTACGGGATGCCACTTCACCAAGTTGACGGTTTCTTGTGTTCGCTGCTCCGCATGATGAACCTCGATAGGAACGCGCGAGACCACCGATGCTAGGGGGTAGCCGGGCAAGTTGTGTGTTGCAATGGCGAAGTCAGTGGCAGAGTTTTTAAAGCGTGGGTCCTGCAATACCCGCCCAGCGCCTAGGCCCGTCTCCTCCGCGGACTGAAAGAGGGACACGCCCCTTCCGCGTGCGGGCGGCTGGTTCTGTAAGTGTCGAGCTACGCCGATCGCCATGTGTCCATCGTGGCCACAGCGATGCGCTTAATCCGCACGTTCAGAAGCGTGAGGTGGCGTGACATCGTCGGGCAGCGGCAACGCGTCTAAGTCAACTCGCAAGAGTACGGTGTGGCCTTCTTCCGCGCTCGCAACGCTGGCGTGAACCCCATGCCCTCCAATGCCGGTGGCCACGTTTTAGATTTCCAAACGCGCTATTTTCTGGGCGATGCTCATTGCGGTGCGGGCTTCTTCTCCAGAGGGTTCCGCTAAGCGATGTAGATTCTTGCGTAGTTGGATTAGGTCATTCATGGGCACCTACTCCAAAGTCGGTAAACGCGAAAACGCCGCAAATACCAGGATTGATGCTTAGAATAGCCATTTGCGCCAGTGCGTCTCTCTACGGTTGTTTCCTCAAGAGCTTACCTGTATACTGCTGCTTCGGTGAACTCTCCGGCATGACCCCCTTGTGGTTGTCCCCACGCTCGACTCGTGAGGCGAATGTTTTTTCGCATCCCGAATTCCTTGCGGCTGTGGGTTGCGTAACTTCCTGGCCTTAATGGCCCACCTGCAGCCCCGTTGAGCTTTTGCTCTCACAGAACACCACGCAGGCGCAACTCCGTGCCCTTTTTTCATGAATCGGCTGACTCTCGACCTCGATGCCCTTCGACACAACATTCGCGTCGTCGACAAATGGGTTCTCGCCCACAACGCCTCCTGGACTATGGCCACCAAGGTCTTGTGCGGACACAAGCCTTCCCTATTGGCCTTGCAGCAATTGGGGATCCGCTCCATGGCGGATTCTCGGATGGACAACCTCGCCGCCATTCGCGAGCTGCCCGACAAAACCGAAACCTGGTACCTACGGCTGCCGCACATGACCGTGCTGCCCGAGGTCGTGCGCTTGTCGGATGTGAGCCTCAACAGCGAAACCGAAGTGATCGAAGCACTGGACGCGGAAGCGCGCAGACAGAACAAGATCCATCGCATCATAATCATGTTGGAACTTGGGGATCTGCGCGAGGGTGTCCTACCCGGTTCCCTTATGAAATTCTACGAGCGCATTTTCGAGTTGCCAAACATCGAAGTGCTCGGAATCGGCAGCAACTTCGGCTGCCTCTCTGGCGCGATTCCAAACATCGATCAATTCGCTCAACTGAGCCTGTACCACGAACTACTGGAGCTCAAGTTCGGCCGCGCCTTACCCCTGATCTCCGCCGGGACCAGCGCAGCCTTGCCACTCTTGCGCGATGGGGGGCTGCCTCGCACCATCAATCACTTCCGTATTGGCGAGTCGGTTTATTTGGGTTCGGACATCATCAACGGCGGCACCTTAGAAGGGCTTCGGGACGACGCCATTACGCTTGAGGTCGAAGTGGCAGAAGTCAAGGAGAAGGGCTTGCGAGCAATGGGTGAAACCACAGATATGATGCCCTTTGAGGCCCTAACCCCCTCGGAGACGGACCCTGGACAAAGGGGGTACCGGGCGGTGGTGACCATCGGACAATTGGACACCATTGTGAGCGGTTTGACCCCGCTGAAATCAGAATACGAACTAGTGGGTGCCAGCAGCGACCTTTCGGTGGTCAACCTCGGAGGCAATCCCCACGGCGTAAAGGTAGGCGACACGTTGAAGTTCCGCCCCTCCTATGGAGCGTTTGTGCGCCTGATGATGGACCGCTACATCGATAAGGTCTTGCTCTCCCGGGACGAGGCACGCCAGGCCCTGAAGGATGAGGTTGGCGAGTTCGACGTTCCCCCGATTCTGCAAGGACTGGAGCAACCGAAGAGCTAATGGAATGGCTCACCATAAACAAGCAATCCGAACTGCCGGATTGGGCTAGCCTTAAGCACTTGGGCCAATTCTTCCACGAAACCATGGTGCCCTGGGGTGATTCCCGGGAGGACGTGGACCGAGCCCTCGCGGATTTGTTCAGCGGGAAAAGTGGGCCCGGCGGCTTTTTGGAGCTGATCGGATACCAGAGGGAACCAGGCGAATCGCCCATGCTCGGCGCTGCACTCTGCATGCTGGATACCGGAATGTCTGGCTATGTACCCAGCCACATTTTGCTGTTCGTTAGCGTGCACCCAGATCTTCGCGGAAAAGGAATGGGGGGCAAGCTGGTGAAGCGCGCCGTGCAACGCTGCCCCGGGGAAGTCAAGCTGCACGTTGAGTACGAGAATCCGGCCAAGCGCCTGTACGAACGGTTGGGATTCACTTCGAAATACGCAGAAATGCGCTACCAAAAACCCGGCAACTAGACCGCCAAACACAAGCGCATGCATCCCGTCGATATCGTCCTGTTGATTGTGTACTTCCTCGCCATGTTCGGCGTTGGGGCCTTCTTCCTGAGGCGAAACAAGGACGACGACGATTACTACGTGGGCGGACGGTCCATGGGGAGTACGCACATCGGGCTATCGGTGGTCGCCACCGACGTGGGCGGCGGTTTTTCGATCGGTCTGGGTGGCTTGGGTTTCACCATGGGGCTCAGCGGCTCTTGGATGCTTTTCACCGGCCTCATGGGAGCTTGGCTGGCGGGCGTTTTCTTGATTCCAAAGGTATTCCAACTTGGAGCCAAGCATCGCCTGCTCACCTATCCAGAGGTCTTCGGCACGGTCTATTCCCGGCCCGTGGTTTTGGTGGCGGCGACCATCAGCGCTTTGGGCTACTTGGGCTTCACCGCCTCCCAGCTCCTTGCGGGAGCCAAGTTGGCCTCCGCCACCATCGGTCCATTGAACCAGACGACGGCTCTCTTGGTGATGGGAGTACTAGCGGTGGGCTACACCTCTATGGGTGGTATGAAAGCCGTCATTTACACCGACACAGTCCAATGGATGATCCTGCTATTGGGCCTGATCTTTGTGGGTGTCCCCGTGTCCTATACGGCAATCGGTGGAATGGACGCGATTCGCGAAGCGGTTCCCCCTTCCATGCTCAGCCTGACTCAGGTGGAGCCGATCACACTCATCAACTGGGCCTTCACAATCTTGCCCATCTGGTTTGTGGGCATGACTCTATACCAAAGAATCTTTGCCTGTCGGGATGAACGGACTGCGCGCAGGGCCTGGTTTATGGCCGGCTTGCTCGAATGGCCGTTGATGGCATTCCTTGGGGTCACCCTTGGTTTGTTCGGAAGGGTCGCTTGGCAACAAGGAGCCTTTGCTGCCATGGGCTATCCGCCCACCGACCCTTTGGATCCTGAGCTTGGCCTCCCCCTCTTGCTATCTGGCCTCCTGCCGGTGGGCATGCTCGGGATCATGCTAGCGGCCTACTTTTCCGCCATCCTCTCTACTGCGGATAGCTGCCTGATGGCCGCCTCAGGGAACGTGAACACGGACCTCTTTCCCTCTAAAGCGGGCAAGCGCTCTCTCTTCCGATCCCAATCGGTCACTCTCGGCCTAGGCGCAGCCGCCCTGATTCTGGCCTCCCAAATGACAAGCGTGCTGGACCTCATGCTGCAGTCCTATGCCTTCATGGTCTCTGGGTTGATCATACCCACCATTGCTTTGTTGGCACTCAAGCGTCCCTCCTCCAAAGCCGCCATGGGCGCAATGTTGGTAGGTGGCGGCACCACCACGGGCTTGATGTTCGCTGGCTGGGCATTACCCCTAGGACTAGACGCAAACATCTTTGGAATAGCCGCGGCCCTTGCTGTTTTCATTGCGTTGCAGTTGACCCTCACGACTTCCTCGGACACCTAGGTTCGAGAGAGCGGGGTGTAGAAGTCACGGGCGCTCACCAGCTCTGATGGTCGTTATCTCAGGAGACGCTCGACTGCGATCGTCACTTCTTGATGCAAGTCCCAACCATCGTCACGCCGGACACCATCCACCGCTGGCACCGTCGCCTGATTGCTACGAAGTGCACCTAACCCAGCAAGTGGCGTTGGTGCAGCATCCGATTCTGTCCCTGGGCCTTGAGTCACACTTTCTATCAGCCGGGGCTTCCCTCGGCCGAAGTCTGAGGCAAGAAGTCACGAGTCCACTCGGAAGTTCAAAACAAAATACCGCGTCACTCACTGAAGCCAGTACGACAAGCCCTCGTTCGACGCGGCGACATCACGCATTGGATGTCTGAGGAGATCGTCGAGGCGAGGACTCCTAAACGTTCCGGCAGGGTCGCCTCGAGAATACGTTCTTTCGTTTCAAGCGGGTCTTGGGCGGCAAGCTTCGCGCGCTACATCAAAGGCTCAAGAAGTCGAGGCCGTTCTGCCTGCAGGATCCTCAACCGGGTGACAGGATCAGGGCTACCTGTCCCGGTTTTGGTGGCTGGCTGATGCGAATAGGGTGGGGGACACGCAAGCTCGTTCTTGATTTCTGCACCAACGTCGCTCCGAGGGTCGCGTTCAGCGGGCGCGAACGGAGCCGAGGCCGCCGTCAACACCAAGCACCTGCCCCGTGACCCAGGACTGAGCCGGGTCGAGCAGCCAGGCGATCGCGCGTGCGACGTCTTCAGGCTCACCGAGCCGCCCGAGGGCATGCATGCTGAGGGAGGCCTTCTCGGAGGCGGGGTTGCTGGTCAGGTGCTCCGAGAGTGGTGTGCGCACGAGGCCTGGGGAGACGACGTTTACGCGCACCCCATGAGGGGCGTAAGTGGCGGCCGCGGAGAGCGCCAGGCCGATGACACCGGCCTTGGCGGCGGCAATCGCCTCGTGATTTGGGAGGCCAATACGGGCGGCAGCCGAGGACAACAGCACGATCGAGCCGCCGCTCCTGCGCATCGCGCCGGTGCCTGCGCGGACGGTCGCGAAGGCGCTGTCAAGGTTGGCGGACAGGGTCGCGCGCCACTCTTCGGACGAGGTGCGATGGGCAGGCTTCAACAGGATTGAGCCGACGCAGCAGGCCAAGCCGTCGATGCGGCCGTACTCAGCCCGGACCTCGTCAACGGTTGCCTGGACCGCCTCGACCGAGGTCGCGTCGGTGGCGTGGAAGCTGCCGCCCAGCTCTTCGGCCAAGGGCTTTAGGCTCTCCGTGTTGCGACCTGCCAGTGCCAGCTGGGCACCCTCGGAGGCTAACTGTCGGACGAGGGCGGTTCCGATGCCGCCAGCGGCACCTAGGATCAAATGGACGGGTTGCATCGGTCGTTGGGCTCGCTTGTTGGGGCTTGATTTGTGAAGTCGACTATTCGGAGTACACGGGGCACGGAGTCCATATTGGTTTCGCGTCAAGCTGCCTGCTGGATGCACTAGAGGTCGCTTTTTTACCAGCTGGGTGGCTCGGGTTTATTCATGCATACCCGCCACTGCGCCTTTCCCGCGCCAAGCCAGCGCATTCCTCCCGCCGCGGAAAAAAACCGCCTGTTTACCAGCGGCGTTTTCATGGTTCCTTCCTAGTGAGAGATGGCTCCCCGAAGATGGTGCCCCAGCGAACATGTTCTATTTCGCAAGGAGGGTAGGTTCGGTACCAGCGAATAGGGTAGTGCGAAGACTTTGGCTTTCACTGGAGTGTCAACGTCGGTACCGAAGAGTGCGGTTGTGCGAACTTCTCACACGCGCGGGCCTTCTGGTTGAGGCAACGCGTGAAGGAGTCCGGGGTGGCCGTGTTGAGAGCACCTTCTATCGATACAAGCAGATCATCGGCGGCAATCTCCGTGCGCGTCATGCCAAGGCACGGAGAGGTGAGGCCGCGTTGGCTTGTAGGATCATTAATCGAATGATCGGTTTAGGGCTACCGGTCTCCCTTGCGGAGGAGGCCTGAAGCGGATTGGGTCGGGACCGTGTAGCTCGCGCTCAGGAATACGCACCAACGCTCTGACTTGGTATCGACACTTCGGAGCAGAGACTAGCGTTCGGCTGCTTGGGGCCAGTGATCGGGAACGACGAAGCCTCGATGCAACTCGCGATGGTCCGCATCAACTCCGATGACTTGAACGGGACGGAGTCGGCCGATACTTAGTTGGAGCCTCAATGAGTCGAGGGTGTGCAGCCGGTGGTGGGGGGATGCCGGCGGACAGGTCAGCCAGTCGCACTTGCGAACGACCAGGTAGTGCTCTGCGCTCGGGATCTGTGCAAGAGAGCTCAATGGAGTCCACCAGCCCCGCAGGTGATCCGGCGCAGAGATTGTGTCCACGTGGCACTCTCGCCAATCCATCTCCAAAGGATAAAACAATCGGCCGCGCACCAGTGCCTTGCTCTGGCTCGGTCCCCCTAGGCCGAGACATTCCATCGCGGGAGGCGTCATGGGCAGCGGCAACTGGTGATCCCGCATGCGATGAACCTTGCGGTCCATACGGTCCACCGTCCGCGGTCCGAGAAAGCACAGATCCGGATTCGGATCCTGCTCCCGGTGATAGAGGTAGAACTTGACCGCAACCTCCCAATGCTCCTGCTGGCCCCGTTCGTTTCGAAACAGGAAGTCCAACTCGCCAAGAGTGCGCTTGTTCTCGCGAATGGCGATCCCGCGGCGGACATCTGAGACACCTGGTCTGCAGCGCAGGGAGAGCTCGACCAAGTCTTCGAAGTAGATTCCCAAGCGCAGGCGCTCCGCCTGTCTAGCTTCAAGGGCTCGGGCCAAGTCTACGTCACTGGGATCGACTTCGTCCAAATGGCCGACCGCCGGAAACCCTAGCGCGTTCTCTGCTACCAAAGCCGGGCTGTTCGCGAGCCATTGCAGATCTTGCTTCACTTGGTCGAACATGGATCCGCAGCTTAGCGTGTGACGGGGCGAGGGAGTAGGTGAGTTAGCGGCGTTGGTACACAAATTGACCGCAGCTGTGCTCTCAGGCCTCGGCATTTCAGGCTGCAGAGGTCTTACAGCTGAGCTCAGTGCTAGAAATCACGAGTCCACCCCTAAGTACAAAACCAAGTCTCGCGTCACCAACTGGAGCCAGTATGGCAAGGCTCTTGTCCGGCGAGGTGACATCACTTTGTGGATTTAGGAGGGCGCAATCTAGTCGTTGATACCAGCGCGTTCAGGCCAATAAAGTGCCCCGCGCAAGTACTCGGACCTGGCTGCTAAAACAGCCCTGACGCTGCGTCTGGTCAACGATCTTCCGCTTCGCCAAGCCCCACTCGGCTGCGATACTTGCGCGCGCCTTGCCTAAGGCTGCTGTTCAAGTGCGGATTAGATGTCGGCCGAGTTTTTGCACCCTACGGGCCTGAAGTGGACGGGGTGGGGATCATGCCAGCTCGCTCTCGCAATGTGCGCCAACGCCGCAGGATGAGGGCTTTTTGCGTAGCTTGCTCAGAATCATGGGACTCGATTCGAATGCGCCCAATCTCAGCGCGACCGCCCGGCCGGCAGACTTGCCACCGGGAGTGAGTGCTGCCGATCTGAACCGGGTGCTAACTCGGAGCGGGGCTGCCGACGCTGCTGAGCCCGGCCCACATCCAGTCGAAGCTCTCGGACATGGAGTCCTTAAAGTTGCCTTGAAGGAGCCAGTTGGTTTCGATATCGACGGCGGAGAGGACGGCGGGGGGTGGGTTGTGGTGCTGCCAGAGGATCTGGCCGAGATAGAAGATACGCAGGACGAAGTTTCGGAGGTTGTCGACGTCGACCGTTGATTCTCTCTTCTGCCAGGCGGTGGCGAATTGTTGGAGGCCTTCGGCGGCTGTGGTTTTGAAAGAGCGAATGAAATCTTCGGACACGTTGTGTTCGAGGACGGAGGGGGCGATCAGGCCGAGATACATGAACACGGGATGGCTGTGGCAGAACTCAGTGATCCCGTCGCGCAGGGTTTGGATCCCGTACTCGTCGCTGAGAACGAGTGGGTAGAGCTCTTCGTAGAAACACTCGGCCTCTTGTAGGAAGAGGGTTAGGAATATCTCCTCCCTGGTCTTGAAGTAGATGTAGATCACCCCTTTGGTAACACCGGCTCGCTTGGCGATATCCTGGGCCGAGGGCATGCTCTGCGACTCCTTGAGCCGCTCGTGCAGCGCATCCACTATGGACTGCTTGCGCTTGGCTTTGTCCTCTTCGTTGCGTGCTCGTTGCTTCTGCATCTATCGGATCATCCTACTTGCTTTAGGGTCAACCTGCGAGCACTACGTGGCACTTGGCGAGGCTCCTGCTGGCGTGGGCAAGTACTTGAGTTCACCGCCAAGGAAGTCTCTTGTCCATGCGAGGGAATCGGCGACAGTGAGCTCGGTGTCCCGCGGGCTCCAGCCGAGTTCAGTGCGCAAGCGCGGCATGTCAAAGAGCTGCTTTTTGCCGAGGTATTCCCGGATGACGGCGCGGGTGATGGTGCGATCGGAGCGGGTGATGAGGGCTTTGAGCCAATCGAGGGCCGGGAACATTCGGGCGACCCAGTTGGGGGCGACCTTGGCAGAGGTTTTGAGGCCGCTGTCGATAGAGAGTAGTTCCTGGTGGATTCTCCTCATGGACCAGGTGTTGTGCGTGGCGATGTACCGCCCCTTGGCAT
This sequence comes from Planctomycetota bacterium, assembly GCA_047629095.1. GTDB lineage: Bacteria > Planctomycetota > UBA1135 > UBA1135 > CALBMX01. Next base: position 7,383 of record JBLHWM010000030.1, on the reverse strand, counting down.
TGTCCGACTCAAAGACGCGGATGTGGGCTTCGGCGACGTCGCGGATGTCGACCAGGCTGAGCTCGGAGTTGATGGCAAAGGGCTGATCGCCGCTGACAATGTTGGCGATGAACTGCATGCTAGAGGTGAGGTGGTGGCCCCCGGGACCCCAGATGGTGCCCGGCAGGACGGTGACCATCTCAACACCTAATTCTTTGGATAGTTGCCATGCGAGTTTTTCTGAGAGCGCCTTGGATCGGGCGTAAGGCTCGGGGCTGTTTAGGTTCCAATCCGATTCACCACGAGGCTGTCCGGAGGTGGTGCCGATGGCGGCGATGGAGGATGTGTAGATTAGCTTTGCCACGCTGTGCTTGGCGCAGGCTCTCAAGACGTTCTCTGTCATGGCCAGATTTGGTGCAACGACTTGCCGCTCGGGATCTTTGGCAGTGAGGTCGAAGACGGCAGCGACTTGGAAGACGGCGTCCATGCCCCTGATGGCCTCGTCGACCTTAGCAGGGTCGAGGAGGTCGAGATAGATGATCGTGGCGCCCCGCCTGGCAAGTTCGACGCTCTGTGGGCTGGGTTTGCGGACGCTGGCGGTGACCTTGTAGTCCTTGCGGAGGAGTTGGGTGGCGAGTTCGAATCCGAGGTGGCCGGCGGCGCCGGTGATGAGAAGTTGTTTCATGCCGAGTAGTCTACCGCTAAATGACCGAGAGTCAATTAATAAATGACGCACGGTCACTAATGGGGCCCGCTGGCCTATATGCTAGTGGAGATGGGCGTGGGGTGCATACACTCGACCAACTCCAAGCCTATGGCCAGAAAGGACTTGTGAATAAGCGACAATGGGTGCCATGGCACAGGGTGCAAAAACTCGGCCGAGCTCCAAACCTATGCCAACAGGAGGCGTTGGTGCACATTCCCGCGCCCACACAACGCCACCTCCATCAGCTCTCATTCTAGGTCTCCGACCAAGAGGTGTTGGGGCATTGGCGAGTCCTTGAAGTGCCACGAGCCCACTGACCGAATTCCTTTGCCGGGACAGATAACTCCCAATTACACTCGTTGCCATGAAGCGCACCCTCCTGATCCCCCTGGCAGCAATGATACTGGGTGTACCTGTTCTTGCCCAACAGGTTGACGAGCAGACCGAGTTGCGCGCCAAGTATGAAAAAAAGCTCGCCAAGGAGTTCGTCACCTACGGCAACTGGATTCTGGACTACGACGCGGCGCACACTAAAGCCAAGGCGGAGGGCAAACTGCTCTTCACGTACTTCACGCGCTCCTATTCGCCCTGAGGTCCCTGCGATGCTCTGGAGGGCGGTGCGCTCTCCGATCCCAACTTCCCCGCTTTCACAGAGACGGTCGTACCGTTCTTGCACGTCACGACCAAGATCGAAGGGCATCCCCATGATGGGCTGCTCAAGGACAAGGGCTACCGCGGTTTCCCCACGCTTGTGTTCATGGATACCGAGGGCAAAACACTCGCGAGCCCGGCCGGGCGCAGCGTCATTGCGTTCGAACGCTGTGTTTTCGCGATCGAAGCAGTCGATGAAGTGCGCGAACGTGCCGAGGCGGGAAATCGGGAGGCGCAAGTCGAGTTGCTTCTGCTTGAGTACGACCTCGCCCAGCTCAAGGGCGAGGCCTTTGATAAACGCGCTGAGGAGCTGCGCTCCACAGCGAACGAGAAGCAGCTCTCCCGTATCGACCAGATTCAGATCGACAATCAGGTCGAGAAGCTAATCGGAGAGTCCTTCGGGGAGGGCAGCGCCGCGGCGAGCGAAGCCCTCATGGTGATCTTCGAGGCGGGCAAGCGTCCCTCGGCCACATCGTTCTACGGACCGGCCTTTTGGATCGCGCTCGGTAAGCACGCCCATGCTCAGGGCGACTCGGACCTGCTTCGGCGAATCGTCACGGGCATCCGCGAGTCCTCTCTCACCATTAAGTATCTCCTAGCGGAGGCCACCCGGTTCGAGAAGGTCGCCGCAGGGCTCGACGAGCGCGACGCCCTCTTCGCTCGGCAGGACGGCGGCGAGATTGGACTCGAGGCCAAGATCCTCCTGCTCGAGGTACGCATCCGCGTTGTCGCGATCGAGGTCTTGGAATCGAAGCTCCCCGCTGCCCTGGTCGTGGCGACCGATGCAGAGCGGGATGAACTGCTCCAAGGAGCCGTTGACCTTGAGCTCGAGTTCCTCTCGGGACAGTTCTGGGGCGGCGGAGACGCAGCGCTGATCGGTCCGCGACTGCTCGAGCTGCTCGAGGCCGATGGCCCCGCACCCTCCAAAGACTCGGCCCTCGGGGCGGTGTGGCCTCTCGACTCATGGCTTCGCACCTCCAAGGATTCTGCTCTGCTGCTTCGATGCGCCTCCGTCATCCGCAAGCATGCCGGTCAGGATCCATCAGCAGCAAAGGTAGCCGGGGACCTCGAGAAAGCGGCGGCCGAACTCGGCATGCGGGACTGAACCTCTTGGGCAAGCCCCCGGACTACCGCGATCTACAATGCTGCCGGAGCCAGAGGCGCTGTGGTTATCGTGCCGCCAGTGCGGCGAGGATTCGTCTCTCGATCAAGGCTTCCGCCCTCAGCGAGAGACAAGACGGTGCTCAAAGTGAACGTGATGGGCCGCAGAAAATGGAAGAAGGAGTCTTACTACCATCGGCAAGGCCGAGTTGAGAATACGTTCTTTCGGTACAAGCAGATCCTAGGCGGTTAGCTTCACGCGCGGCATGCAAAGGCGCAAGAAGTGGAGGCCGTGTTGGCTTGCAGAATCCCAAATTGGATGAGCGAACCTGGGATGCCAAAGTCGATTGCGAAGACTCTATAAACTCGCTAGGGTAGTGACCGTGCAGCTCGCGCTTGACATATGCACCAACGCCCCCAGGACCGCCCGCCCCCCGAGATTTTCGATTGCTCGCCCGACACCCCATGAACATTCAAACGGTCACTCTCGTCCTGGCGATCTTCCTCACGACGAGCTGCATCGGCAACCATCAGTTCGCTGATCATAGCGACCGATTGCCAAACATCGGACAACTTGAAGAAGCCCGACTGGCAACGACAGCCGAGAGCGCTGAGCTAGGGCTCCTCGACATGACGTGGATCCCGCTGGTCACTATGCGGATCAAGCGCTACGGCGCATCCGAACCGCTGATGCCAGACGGCAGCACACTGTCTGAGATCGAAGCGTACGGGCCGTTGGTGATGGTCGGCCATCACGAGGAGTGGCTCTTCGACGACAAGAGCGACCTGTACGAACAGCGTGAACAGTCCTCCCTTCTCTGGGGCCTATGGTCATCGTGGTCCACCAAGGTGCGGGTCACGACCGGTTGGCGGGTCGAATCCAGGCAGAGTTTGTTGTGGGGGCTACTGGGTTGGCCCTCGACGTTCTACACCTCAGAGATTTAGCGCTGGGGCGTTGATGGGCGTTGGTGCTTATATCGGCGTTGGTGCATAAACCGCCCATCCACCGTGATCCTAGAAGCGCGCTTTCCAGGTGAAGGACAGCTGTTGCCGATGCATGAGGCATGAAGTCACGCATCCACCCCAAGTACAAAACAAAATACCGCGTCACCAACTGGGCCGAGTACGACCAGGCTCTCGTCAAGCGCGGCGACATCACTTTGTGGATCTCGGAAAATGCTATTGACGTATGGACTCCAGCGCAAAGCGGCAAGCGCGGTGCCCCGCGTAAGTACTCGGACCTGGCCATCGAAACCGCGTTGACACTGCGTCTGGTCTACGGACTCCCACTTCGTCAAGCCGAGGGCTTCTTGCGGTCGCTGCTGAACATCATGGGGCTCGACTTGGACGCTCCCGATCACACGACGCTGTCGAGGAGAAGCCGTCAGCTCAACATCGCGCTCAAGCCAAAGACCTCGGCAAGGCCCATCGACTTGATCGTAGACAGCACTGGCCTCTCGATTGTCGGACAAGGCGAATGGGCGTCTGCAAAGCACGGCAAACGGGGAAAGCGCGGCTGGCTAAAGCTCCACATCGGAGTCAACGGGGATGGCGAGATCGTCGCGCAAGTTCTGACCGACGGGAATGCGGACGATGCGAAAACTGGTGTCGAGTTGATCGAGCAAGTCCAAGGCGACATCAAGTCCGTCATTGGAGACGCGGCGTACGACACGGGCGGGATCTACGAAGCCGCCGGGGCCAGGGGCGCCGAGGTTGTCGTGCCTCCAGTGAGACGAGCCGTCGTATCTCGATCGAAGCTACCGCTATCGCCGCGAGACAAGACGGTGCTCAAAGTGCACATGATGGGGCGTAGGAAATGGAAGAAGGAATCCGGCTATCACCGGCAAGGTCGAGTTGAGAATACGTTCTTCAGGTACAAGCAGATCTTGGGCGGTAAGCTTCGCGCGCGACATGCAAAGGCCCAGGAAGTAGAGGCCGTATTGGCTTGTCTGATCCTGAACCGGATGCACGCACTCGGCATGCCAAAGTCGGTTGCGACGGCTCCATGAACCGGGTAGGGAGGGGGACATGCAGCTCGCGCTCGATTCATGCACCAACGCCGGTCATTGGTTGAGGCGGGCGGCCCGCCGGATCAAAAATGGAAGCGCTAGAAAAAGTTGTCCCACGACGGCAAGCAGGCAATAAAACGGTGGGGAGTACGTGATTTGCCGTCCACCCGTTTCCGTTCGTGGAGCGTCTGCGTTGGTATAGGCCAACCACGCAAAACAGCAGGCAGCCACTAGGAAAGTGACCAGGAAGTAGATCGTTGGGCCCTTACCCAGGGACTTTGGCTCGCCAAGTCTGTGGTTTCCACCTGTCGAGTTGGAGCTGTGTTTAGAATCTGCCTTCATTGGGTGAAAGGTACTGCTAGGTGAAGTTGTGCGAAGGTCGGCCCAAAGCCAACCTACGAAAAAACGCCGTCTGTTTACCAGCGGCGTCTTCTCTGTTCCTTCCTAAGTGGAAGATGGCTCCCCGGGTAAGACTCGAACTTACGACAATTCGGTTAACAGCCGAACGCTCTACCAACTGAGCTACCGGGGAACACGGACGAGGAGTTTACGGCTCTTGGCGGGTACGTCAAGGGCTACTTAACGGGTTCTTTCGACTTCGTGGTGAAGTGGGCGGATTGCCAAGGGGTGGTGCCTAGGTCCATGCCGGATAGGCCCCTTAGATGGACGCGCATGTGCAGGAGTCCTGTAGCGGCGTCCTCGCGGATTAGGGCTTGGCGCAGGCCCTTGTTCAGGTAGGTCGCGAACGGGGCGACTAGGGACGGCTTAGGGGCTCCTGTGGCGTCGGTTGGGCCGAGCATGGTTGGGGTGGCGAACAGCTCGCCCTTGCCGGGGGATGAGGGGCGAGCCCTGGCTGTGACTTCGATGGAGGAGGAGCCTGAATTGAGCTCTCCGGGTTTGGCTTCCAAGATCAAGCGGGGGATGAAGAGGCGCATCTCGAGGTCGCAGAACTCGGGTGTGATCGTGGTGGCGGGCAAGGTGATGTGCAACTTGGGAGGCTGGGCGTTTTCCGACAGGTCAAGGACGAAGTCTGTGCCGGGCTCGAGTAGGGAGGGGGAGTGCTGCCACTCGAGAAGGGTGGGGGCTAAGTTGGGGGCACTTGGAGGTACGCCTTCGGCGGGTTCCCAGGAGAGGAACCTCAAGGGAGCGGCTAGGTGATCCAACAGGCTCAGCTTGAGATTCACAATATGCTGGATATCCACCGACCCCGTGGAGCGTGGGGCGAAGTGGATGGGGTAGATGCGAGGGCTAGGCTCAAGTGAGTTGGACAGGTGCAGGCGCAACGCACCGCGCAGGCCCTCGGGGGGGATCGTGATCGAGACCGCACTCAGAGCGTGGGCGGGCACCGCGGGGGTGAAGCGCCATGCTGCAGTGGGTTTGGGGGTGGGTGGTGCTGGTTCCGTTGCACTGGGGAGCTCGCTGATTGACGCCGGATCGGGGGCTAGGCCGACGGGGGATTCACCAGCCGCTAGGGGGGCCTGCCAACCCAATCGCAAGGGTGTGGTCGTTTGGTATTTCGGTAAGGGGTAGAGCGAAACAGGTATGGGGCTAGAGGCCCCAAGCACGATCTCGATCATCTCCTCATTGCTCATCCGTGTGCTTGGCTGCAACAACTGAATCGCCTTGCGCGAAAAGCTGGGATCGGCGCGTCGATGAGAGTTGAGCAAGCTGAGCAGGTGAGCTTCATCGGAGCTCGAGATGACCTCGATCTCCGAGTTCTGAAACGGCGGCGCGAGTGCCAAGCCCAAGTCGTGCCCGAAGCCCGCGATTCCTCCGACGTTGAGTGGGGGAGCCAAGACTAGAGTCAGGGTGTTCTTGCCACCGGGCCCCTCCTCGATCGCGCTTCGAACCGTGTCCTTGATCTGCGCGATGTTCTCGCCGCGCCAAACGCCTGCCCTCGCCTCGGTGCGGGCCACATGGACCGTGCTGTCGATGGTCGAAGCGAGCATGAGTACGCCGAGTAGGACGGGCAAGACTACGGCTTTCGTTTCGCGGAAGCGCCCGATGGCGGCTGCACCAATCAGGCCTAGGCCACCGGCAAGAACAAGCAGCGGCAATAGGGTCTCGGGGCGTGTTGGGGCGACGTCATTGGGGAAGTCTAGGATCGCACCCGCGGGCAAGATACATGCTGCTGCCGAGAACAACGCTCCCAAGAGTATGGTCACAAGAATGGCGCGTCGCGTCCCCCGGAGCAGGAAGAATCCCAGCACGAGTACGGCACCAAACGCGATGAAGATTTGGGCGTGTGTGAGCCATGCGCCAAGCATCGGCCCGAGGTCGGCAAAGACCTGCGCGCGGCTCCATGGGGCGAATGCCTGCAGCCCAACCTGGAGCAGAACTGACTTAGGCAATGCCCCAGGACCGATCAACTCCGCCGGTGTCTGCACGCCTCGGCCGGCGGTGTCGAACGTCATCTGCAAGACAACGCCCGCGATGAAGAGTACGAACAGTATCGCGATTGCGGGGCGCGCCTCGGTGCGGGTCAGCTCGCGTTGCCTAAACGGAAAGACGAGCAGGCCAACCATGATCAGGGGCAAGAGCAGCGCGATGGGATGGCTTAGGGCGCCGAGCAGAATGAACGCTGCACCGAGTGCACGACGAGGTGTGCGGCGGGCCTCGAATGTATGCGCGGACTGAAGCAGCTCGAAGCCGAGCAGCATGAAGAACGCGGCGAGCAAAGTACCCATGCCAATGACCGTGGTCAGTGTGCCGCTGGCACCCGCGGAGAGCGCGACGAGTAGGCCTGTCAACAGCCCAGCGTTGGGTCCTAGCTCCGGGCCGGCTAAGTGCGCGGTAGTGCGCGCGATCAACACGGACAAACCGGCCCAAAGGAAGACCGCGACGACGCGGTAGGCAAAGGCGGAAACGGGCAAGAGCTGCGCGAGCCACTGCAGCGTGAGTCCTTCATTTCCAACGACGAAAGGGCTGGAGAGCAGT
>JBLHWM010000029.1:0-16987 GCA_047629095.1 Planctomycetota bacterium | reverse complement strand
TAGAGTTCGCCCTGCCGGACGGGGAGCCCTACGTGCTCTTGCTCTACTACTTACTTACCGAGCAGCGCGCCGTGGTCGCGCACTTCTGGGCAACGGCTGCGGACGCGAATGCGCTGGAAGCAGGGCAAGACCTCGTCGAGACGTTACGCCTTCGGGGCGGACTTGGGATCAGCGAACAAGTTCAAATTCTGGGCGATCTGCGCATGGAATTGCCGCTCGGGTTTGTACGCGACACGCCGAAGCAGGACGGGCCTGAGTCGCTCTACTTTTGGAACTCCTTGGTGGAGGGTTCCTATGCCGCCGTCGCGCGCATCCCTTCGGCAGGCTTGCCGGAATACCAAGAGCTATGGCAGGGCGTGGAGGCCTCCGTTCAGGCTGGCGTGGATCCCACTCGTCTGGAAGAGGTTGCCACCGAGGTGGGGGAGCTCTCTTTTCTTGGCCAGGGCCGCGAAGCGCGCATCTACCAGTACATGCCAGTGGATAGCGAGGAAGAGCAGCTGCATCTAAAGTCCATTGCCCAGGCCGGGCCTTGGACTTACGAGCTCACCGTAGTTGGCCCGCTGTCCCTGAGGTACGAGTTCGACAAGCTGCAGGCCGTGTTGGAAGCAGCTACCCGCGTGCCGACATGGCTGCAGGTCTCCGAAGCGGGGTACAACATCGCCTATGACCCCGCGGAATATACACTCAAGCGCGAAGAGCTAGCGGAGGGTGTCATCGACGGATTCGTTTTCAGCGGAGAGGGGAGTGACGAAGTCTTCTCGATCAACGAGCAGGGTGCTTGGACCTATCGCGACGCGTTGGGATTGGAAAATCTCGATGGAATACGCAGGTCCCTCACGAGCCAGTTTGACATTGGGGCGCGTAAGTCCTTCGAGCTCAAAGCTGGCACCGCAACCCTGCAGTGCTTGTTGAGTACGAACACTCAGGCCAAGCCCATCGACGACGGGATGAGCTTTTCAAACCGGACAGTCGACGAGGGGCTCTACATCTCCGCCACGTTCTTGGACTCGGTCAACGTAGCAGCTAGGCTGATGCAAGAGAGCGTGCTGAACGACAGTGCCTACGCGACGGAAGACTTCTACCTTGTCGAGCGAGATGTTCTCGGTGCCAAGGCTACCGGCCACATGACAACGTTCTTAGATGGGCAAGGTCTCCGATACACGAACCAAAAATATATTGTTCCGGTTCCCGGTGGCGCACTGGAGTTGTTTGCGATCTGGGCGCCGGGGGGGAGGGAACTTGGTCTGACCCAGGTGAACTTGTTCTTCGATAGTTTGGAACTTGTGCAGTAAGTCCGGTGCTCGGTCGTCAAGATGAGCGCCCCATGAGAAAGATTGCAGTCCTTGGCCTCGGTTACGTGGGCCTACCCGTTGCCGCGGCCCTTGCGGCCCGGTTTGATGGCGTCATCGGCTACGATCGCGATGAGCGGCGGGTGGACGATTTGGGTCGCGGCGAGGACTCTACGGGCCAATTTACGGCTGAGCAGCTGCGCGCCCTGCCTCTAACCCTTACAGCCGAGCCCGGCGACCTCAGGCACGCAGACTTCTACATCGTCGCCGTCCCCACGCCCATCGACGAGAACCGCAAGCCCGACCTCTCGGCCCTGCTTGGGGCGGCCGAACTGGTGGGTGCGCTCCTGAAAATCGGCGACATCGTGGTCTTCGAGTCCACGGTCTATCCCGGTGTGACCCGGGACATCTGCGGGCCCGTGCTGGCTGCGAATTCGGACCTGCAGCCGGGCATCGACTTTCACCTAGGCTACTCTCCCGAGCGCATCAACCCAGGCGACGACGAGCACACCCTCGCGAAGGTCGTGAAGATTGTCTCCGGGGACACGCCCATTAGCCTGGACCTGATCGCGGGCGTCTACGGGCAGATCGTCGAGGCCGGTATTCACCGCGCTCCATCGATTGAAGTAGCCGAGGCGGCGAAGGTTATCGAGAACGTGCAGCGGGACCTCAACATTGCCCTGATGAACGAGCTCGCGATCATCTTTGACGCACTCGACATCGACACGCGCGCCGTGCTGGAAGCAGCCGGCACGAAGTGGAACTTCCACCCGTACACGCCGGGCCTCGTGGGTGGGCACTGCATTGGCGTGGACCCTTATTATCTGACGGATCGCGCCGAGCAGGTCGGGCTCTCGCCCAAGGTCATCTTGGCGGGTCGCGAGACCAACGACGCTATGGGGGCCTTCGTGGCGGCCAAGCTGGTCAAGCTACTGCTGCGAGCGGGCGTCTCTGTTCGAGGCGCCAAGGTCGCGATCCTTGGGCTCGCCTTCAAGCCGAACGTGGCGGACCTGCGCAACTCGCGGGTGCCGGACATGGTGGAAGAGCTGCGCGACTTTGGCCTCAATGTGTGCGTGCACGATGCTCTGGTGTCGGCGGAAGCAGCCTATGCCGAGTACGGCATCGAACTCGCGAGCGCGGACGAGTTGATCGGCATCGACGCCGTACTTGTGGCGGTCCCTCACGATGGCGTCGAGGTCCTAGCGGCGAACCTCTGCTCTCGTGGCGCGAAGGTGCTCGTGGACGTGATGGGGGCCTGTTGCCCCGAGGACCTGCCAGGGAAAACGGCCTACTGGAGGCTGTAGAGCCCCCTTTCGACCCTAATCTGGGAAAGGATTTCCAGGTTTCGCACCACCCGGAAACCCCTTCCTAGGTCCATGGGGGCCGATTTTGGCCCCTAGGCCTTAGACCTCGCAAAAAGCCCCCCCCATGCCCCTTGGGTTGGGGTCGGGAACTGTCGATGGGGAGGATCTGGGCCCGGTATTTTTTTCCGGGCTGCCCATACCTCCAACCCTCGAGCCTCCATCCCCGTGGCGAACTCCCCTTCTATCATCCAAGCTCCCCGCCGCATTCTCTGCAGCGTCCTGCTTGTTCTCGCAGCTTGCGCAGCGACGGATCTCCCGACCGCGACCACCGATATCACCACGGCGACCACCGTGGCGGATTGGAGTGCGTTCACCATCGGGCCCAACGATCTCGTTCATATCTCGGTGTTCGGCCAGCCCGAGTACTCGCCGCCCGCAGTTGGCGTTCGCGTCGCTCCGGACGGAACCTTGAGCCTGCCAGTTTTGGGCAGTGTGACCGTGGGCGGACTGTCCGCTGCGGAAGTGGCAAGCAGCATCGAAGCGGGCCTCAAGAAATACCTGCTCGAGCCGTCGGTCTCCGTGGCTGTTCTCGAGCAGAGCTCACGGCGCTTCTATGTCTTCGGTGACGTGAAGAACCCCGGTCCGTTTGTGATGGACCGACCGATCACGGCACTGGAAGCTCTGGCCCACGGGGGTGGGCTAGTGACCGGCGCCAATGGCGAGTCCGTGGTCATCATCCGCGCCCACGGCGAGGACATCGAGGTGATTCCCTTCAACGCAGCTACGCCTGGACCGGACGGACTGGTGCAGGTCTTGCCCGACGACTTTGTGTTCGTCTCCAAGGCCGGCGTCGGCGTCTTCAGTGAGAGCATCCTGCCTTACTTGCAAGGCATCGGATTCACTGTGACCCAAGTCTCGTCAGTTGCGCTCGCCTACGATCGCATCTACAACGATTAGCTCTACTCCGACCTCACGATTTCTAACGCTATGAATAACGGTTACGGAGAAGTAGTCCAACCAGAGAATGAGACGATCCGCCTAGGCGAGATCTTCTCCATCCTCTATCGCAACAAGCGGCTGATTGTCGCGGTGACCGCACTGGTTGCCTCGGTGACGCTGTTTTGGATATGCACCCTTTCGCCCAAGTACAGTGCCCAGGCAACGCTCTTGTTGGAACAAGACGAGGCTGCTGGTGGTGTGCTCTCTGAGCTCGCGAGCCTGACCTCGGATCCACAGGCAGAGGCGGAGATCGCCTTGCTCAAGTCTAGGTCACTTGCCTCGGTGACGTCCGCTGCGCCCTTCTTGTGGCGTCCACAGGACGCGGTCTTTGCGCCCACGGCACCGGACTTCGACCCCTTTGCGAAGACGGGTCCGGTCGAGGCAAGCATGGGGGGCTTGGGGACAGCCGGCGACCCTTCGGCCATGGAGAACCTCGGCCTACTATGGGAAGTCGACCGGTTTGATCTGCGTCCTTTCCAAGGCATGGTAGCTCGAGTCGAAGGCCGCGGCGTGGGCAATCATCGACTGCACGCACGGTTGGATCCTGTTGAGGGAGACTTTGAAGGGGCTCCGATTTACTTCGATGTGAGCTTCAGCGAAGAGAAGCTCGGAGGTGGAAACACCATCTCGATCAGTCCCCACGACGGCTACCTCGGCGCGAATGACGAGGGCTCCGAGACGTTCAACTACTCCCCGCGCATGAGCGTGGAGGTGTTTGGCTTCCGCATGCAGTTCCTCGCAACAGGGAGCTACAGTGGCCAGCGCTACCGGCTCAAGCGCGTGTCCGCAGACAGTGCGGTCTCGGGCTTGATGAAGAAGGTTACCGCCGCGGAGATGGGGCGCAAGACAAACGTAATTCTAGTGACGGTTGAGGATACGGATCCCAACCGCGCAGCCGAGACGGCCAACGCCCTGTGCAAGAACTACATCCGCCGCAGCGTGCGGATTGGCCAGCAGAAGGCCAGCCAGACGGTCAGGTTCATCGACGCCCAGCTAGTGGAGCAGCTCGCTTCCCTTCAGAAGGTCGAAGCCGAGGTCGTGCGCTTGCAGACCGAGAATCCAGAGACGATTGCCGTATCCACATCAGCGACCGCGCTGATCGAACAGGCGGCCGCGCTCGAACTCCAGATCACCCAAGCGGACCTCGCCAGGCGCGTCATTGAGGAGGCCATCGCCTACCTTGATCAAGGGGACTATGAGGCCCTTGCGCGCCTTGGGCAAGAGATGCCGAACCTGATTGCCTTGGGCTACATCCGGGAGCTCGCCACCCTTGAGATCGAGTCCCTGCGACTCGATCGCAGCGACGTACTTGGCTACAAGATGCTGCTCACCACCGAGCGCCAGCGCGTGAAGGGACTCGTGGAAGCGAGCCAGTTTCGCATCAATGAATTAGCCAGTAGCCTGAAGGCTCTGCGTGCCGGTGACCCCGCCGCAATCGCGCGGGTCTCTGCGGGCAGCGAGTTCCAAGGCTACCTCCAGGAGATCTCCAAGCTTGACGCCGAGTTGAGCCGTGCGAAGGGCAGTGCGACCGCGGAGAGTCCCTTGGTGCGCTCCCTCGAGTCCGCCCGAGGAGAGCTCTTGTCACGACTCACGGAGCAGGTTGCTAGCGCCCTCGACGGCGCGAAGGAAGCTAAGAAGAACTACTCCGACCTGCGGGATGCCTACGCCAAGAGTCTCTTGGAGTGGCCCGAGGAGGAGCGCGAGACGATCAACATTGGTGTGAGTCGTTTGCAGGAGCGACTGCGCTCGAACCTGAAAGCCCAGGTTGAGGGAATCGGAAGCACGATCAAGATCATGGAAGAGCAGGGGGTGGTGCTTGAGAGCCGGCTCGGCGCGCTTCCCGAGGGCGAGCTCGCCCTTGCCGAGCCCATGCGCGAGCGCGAGGCTCGCACCAAGATCGTCGAGTTCCTGTTGACCAGTCAGCAGCAGGCTACGATCACCGCGGCGTCCACATCCGCGTCGGCCGTACTCATCGACCCCGCCTTCCCGCCTAAGGGTCGCATCTTCCCACGCGTCAGCCTCTTCCTTGTGATTGGTACCTTGATGGGCTTCCTGCTGGGCTGTGGCTTGGCGCTGGTGCACAACCTGCTACGAGGCGCTCTGCACACCGAAGCCGAGGTCGAGCGCATCGCCGGCGTGCCGGTACTTGGCTCGGTTCCCAACTACCTCGTGGGCCGCACCAAGATCAAAGGTGCGAAGAAAGGAGCTCGCTTCCTACCTATGCGCGATAAGCCCGAGAGTCCCCAAGCTGAGGCCTATCGCCAGATTCGAGCCAGCCTGCGCATGGCCCTGGAAGGCGGCGGATCGCTCAAGACCCTCGCTTGCACCTCCTGTGTTCCCGGCGAGGGCAAAACCGTAACCAACGCGGATCTAGCCCTGGTCTTTGCCGGTGCTGGAGACAAGGTGTTGCTTGTGGACTGCGACCTGCGCAAGCCCCAGGTGCACAACATTTTTGATGTCGAGCGAGGCCCCGGCTTCGGCGACGTTCTGGAGGGCCGCAACGACTGGCGCGAGTGTGTGAACGCATCCGCCGAAGGTGGTGTGGATGTTCTGCCTGCAGGCCGCTGCAGCGGCCGACCCGGCGAACTGCTAGCCGGCGATGCGGGCCTACCCATCATCGACGAGCTGACTGAGGCCTACGACCTTGTGGTCTTTGACTTGCCGCCCGCCGTTGTGGTTGCCGACGTGTCTAACTTCGCCAGTAAGCTCGACGCTCTGATCTTGATCTACCGTTCAGGCGGGGTCTCGGGTCGTCTACTTGGCGACGCGGCCGGTCGCCTGCGACGGGCCGGTGTGAACCTCATGGGCGTGATTGTCAACGCCGTTATCGTCCAGGCCACGCCTGGTGGCTACGGTTACGGCTACGGCTACTCGGATCACTACGGCGAGGAGGAGGACTAGCCATGGGAGCCGGCGAACAATTCTTCTCGTCCTTCGTTGACGAACTTACCGACAGCGGGGCGCGTCACGTCTTCTTGCGAGGGCACGGCGTGTTTCCACGCATCGCGCCCGGCTCGGATGTCGACATGCTCGTGCATCCAAAGGACCGGGCCGCTACTGAGGCTTGCTTCCGGAAGGTCGCGGGCCAGCTAGGTTTCCATGTGTGGCAGCGCTCACGCTCTGGATTCCTAACGCGCATCTTCGCCTACGCCTTCGATACCGATGGGCAGCACGTCTTCGTGGACTTCGACATCCACACCTCCGAGGCGAGCTTTGGCATTCCCTACCTCACCGCGGAGTCTCTGCTCGCTCAAAGTGTCGAGCGCAACGGGTTGCGCTGCCTGCCGTTACCGATTGAGGCTGCCGTCAATGGACTCGGTCACCTCTTCATGGGGGGAGCGATCCCCACCAAGTACCACGACGCCTGGCGCGCGGCTGGAACCAGCCCGGCGTCGGTTGCCCTTGTGGCCGCCGTTGCCGGCAAGCGGGACGCCGAGTTGATCTTGGCAAGCCTCGAAGCACCGCTCGATCTCAAAGAGGTCGGCCCGAGAGTTCGGCGCCGCCTGTTTCGCCGCAACCCGTTTCGCTCTCTGCGGGGCTTCACTGCTTTCGGTTTTGGAGAGCGCATCAAGCCCTGGTTCGCGCCGCGCGGTCGCTTCCTGATCTTTGCGGGCACCGATGGTTCGGGCAAGACGACCCTGGTCAAAGAGCTCATCGAGCGCATCGGCCCAAGGTTCCGGGATGGAGAGGTCGAGCAGCATCATCTGCGCCCCAAGGTCCTACCCCAGATCTCGTCCCTCTTCCATGGCGGCAAGCCCGCCTACTCTATCGAGGACATGGACGACCCGCACCGCTCACCGCCTTCGGGATTCCTTGGCTCGTGCCTGCGCACGATGTACTACTGGGTGGACTACCTGGTGGGTTACCCCATGCGTATTCTGCCGCGCCGTCGCCGCAATACACTGACCGTCTACGACCGCTGGTTCTACGATCACGTGGTCGATCCGCGCCGCTTCCGGATTGCTTCCGGGCACCCGCTGCCGGCTCTGCTGCAGCGCTTCCTCGCCAAGCCCGACTGCCTGTTCGTCTGTACCGCCAAGCCCGAGAAGATCCTGGAGCGCAAGCAAGAGCTCGCGCCGGAAGAGGTCGCGCGTCAGGTGCAGAAGTTCCAAGAGTTTGCCGCCTCGCATCCCAAGGCAACCCTCGTGGACACCACGGGCGAGGTCGATGCGTGCGTGGACAAGATCATCCAAACTGTCTTCGGAGGAGCTGCGGCATGACCGACGCACGGACTGCACTCGAGCTGTTCTTCGGCCACGCAAACTGCGTGTCGGGGGAAGCTGCGCTTGTCCGCGTGTTGGAGGGCCCAGTCAGCATCGCCGCTGCGCGCAAGAGTGGCGAGACCGTGATCGAGTTCCTGCGCCTTCCGTCCACTGGTGGTGCCTTTGTGCTCGCCAGCCTGTCCAGCGCTCGCGCCTTCTCCATTGGAATGGAGGGCATGACCCTCTCGCGCCCAGTGTGGCTGCTAGCCAGGCGCGTACTTGGTTTCATCGCTCACCTCGGTGTGCACAGGTGCCTGGGTCTGCCGCGCTTTGGCGTGGTCCTGCCCACGGGTCACCCGGCACGCGGCCGCGAGTTCTCCCTGCAAATGGGAGTTCCGGGTGGGGGACAAAAGTTCATCGTTCGGGAGTGGGGCGAGGGCGAGCCCGAGTCCTTCTGGAAGATCGGCACCGCGGGATTACCAGCTGATCTTGTGACAGCCGAGTCGGACGCCTTGCAATGGTTTGCTTCGAGCCAGTCCTGTGGAGAGCTAGCGCCGACGCTGCTTGCCTGCGGGAGTAACGAGGCGGTCTCTTGGCTGCGCATGGAGTCCATTCGCGGCGAGGGCCCGGCCACAAACATGGATCAATGCGCCCAGGGTTTTCTCACAAAGCTCGCCGGATCGGCCTACGTCTCCATGGAGCTAGAGTCATCGGCCTGGTTCCAAAACTTGACCACACGACTAGGGCAGATCGCCGCCGAGGCACCCGAGATCGCGAACACGTGCCAAGCTGCATTGGACGCTGTGCTCCCCGCGGTCAGTGGCAAGCAGCTGGACTTCTGTCCTTCCCATGGAGACTTCACTCCATGGAATGCGAAGGTCGAGGCGGGCGAGATGCACGCCTTCGACTGGGAGTTTTTCCAGCCCTGTGCACCAGCGCTCTTCGACTGGCACCACTGGATCCTTCAGACGGGCGTGCTCGTACAACATGACTCTGGCGAGCAGCTCTTCGCCGCGTTGCAAGAGCCAACGGCTCTCTCCGGAACAGCAGATGTCGGCGAACGGGCGGCCCTGCTCTCGCTCTACCTCGTGGATATGCTGGTTCGCGAGGAGTGGATCATGCAGCATGGACGCCCGGAGTTTAAGCAAGTCGAATGGCTTCGATGCGCCAGGGTAGAGCTGCTCACCAGGAGCGCGGCATGAATACCACGGCCCAGGGCTCGCGCGTGATGGGACCCATCTACCAGCGCTTCCTCGCGTTCCAGGTCATTGGCCTAATGCTGTCCCTCTCGATTTCGGAAGAGGGCAACGCTCTGGTGTATTCGATCAAGATCCTGTCCACCGCGATGCCCTTCCTGAGCTGCTGCGGGTTGCTCATCTTGAGCCGAGGCGTCGAGGCCGCGTTTAGTCGCAGCTTCTATACATTCCGCTTTGTTTGGTTGCTTGGGGGAATGGCTACCGTCGGATGCCTTTGGGCTGCGGATAGCCCGTACAGCGCTAGCAAGGTGTTCATCTTCCTACTGACCTTCTCGGCTTTGACCTGCACTCTGGTGCAGTACGAGTTTGTCGATGCGAGAGAGCGCGCGGATGTCCTGGGCCGGCACATCTTGTATGCATGCTTTGTTCTCTTGGGCGTGATGGTGATGAACTACTTCGTCTTCCACATCGGAGGCGGTGACTCCGATCGACACCGTGCGGGTGGCAACTTAGTTGCTCCCACCAACGCCGCGGCGACGGTAGGCCTCTCTCTCCTGATCGCCCTTCACTTCACGGTCCGAATGGCGCCGGAGCGCAAGAATCCGCGCTTGCGCGCTA
This sequence comes from Planctomycetota bacterium, assembly GCA_047629095.1. Taxonomy (GTDB): domain Bacteria; phylum Planctomycetota; class UBA1135; order UBA1135; genus CALBMX01. The sequence goes on along the minus strand of JBLHWM010000029.1, from coordinate 7,379 downwards.
TCGCCCTCGCTACCTTTGTGATGTCCGTTTGGGCACTGCTCGTCCTAAGCACACGCTCGGCCTTCGTCTGCGTAGTTGTCGCGCTCTTCCTTGCGCCGATCTTGAACGGTGGGTTCCGCCTGACCTATCGTCGCTTGTTCTCCGCTGTGACGCTCTTCTCCGTCGCTGCTTTCACCGCTGCAAACATGCACCTACTAGGCAGCTTGCTCTCGCGGGATATGGACACCACCAGCGTGTGGGCCCTTTCGGGTCGCACCTGGCTCTGGGCAAGGGTGTTCGAGGACTGGACGATTTTGCGCGCCTTCTCCGGCTATGGTTTTGCAGCCATCTCGGAAGAGCGTGGCGTACGAGATTGGTGGACTGGGGAGACGATGTTCGCGGGCGCCCATAATGCGTACCTGCAGGTGCTCTTTGGCTTGGGCATCTTTGGACTCCTGTTCTACCTCGGCTTCCTGCGCTCTTTCCTGCGCGCCATGCGAGTCAAGCACCGCGCCTTCGTTCCAGCCCAGCACGCGCTACGCATCGCAATCTTCATCTACTTTGCCATGTTCAGCATGACCGAGCACTTGTTCGGACTCAACGTGACGCCGGCCTTTTTCCTGGTCTGCTGTGTGCTCGCCAGTTCTCGCTATCGCACAATCGGGGAGAACCATGAACTACGTAGCTCATCTCGGGGGAGTCATGGGACCTAGTAAAGAGATGAACAGCCCGCACGCAGAGTCCACTGGGCAAGAGTTGTACCCGCGCAAGCGAGTGCTGCTCGGCGCCTACGCCTGTGAGCCGGGCGTTGGGTCCGAAGGTGGAGTTGGTTGGAACTGGACCCGGCAGATTGCCCTGCGCAACGACTGCACCTTAATAACGCGCAAGAACAACGTAGAGGAAATCGAGCGCGCGGCCAAGGCCGAGGGGCTCGATAGCTTGACGGTCATCGGCTATGACCTTCCGGTGTGGATGCGCTTCTGGAAGCGCAAGAGTCGCGGCGCCTTGGTGTACTACTACCTCTGGCAAGTTGGCCTAGCCTTGGTGGCCCGTCGCCTCGACCGCCAGCGCAATTTTGATCTGGTCCAGCACATCACCTTCGTGACGAGCTGGATGCCTTCGGGCCTGGCTTTTGTGGACAAGCCATTCGTGTGGGGACCCGTTGGTCAGCACCCGCGCATACCCCGCCGCTTTCTCCACAACGCCAGCCTCAAGACGCGGCTCATCGAATCCGTCAAGGCTGGAATCAAGACGATCTTCCTTGGGTTGGATCCGTTGCTCGCCTTCACGATGCGCCGCGCAAATCGCATCCTCAGCATTGGATCCGAGTTCGAGTGCAAGGTCGATTTCCCCATGGGCTCCAAGGTCGAGCGCATGCCCGCGGTCGGCGTCGAGCCCATGATCGAGGGACGGAAGATCGGCACCAGGGTGCTTTTCTCGGGGCGCTTAGTCGAGCTGAAAGGACCCGAACTCGCTCTGGAGGCCTTCGCTCTGGCCCACACCAATCACAAGTCGGCGACACTTACCTTTCTAGGGGACGGCCCATTAAAAAGTCAACTCGAACAGCGCGCTGTCGAGCTCGGCGTCCAAGACGCGGTTTGCTTTCCGGGCATGTTGCCCCACGAACAGGCCCTCGACCTAATGGCCACAGCGGATGTGTTCCTGTTCCCCTCCTTCGAGGGCGCCGGCATGGTCGTACCCGAGGCGATGGCGGCCGGCGCGGTCGTCCTGTGCCTTGACTTCGGCGGACCCGGCGACATGGTTGCGGGGGAGCGCGGCATCGCAGCGGAGCTTGGCGACACGAAACAGCAGACCTGCGCGAACTTGGCGGACGGACTCAATCGCCTGCTCGGTAGCGCCGTCCTGCGCGATGAGCTGCGCTTGATCGCGAAGCAGTGGGTCGAGTCGGAGATGCTCTGGCACAAGAAGGGCGAGCGCATGCAACAGATCCATAGTGACGTAATGCAAGAGGTGAGCCGCAAGTAATGGGTATCGCCAAGACGATCTATGCCCGGCTCTTTGTAAGCGGGCGCGAGCACCTAGGTGCGTCCATGGACCCGGCTCTGTCGGAGCGCGACGCCTGGGGCATCCTCGGTCGTGTCGCCTGCAGTCTGACCCGGGGAGCCGGGTGGAAGCTGCGCATGGGCAAGGTTGGCGGTCGGCTCTTTGTGGGTCAACGCGTCAGCATCCTCTCACCGGGCCACATTACCTGTGGCCGGAACGTGAAGTTTGAAGACCACGCCGAAGTCCAGGGCTTGTCCACGGGCGGCGTTCATTTCGGTGACGGCGTAACCGTGGGCCGCGGCGCTAGCATCCGCCCCTCGTCCTACTACGGTGGCGAGCTTGGCGAGGGCATGACCGTGGGTGCCCGCTCGGCCATCGGAGCCTACAACTGGATCGGCGCCAGCGGCAAGGTGACGATTGGCAGCGACGTCATGCTCGGCCCGCGGGTGATCATCATCCCCGAGAATCACAACTTCGAGCACACGGACCAGACGATCCGCGAACAGGGCGTGACCCGAGCGCCGGTGGTGATCGAAGACGACTGCTGGATTGGTTGCAACGTGACAATCTTGTCCGGCGTGACCATAGGGAAAGGCTCCATCGTGGCGGCCGGCGCAGTGGTCAACAAGAGCATCCCGCCCGGCTCCATCGCCGGTGGAGTTCCCGCGCGTGTCATCCGAAGTCGGGAGGCGGTCTAGTATGCAGAGCGCCCTTGTCTTCCACGGCTCCGCGGACCTCTACGGCTCAGACCAGACGACCATCGACATGGTTCGAGGGCTGGTGACGGGTGGCTGGCAGGTCACGGTCGCTCTACCCCACGAGGGCCCTCTGGTGGAGGTCCTGCAGCAGGTGGGCGCAACCGTTCACATCGGTGGCTTCGCGCCATTCGGTCGCTCGACGCTGAGCCCGCTTGGCCTGCTGGCCTCGCCCTACCAGATTCTCGCGAGCACCCTGGCGTGCTGGCGCCTGGTGCGCAAGTTTCAACCCGATGTCGTGCACGTCAACACGCTGATTATCCCCGCGCCCGCATTGGCCGGTCGACTGGCGCGCAAGCCCGTTGTCTGGCACATCCACGAGATCATGACGCGCCCCAAGGCGCTCGTCTGGATCCTGACTCACCTGGTCGGGCTGCTCGCTTCGAAGGTTGCCTGTAACTCAGAGGCGACCCTCGACGTGCTCGCCAGCTACAACCCGAGGCTGCGCAAGAAGGCGACCGTGGTGCCCAACGGCGTGACGGATTTCCCCACCCTCGATTCAGAGCAGGTGCGCCGGGACCTGGGCATTCCAGCCGGGCGCTTTGTATTCCTGTTTGTGGGCCGACTCAATGCGTGGAAGGGCCAAGAGGTCTTTGTAGAGGCCGCGGCAACGATTGCCAAGCGCCACCCGCGCGCCTACTTCCTTGCTGCTGGAGACGCGCCGGATGGCCAGCCTCACTTCCGAGTGTCCTTCGAGACGCTGATCGAGAAGCACGGCATGGAGCAGAGCTTCCGCTACCTCGGCTTCTACTCCGAAACTCACGCGCTCTACAGCGCGGCGGACGCCTCGGTCGTTCCGTCCCTGCTGCCCGAGCCCTTTGGCCTGGTTGCCGCCGAGGCCATGGCAGCTTCACTCCCGGTCATCGTTGCGGGCCACGGCGGCCTCAAGGAGATCGTCATCGACGGTGAGACGGGCGTGCACATCGAACCCGGCAGCGTGTCCTCCCTGGTCGCAGCCATGGAGACCATGTTGGCCTCCAGCGACGACACTCTAGCGATGGGCGAAGCGGGCAAGCAGCGCCAACGGCAGCACTTCTCCGTGGGCCGCTACCAGCGCTCGTTCCTCAAGATGTTCCAAGAGCTTGCGGGGAAGGCAGCATGACGCGCGGCAGGATCATCCACGTAACCCTGGGCAAGGCGAATCCTAATCGCGCTAATGGCATCAATGTCATCGTGCACAATCTCGCCGAAGCTCAGCCGGAAGTTGGACTCACTACCGAGGTCTGGGGCCTTACGCCGACGCCGGAAGACGGCTCTTTCGCGCGCACCTATCCCCTGCGTCTCTTCGAGCGCAAGTCCCACCGCATGGGGCTCGCGAAGCAGCTCAAGCAGGCCATCGCCGAGCTGCCGGCTGATGCCATCGTGCACTTCCACGGCGGTCTCTTGGTCGAGTTCTATCACATCGCCAAGCGCCTTCACTCCAGAGGGATCCCTTGGGTCTTGATGCCCCATGGATCCTATTCTGAGGTGGCCTTGAAGCGGGGCCGCTTGAAGAAGCACGCCTTCATCAAGTACTTCGACCGCTTCGTAATCGAGAACGCGGCGGCCATCCACGCCCACGCGCCGAACTCAATGGCGGGCGTCGCCAACTTGGTCGACGTGCCCGAGACGAAGCTTTTCCCCAATGGATACACCGAGCCCAAGGCGCCCTTCGCAGCTCCGAAGGCGACGCCGTTCCGCTTTGTTTATTGTGGCCGAGTCGCCATGTACCACAAGGGGCTCGATCTGCTGGCCGGCGCCATGGGCCTGCTCGAGCGCAGCGGAACCGCGCCCACCTTGGACATCATCGGGGACGGCCCCGATCGCAAGGCTCTCGAGGAGACTCTTGGGCAGTCTGGAGCCGCGCGGCATGTGAACTTCCATGGCCCTCTCTTTGGTGAGGCGAAGCTGGACGCTTTGATGAGCGCCAGTTGCTTCCTCTTGACCTCGCGCCATGAGGGTTTCCCCATGGCGCTCACCGAAGCCGTCGCCCTAGGCCTGCCGCTATTGGTTACCGAGGGCACGAACTTTGGCGACTACGTTCGCGAATGGGACTGCGGCATCGTGATCGAGAGCGCAACGCCCGAGGCGATTGCAAGCGGCATGGCAGCGATGGCGAACCTCTCCCAGGAACGCCTGGACGAGATGGGGCGGAACGCGGTTCGTCTCGTACGCGAGGAGCTCAACTGGAAGAGCGTTGCTCGACGCATGTTGGACGAACTCTACGGACCGATCCTGGGAGCCACCGCATGACCTCCCACGGGCGCAGGGACCTGACGGGCCTGGCTGACCAGGCGGTTGTGAGTGGCGGCACGCTGCTCACGACGATGCTCTTTATCCGCGGCGCGGGTATGGAGGAGTTCGGGATCCTCAGCCTGGTCTGGCTCGCCATGCTGTTCGGCACTGCGGTCCAGCACTCGGCTGTCATCGCGCCAGCCTATGCGCTCTTTCCAAAGCTCACCGCGAGTGAAGCCCCGGGCTTCCGTGGCTACCTCGTGCTGATCCAGCTCGTGTTCGGCGCACTGCTCTTGGGGGTACTCACCGCGAGCTGGTACGCGCCCGGCTTCTCGCTGCTCCCGAAGTCGCCGGGACTCCTCCCAGCTCTTGTCTTTCTCGGTGCGCGCCAAGCGTTCACCTTTCTGCGCTTGCAGCTCTTCGTGGCCGAGTCCGGCCCTAGGCGTGCCCTGATGGTCGACGTCGTGCACGTCGTCGCCTCGGTGGCGGGACTCGTTGTGCTGGATCTCGGGGACAAGCTCGACGCGCGCTCAGGGTTGCTCGTGCTAGGTGCCGCTTCTGCTGGCGCAGCTCTCATGGCAGTGCCCGCATTCGTGCAGCTCGGCTGTAGCTTCGCCCTACCCGCGCGCGCCCTTCGCGTGCGTCACATGCACTTCTCCAAGTGGCTCGTGGGCAAGGCGCTCGCACAGTGGTTCACCGCAAACTCATTCCTAGTTGCACTCGGCACGATCCAAGGCCCCGTTGCCCTCGGCGCAGTGCGCGCTGCCCAGACCCTGGTCGGCGTAGCCGGCGTGGTCATCCAGGGCTTCGAGAACCTCGTGCCCGCACGGGCCGCGGCCGTCTTCGGTCAGCAAGGAAGTGCTGGCCTCGGGACCTTCCTGCGCACGTCGATGCCGCGCTGGTTTAGCTACCTCAGCATCTGCCTACTGCCCATCGTCGTTTTCCCGGGCTTCTTCTTGAAGCTGCTGACGGGCGCCGAACAGGCCGGCCTGGAAGAGCCACTGTTCTTCTTCGCCTTCGGTGCGCTACTCGCCCTCGCAATCCTCTACCTGCAGGTCTGCCTGCGCGCCGTGGAAAGAGTCGGCGTGCTCTTCTGGGCCCAGCTCGCATCGGGAATGGTCGGCGCCGTCGCCGCCGTACCCATGGTCATGGCCTTCGGTCTACGCGGCTGCATGGTCGGGATCATCGTCCAGCAACTCGTGGTGCTGTGCCTGCTTCTACGACCTGCGCGCGCGTGCTTGCGAGCAGAGGCGCCAGTGGAAAGTGGCAAGGCTGTTGGCCGAGTGGCGAGACCCGAGCCACAGTAAACCGGATCGCGCTCGCGGCGTAGTCCCTACTTGGCGACCTGGAGTCGGGGCGCAACGACGGGTGTCGCAGCGAGCAGCTGCTCGTAAGCTGTCGCGATCAAGTCCCAGGAGTAGGAGTCTTCGGCGCGTTTGCGGGCTGCGCATCGGCGCTCTTGCACCTCGGTGTTCCCTAGCTGTGCTAAGTGCTGGTAGCCACGCGCCGCATCTTGGGGCGAGGCGAACCACTCGGCTTGGACGTGGCCGATCACCTCGCGGTTGAACGGGTTGTCGTGGGCGAGCAGCAGGTTGCCGACGCCGAGAGCCTCTAGCAGGGATGGGTTCGTGCCGCCGACCGAGTGCCCGTGCACGTAGGCGCGAGCGTGGAAGCGCAGTGCAGCGAGCTTGGCGGCGTTGTATTCCGTGCCGATGAAGCGAACGTCCGCGCCTTCGGCAGCGGCGAGAAGCTGCTGCACATAGGGCGTCTTGTTTTGGGTGTTGCCCAGGATCGCGAGGGGCATGCTCAAGTCACCAGCGGCCTTGTAGCCTTCGATCGCCTCGAGGATGTGGTTCTCGGGCTCCAGCCGGCAGACTATTAGAAAGTAGCTGTCGACCCCAAGGCCGTACTCGGCCACGGTGTCCGTCTCGGGTGCCTCGGTGGTGACCTCGGTTCCGTAGGCGATCGTTGTGATCTCGGCGCCGGTCTTGTGGCGCGCGCGCAGATGATCGCCAAGGGCTTCGGCATCGGAGACGACGCGGTGGGCGGCGCGCATGGTGACGTACTCCATCGCGCGGAACCAGAGCTTCGCGAGAGGCGGCCACTTGGCCCGTGCCCACTCGACGCCGTCGGGGTTGATCCAGATCTCGGTGCCAGCCATGCGCGGAAAGACCGTCGCGAAGGCGGCGCCGTAGCCAAGCAGGTAGATGATGTCGACCTCGCGGCGCAGGTCCCAGAGGGCCAGGCAGTCGTGGACGATTGTGCTGGCGGGGCCGAGTGGGGGAGCGGCGTAGTAGCGCAGCTCCGCGCCGGCGTAGGTTTCTGGGCCGGGCTCCGCGGTCTTCTCGCAGGTAACCACGACCCGGTGGCCGGCAAGCACAAGGCGCCGCGCGAGTACGTCGGCGGCGGTCTCGAAGCCTCCGTAGC
>JBLHWM010000028.1:0-17000 GCA_047629095.1 Planctomycetota bacterium | reverse complement strand
GGCTTAGAGCCTGTTTCAAGCCTCTTGGTCGAATTGCCCGCCAGGGAAATCGGTGGCCAACTCCCGACCTGGGAAGAGCTGCTCGAGCTGACAAGCGCCGCACGCAAGCGCCGCATTCGGTTGCACTTAGATGGAGCGCGACTCTGGGAGGCTGGCGCTTACTACGAGCGCCCCCTAGCCGAAATCTGCGCGCTGTTTGACTCGGTCTACGTCTCCTTCTACAAGGGCATCGGCGCTCTCGCCGGAGCCATGTTGCTCGGCCCCCGGGACTTCATCGACGAGGCGACGCTCTGGCAGCGTCGCCAGGGTGGAACCCTGTATTCGAACCTAGCCCACATCGTATCGGCGAAGATGCGCCTTGGCCCGAAGCTCAAGCGCATGGCGGCTTTTCGCGAGAGCGCCCAGGAGATCGCCAGCTACTGGAGCGACGTGCCCGGCGTGACGGTCCTGCCCGCCGTACCCCAAGTGAACATGTTCCATCTGCTCTTCGACGGCGAGATCGAGGACCTGCTATTGGCCCGGGATCGGGTCGCGCAGCAGCACGGCGTTTGGCTGCTGAACTACCTGCGCCAGGAAGACGGCAAGGCGCGCTGCGAGGTCACGATCGGCGAGAGCGCCGCTAGTCTTCCTAGTGCCAAGCTAGCAGCCGCGATCGCGGCCTTTGCGGAGTAGCCCGCGAGCCGGAGCAGGCTCAAACGGGATCTTTCGAAGCGGCCTGCCGCGCTGCAAGTAGCTCGAGGATCTCGTCCCGGCTGTCGTGGGCGAGCAGCATCAAGAGGTCCCCAGGCTGGGCCCACTCCAGGGCCATGTGCACGGAAGCCAGCTCATTGGGAGCGTGGCACCAGCTGTCCGTTGGTGCGCCGAGATTGTTCAGCTCGGACTCCATGATCGCTGGCAGCTCGCCGAGCTCACGACCGCGCAGGTGCAAGGTCAGCTCCTTGAGCACCAAGAGATCTGGACCCGCCTCCCATGCCGTGCGCGTCATGCTCCTTGTCGACTTCTCGTCGCGGTCCCCGGCTTGGCCAATACTGAAGAGGGCGCGCTTCGGGTTCAGGTGCTTACGCAGGCCAAAGAATGCCGCCATGCCACCGGGGTTGTGGGCAAAGTCGACCAGCACTTGGATGCCGTCGAAGTGGAACTCGTTCAGGCGACCGGGGTTTTGATCTGCGTCACTCTCGAAGGCCCCTAAGCCCGCGGCGATGAATCGGATGTCGATAGCCGCGTCAGCGGCGATCGCAACAGCGGCCAAAGCGTTGGAGACGTTGTAGCGCGCGGCGCCCCCAAGCGTCATCGGGATGTCCTTCACCGAAGCAACGTTGTTCGAGGGCCCGCGGACCGCCGGCCAGTCGCCGCGCAGACAGATCATCTCACCGTCGAGCACCACCGCGCGTCCACCAGCTTCTAGGTGTGCCGCCACCAGACTCGAATCCGAGTCTAGGCTAAACCAGATCACCTCGGTCTCGTCCGCGAGGTTGCGGATAGCGCCAGCCACAAGCTGCTCATCATCCGCATTCAAAACGATGCGCCCGGCCACCCGACCGACGATGAACTTCGCATCGGTCAGGCTCTCAAGGTCGGGCGTGCCCCACTCGGACAGGTGGTCATCGCTGATGTTGAGGATCGCGCAGAGATCCGCCTTCTCCAAGGCAAGGCCACGGCGCATCAACCCGCCGCGGGCCGTCTCGAGCAAGGCGAAGGTCACGCGCGGGTGTTGCAAGACCATGCGCGCGCCGCCAGGGCCCGACCAGTCGCCATCGTCCACGACCTCGTCGCCCACGCGCACCCAATCGGTGGAGCAGATGCCGGGGGTGAGTCCGGCGCAGTTTGCAATGGAGGCGAGCAGGCGCACGGTGGTCGACTTACCGTTGGTGCCGGTCACAACCACGTGGGGAATGTTGTGCACGGCGGACCAGTCCACGTCACTCGCCGCTGGTAGTTCGCCCACCGGCCATGTCAGCGACCCGTCGCCCATACCTACGGAGACGAGGTCGTCGTCGGAGAGGAAGCAGATGTCACGGGCCATGGCCTCTTCGCGCAGGGATAACAGGGGCGGATTGACCTCGTCCGCGATCTCCTTGGCGATGCGCTGCTGGGCTTCGGCGAAGGCACCAGCGGCTAGGGGGGGCCCGACGAGCTCGGCCGTGGCGGCCTCGAGGGCGAACTCGGCGATACTCGTGGCCGCGTACATCGCGTCCAAGGGTGCACTGAGAGCGAAGGCCACGGAATGGACGCAGTCGTCGCTGCGCGACTCAAGGGGAATGCCTAGCTCGCGGACGTGGGTGGCCTGTGCTTGCCAGCCAAGGGCGTCCAGCATGCGGCGCGCCTGGGCGCACCACGACTTGGTCATAGGTGCCAAAAGGCCGGCCTCGTGCTTGGCGAAGTTCACCTCGACGACGGCACCTGGCCGGCGCCAAAGGAAGTTGGCGCCGGGCAGGCGGCGGGAGTCACGCAGTTCCATAGAGCCGGCTAGTCCTCGAGCTCAACGGGCCGGGCCAGACGCACGCCACGATCGTCGCGGATCAGCTCGTCGCTGCGGGGAATCGCGACCTGGGGAACGAGGTCGACTCCGGGCAGGTCCGTATCCATGGTAGCGGGTGAGGAGGGAATCAGCTCACCGACGTGACTTGCATCGAAGTCGACGATCTGGTTCCAGCTGCGCTCGATCGAGTCGCCGAAGACCAGCAGAAGATCGCCTGGGTTGCACATACGCAAGCCGCGGTCAATGGCCTCTTGCTCGTCGGGAATCTGCTCGATCTGCTCGCGTGGAACGCCGGCGGCCACGAGGGCTTCGTACTGCATGCGCGGTACCTCGTCCCCATCGCGACCACGGGTGTGGTCATCCCGGCGACAGATGTAATGGTCGTAGTGGCCGGCACAGACGGTGGCGATCTCGGTGATGTCCTCGTCTCGGCGATCACCAGGAGCTGCGACTACGATGACGCGCTTACCCTTCACTTCGAGGCGATCGGTCAAGGCAACCATGGCGGTGACGGCGGCCGGGTTATGGCCGTAGTCTAGGATCACCTTGAACGGGTGATCGTCGCAGATGTTCATGCGACCCGGAGCTTGGAAGTAGGTCGTGTCGAAGGTGCGCAGACCGTGCCGGATGTCGTCCAGCTTCACTTCCATGCTGAAGGTGATGGCTGCGGCGAACATGGCGTTCTGCACATTGTGCAGAGCCTTGCCCTCCACCGTGCAGGGGATCTCGTGGGACCAGAGCAGGGGGATGTGAGCACCGTTGTCGTAGATCGTCAACATGTGCCCGCCCATGCCCTGCTCGAGAACAATCGCGCGACCGCCAGCCTTGATGTGCTCCTTGACCAGGCTGTGGTTCTGGTTCATCGTCACGTAGCAGACGTGCTTGGCCTGGGTGTAATCCGCCATCTGGAGGCAGAGCTCGTCGTCCGCGTTGAGCACCGCAGTGTCCTTCGCGACCTCCGCGATGATACGCTTGACCTTGGCCAGCTCTTCCAAGGTGTTGATGCCGCGCAGGCCGAGGTGGTCCGATGCAACGTTGAGCACCGCACCGACATCGCAGGAGCGATAGCCCATACCACGTCGCAGCAGGCCGCCCCGGGCCGTTTCCATAACAGCTACATCCACGGAAGGATCCCGCAGCACCATGCGCGCCGCAGCCGGGCCCGTCATGTCGCCCTCGACCGTCTTGTGACCGTCGATGTAAACGGCGTCGGTGGTCGTCATGCCCACCGTCTTGCCGCTACTCTTCAGAATGTGAGCGGTCAGGCGCGACGTCGTCGTCTTGCCGTTGGTGCCCGTAATCGTTGCAATGGGAATGCGCGACGGCGTCCCCAAGGGGAACAGCATGTCCATGACCGGACCGGCCACATCGCGGGGCGTGCCCTCGCTTGGGGCCACGTGCATCCGGAAGCCCGGCGCCGCGTTCACTTCACAGATCGCGCCCCCGTTCGTGCGGTAGGACTTGGTGATGTCGTAGGTCAAGAAGTCCACGCCGCAGACATCAAGGTTGATCGCCTTCGCAGCTCGCTCGGCCATGTCCCGGTTCACGGGGTGGATGATGTCGGTCACGTCCACGGCGGTTCCACCGGTAGACAGGTTGGCGGTCGAGCGCAGGTACAGGACCTCGCCCTTGGGCAACACGGTCTCGGGCGTGTAGCCGGCCTTGTCTAGGTGGTCCTGCGCAGCGCGGTCGAACTCTAGGCGAGTCAGGACCTTCTCGTGGCCAACACCACGGCGCGGGTCCGAGTTCACGATCTCTACCAGCTCGGTTACCGTCTTTTCGCCATCGCCGGTCACGTGACCAGGCACGCGCTTGCTAGCGGCGACGAGCTTGCCGTTCACCACAAGCAGGCGGTGGTCGAAGCCCTCGATGAAGCTCTCGACGAGGACGGTGCGGCCGTGCTCGCGCGCAACGACGAAGGCACTGCGCGCCTCGTCCTTGGTCGTGATGCCGATCGTGACGCCACGGCCGTGGTTCGCGTTGAGAGGCTTCATCACAACGGGGAAGCCAACGCGCTCGGCTGCCCGCGCTGCGTCGTCCTCGGAGTAGACCAAGCGCTGCGTCGCCACGGGCAAGCCCAGGTCCCCTAGCAGTTGGTTCGTCTCTTCCTTATCCGAGGCTAGCTCCACGCCGATGTGGCGCGTCTCGCTGGTGATGGTCGCTTGGATGCGGCGCTGCCACTTGCCGTGGCCGAACTGCACCAGGCTGTACTTGTTCAAGCGCAGCCATGGGATGTCGCGCTCCTCCGCAGCATCCACCAGGCTCTGGGTCGAGGGGCCTAATGCGCGGCGCTGGGAAGTGCGGATGAAGTAGTCGCGCTCGCGCTCCCATTCGAACTCCACGTCGCGAAACTCTTCGTTCCGTAGCTCCTTTGGCAGCAGCGACTGCAGGAGCTCGATGGCCAGCTGACCGGCGCCGGTGCCGACGTCCTCTTGCTCGTATTCGTAGACCACGGTGTACTCACCGTGGGTCCCGGTGCCGCGGGTCTTGCCGAAGGTCACCTTGGCGCCGGCGACGTTCTGTAGCTCGATCGCAACGTGCTCGAAGATGTGGCCCATCCAAGTGCCCTCATCCTCGGTCAGACGCCGCACGAATCCACCGGGCTCGCCATAGGAGCAGCCGTGCTGCTTGAGCCCGGGAAGAGCCTTGACCAGGCCGTCTGTGAAGTCTTTACCGAGCTTGGCCGACGGCCAATCTTCAAGCACACCAAGATCGACCGTCAACCGAATCACCCGGAACAGGGCGAAGAGGTTCGGGCCGAGATAAACATTGCGTGAGAGGATCTTCATGGCGGTCGAGGGGGCTAGCAACTCTGTCGAAAGAGCTGCCCGGGGACGAAGCTCGCTTCGTCGTTGAAGAGGGGGGTGAAGTCGTAGTCAGCGGTGAATACGGAGGACTGCTAGAGACTAAGTGAGCTCGGGCAGTGGCGCGGGGTTCGCAACGCGGGTCACCATGTCATAGGTGCAACCTTCGATGAGAACGTGCAGGCGCATATTGATCAAACAGACTGCCTCGTGGCGGCGTGCGGAGTCCATGGACGAGAACTCTAGGTCGCCGGGATCGACGATCGTGATCGCACCGCTGCCGACAACCGTGAGTTTGCGCTCGTGGTCGATGAAAGCGGCGGTGTCCTCGTCCAGGCCGATGCCGATGGGACGCGGATTGTAGGCAAGCGATGTCATCAGGCGGCCCAGTCGATTGCGCTGGCCGAAGTGCTGGTCGATGATCGCCCGGTGGGTCAGGCCGAGCCCCGGAACCAAGGTCACCATGTCGCTGCGCGGGGTCGGACCCTCGTTGCCGTAGGCGATCATATGCTCGGCCATGATCGATGCTCCGGCGGAGGTGCCGGCCACGTGCAGGTTGTCCGTCGCGTTGCGCTCGCGGATCATGTCCGCGACGGGCGTGCCACCGAGTAGGGTCGACAGGCGCAGCTGATTGCCGCCCGTCATGAAGACGGCGCTCGCCTTGGAGAGCTTGTCGAGCCAGTCCACACGCTTGCAGTCAGCGCGGGTCTCGTAGGACAGGCAGAAGGCATCCTTCACGCCGAGGTCCTTGAAGATTGTGGCGTAGCGGTCCCCCGTATCCTTCAACCGCGAGGCTGTGGGAATGATGGCAATGTTCGCTTGGTCGCCGCCGGCGACCTCTACGAAGCGCGTAAGAATGTGCGCGTCGCGCACCTTTTCTTCAGCCCCACCGATGGGGATGATGTATCCGATATTATCCGTCAAGATCGTCTGTCCGTTGGACCGCACGCGTGCAGGTCATAGGGTTCTTTTGGGCCTTTTGTAATTGCAAAGTGCGTCGCCTCAGGCCTCGAAGGTTCCGCGTTGGACCAGGGCGCCAGCGCGTACATGCCACTTGCCCCCGGCCATCACGCCAGAGGCGCGAAGTTGATCGTCAAGTATCACGAGGTCCGCGTCGGCGCCAACGGCCACGCGGCCCTTGTTCGCCAGGCGCAGCAGCCGCGCGGGATTGCTCGTGAAGGGCATCAGCACATCACCGAGTTCATGGCCCGCATCCACGAGTTTAGCGAGCGTAACCAACAGCTCGCCGGGGCCGCCGATGTCCATGTGCGTCATCACGCCATCGCCATCGAAAACGGGTAGGCATCCGCCGCAGTCCGAGCTGACGGTGATCTGCTGCATCCGCAAGCCGGCCTCGAAGTACTTCGTGAGCGCAGCCTCGGCGGACCAGGCATCCTCGCCGTCTTCAACGGGGAAGGCCGTCACGTCGATGGTGCAGCCGGCCGCCGTCAAGGCCATGGCCTCGTCGAACAGGGCGCGCTTACGGTTGACGTGGGTCGGGTGAAAAACCCGCGCCGGAAGCTCGGACTGGTCGAGTGCCGCGCGCACAAGCTCGAGCCCCCGTGGTCCATCGCCCATGTGCAGATGCACGATGCCCGCCTTACCCGTAAGCATCCCGCCAATCTGGGCTTCCGATGCGATACGCAGCAGCTCGTTCAAGGTCGGTTGGCTCGAGCGAAAGTCCGACAGGGCCAGCTCGCCCACGCCGATGATCTCATCGATGTGGGTGATGTCCCCGCGCAGGCTTCCGGTGATCGTGCGGCCGGGAATGTGGTAGCCGCCGGTGAGGCAGTACGCGCCCAAGCCCTCGGCGCGCAGCCCGCGCACGGCGGCGCAGACCGCGGCCATGTCCCGGGTCTCGCCGTCGGTGCCCAACATGCCAACAATCGTAGTCACGCCGGCTTGGGTGTAGGTCGAGAGCATCGGCGCGGGCACGCGCGTCTCGGGCCCGGACTCGCCACCACCGCCCGTGGGATGATTGTGCCCATCCACAAGCCCCGGGATCAGCTTCGCGCCGCCGAGGTCCACGTCCTCTCCGATCCAATCACCGCCGGTTGGAGCCGCGCTGTCCGACCCCATCCACAGGACCTTTCCGCCTCCGACCACGAGGGTCTGGAGCCCAAGGGGCTCGGGCGCGAATACATCGGCGTTGCGTAGGATTATCGTCATGATGAGTGGAGCCCCCCGCAACCCGGTCCGGGTCTTCAGCGCCCAGGGGGAAAGCGCGATGCAGATTCTAACGCCTAGCAGTCCGTTGCAGAAGAGCCGTTGCGGTACGAAGCCATCTTCGTCGGCGCAAGAGGGCCAAGTCGAGGCCCCTGAGCGCGAATCTTTGCGCCGCGCCGCGCCGCACCAGCAAAGAGGGCCAAGCCTATGCGGGCCTTTTTCCCGGGCTAACTGCCGAGGGTAAATCCAGGACGGCGACCTGTGTCTAGTAGCCCGTGCCCGCTTCGCGATAAACCGACGGTCCCTGGGGACCGAGGATGCCTAGATTCGTGGTCACGCCGATGAAGAACGAGTCGTCGGCCGCGTCGCTGTTCAGGCCAAGCGAGACACCAAAGTCGAAGACCGTGATCTCCGTGGTCTGGTGAGCGAGGCCAAGCAACAGATACGCCGGGTCCAAGCCATCGGTGAACACGCGCGAGACCTCGCCAAAGGCATCCAGGCCCTGGCCCGTTGGAGTCGCCCAGGAGATCGCGATCGTGCGCTGCACATCCGTGTCGTCGTCGACTGGGTCCCCGAGCACGCCCAGCTCAAAGAAGCCGTTCAGGGTCAGGTTCGAAAACTCTTGGGTCACCATGCTCGCGGCGAAGAAGTCGAGGTCCCCATTGCTGGTGCCCTCATCCTCGTCCCCGGTCGGGAACTTCACAAATCCTTGCAAGCCCGCGGAGGTGCCGTTGTTGCCCTCCCAAAAGCGATGCCGCACACCAAAGCCAAGGTCGCCGATGCCCTCGCCGTCGTCACCGGGCCTTGCGATCTTCTCGTAGACCGACCAATCCATGTACAGTTCGGTGTACTCGGAGTGGCCGTACTTCACCGTGAGCGGAACGGCTTTTCGGTCGCCGGGGTCAACCTCGAAGCCGGCCTCGACCTCAAACGTCCCATAGGCAGTGGTGCCCGTGTCCGAGGAGAGGCCAGCGCGGCCGAAGTCGGGCTCTTCGCCCGTGGTGGATGCGCAGGCACAGCAAAGCAGAGTTGCCGCGAGGGGGGCGAGGTTGAGGGGGGTCTTCATGCCACCCATTTTGCCAAGGGAGATCACCGAGGCAACGCAAAGGCGGCTACAAGTGATCGAGATC
This sequence comes from Planctomycetota bacterium, assembly GCA_047629095.1. Lineage (GTDB taxonomy): Bacteria > Planctomycetota > UBA1135 > UBA1135 > CALBMX01. The sequence goes on along the minus strand of JBLHWM010000028.1, from coordinate 8,421 downwards.
TCTTCCCGCCGCCTCAATTCCCAAGCGACGCGCCTTAGCGATTCGCGGACAGGTACGCGGCAACAGCGTGGTCGCGCTGCTTGCGCAGGGCCGTCGCCGCCTTGCTGGTCACCAAGAGGTGGGGATAGGTGTCGTAGCCAACCGGGTAGGTTGCGCGCCAACCCGGCATGGTGATCACATTGTGATTCTGGGGGGTGCGGGGGTTGGGCTCGGTCGAATAGATGCGGTCCAAGTTGTAGGAGCGCGTCTTTTCCACCGTGCGGATGATGTCGCCATACTCCCCGCGCATGAGGCCGGCTAGGGCCAACATGTCGGGAAGAAAACCGTCGTGAATCGCCTGGATCCCGGCGACTTCAGCCTGGGTCAAATCGCGCCCAAAGTGCGACTTGCTGGTCTCTGGAGTGAGGTCATCGGGCCAGCTGGTGTAGGACCTAACGAAGGTCGTCGGCTTGGGGACGTGCTTTTCGAGCAGCACCTTACCGGTCTCTTTGATGGCCCGCTCTCGAGTGAAGATCTCCTCGCCGGACTCGGAGATGACCAGGCCTTCGGCCAGTAGGGCCTCGGCTGGCCGCTGAGATTCCACCGCCACGGCACTCGCCGAGCTCAGAGATCCGTCCTCGGGAAGGCTCGGCACAACCGCGGCCCCGTCAGTCCTTTCCTGCAGATTGAGCTTCCCGAGGTCCTGGTCGGCCTGGGGCTCGCGCAACACCAGCAGTACCGTGGCCGCGCCAAGAACGGCACCGCCCATGATTAGCTTAAGGTTCGGGATAGCCATGGCTCAGTCCCCCACTTTGATGCAAGAGGTGCAGACCGTCCCTACCTCGACTGACATGTCGCCGATCTTCAGTTCCCAGAAGTAGCCCTTGTCCTGGCAACGCGCCTTCTCCGTGGTAAAGGACGAGCCATTCCCGTTCACGTCCACCACGGGGCCAGGTGTACTCTTGTCGCAGTTGCGGGTGAGTTGGACCCCCGAGCGCGGGTTCTCCCAGCCCCAGCAGGTCTCAATCGGAGTTCCGGAGGGCATACTGGACCAACTGCGAGAGATCTCGAAGTTGCAACCCTCCGGGTGGCAAATCCAGAGGGCGGGTGGGTTGAACGCTGAGAAGCAGTCGCCAGCTTTGCTCTCGACCGTGAGAGTGAGGAATTCTCCGGTGGACTTGAGATGGCTGGCCTCGAGCAGGGGGATACCCACTTTGCAGCCCGCACAGTTGGGCTCTTCGAAGTCGCCGTTGGTGCTATTAAAGGATAAAAACGTAAGACTGGTTAGGCCTAAAATAATTCGCAGAATGGACAGATTCATATTTTACAGATCGCAGGGGGAGGAGGATCGGGCACGCCAAGGAAGTCCCAATATAGTAAAACCCGCAGGAGTCCTAGTCGACTCCATGGGCACTTTGCGAGGAGGGCAATGTAAGAACTCCACCCCCGAATTTTCTAAATAATCGCGACAAGCTTGCCGAAAAAGACGATCCCGGCCCCCTCTCGCGTAACCGCTATGTCCTGCTCCCCCCACCGCCGAAGCATGGCGAACTTCCCCTGGCTCGAAGCCGCTGGCGCCACCGCGCTGGGAAGTGGACTGGTGTTTGGTGACTATTTTGGCCCCGCCGCCGGACTAGATAGCCGGCGCCTATGCATTGCATTAGGACTCCTGTGTTGGCTCCTATCAAAGCGACCGATTTCTCAAATACCGACCATTAATGGGACACAGCTTGGGCTTGGAACGATTGGAATTATCGGCCTCGTCGGGCTCGTGTCCCTCTCGGACCCCCTGTTGGCGGGAACGCGACTGGCCGATATGGGCCTGCTCAGCGCATCGTATTGGGTCGCCCGAAGTGCCCGACTTCGACACGGCCCGATGGCGCTCATCCGACTGCTGGCCTGGTCTGGATTTGCCGCCTCGTTCATGGGCATTGCAAGTCTCTGGCTTTCGCTTCCGGGGCAGCTTGACGCCGGGGCGGGGTCCCTGGGGACGCGCAACTTATGTGCGAGCTTCTGCGCCCTTTGCCTGGCGCCAGCCCTCGTGCTGCGGAATTCACCATGGGGATTGCTGCAACTGGGTGTGATCGCGAGCTACTTGGCCCTGTCCGGCAACCGCCTTGGGCTGTTGGCCGGAGCGATCGCCACCGGGGCTGTGCTGCTGGTGCTGGGCAAGCGCCGAATCGGCATGGCGAAGGGCCTGCCGATTCTCTTCGCCACCGGCCTATGCCTAGCGGCGGCGGGCGTCGTCTCGACCATGCCAAAGCCGGGCTCGACCTCGGTCATCGAACGCCTGCACCTAGCCGAAGTCACCCTCGACCAACTGCCAAGCGCCGGGCTCTTCGGCCAGGGCCCCGGCACCTGGCGCCTGAACTACCCCCAGGCCGCGGCCGGCAAGGCGCAGGTCGCTTGGAGCGAGCGCTTTGACCGCCAGCCCAACGGCGATATCACCCTGACCGCCTCGCGCCAGCCGGCCCACGCCCACCAGGACTTCCTCGAGCTGACCCACGAGTTTGGCCTGGTCGGGCTCGCCTGCCTGCTCTTCGCCCTCGGTCGCGGTTTCTGGCCCCTGTCCGGGGGAGCGCGCCTGGCCCCCGCACAGCTGGCCGCGCGGGGCGGGCTGCTGGGCTTTATCACCTTGGCCATGGGGCTCTTTCCCCTCGCGGAGCCCCTCTGCCTCCTCGCCCTTGGCTGCCTGCTGGCCCTCGCCGGCCCGCTACCCACAGCCGCGCTCTCCAGACGCCAACTCGGCCCCGCACGGCTCGTAGTCCTTGGGATCTGCGCGGTTTCGCTGGTCAATCTCGGCTTTGGCAGGACCCTCGCCAACAGCCGTCAGGCCGCCGAATCCGGCGACTTCGATTCGGCCAGCGCGGCCCTTGTGACCTCGTCCTGGAGCTTCGAAAGCGCGCGCTATGGAGCCTGGCTCGAGTCCGTCTGCGGACGCCACGGGAATGCGCTCGAACACGCCCAAACGGCGAATAGACTGCGCCCAGGGCACCCTGGCGCCATGAACGACCTGGCCTTGGTGTTGCGCCACTTCGACCGCGACGACGAGGCCGTCGACCTGCTGCGCGAAGCGCACCGGCTGATCCCCCAGGATCCCGAGGTCGCCCTGAACCTGGGCCAGGCACTTATGGACAAGCTCGAGGCTCAGCTCTCGCCCGGCGGCCCGAGCCCCCGACGCGTAGACCTCGCCGGGCCCACGCGGCTCTTCCAAGTAGCCGTCGACGGCAACGCGAACCTGGTCCCGGGCTGGCGCGGCCTCGCCCGATGTGCGGCGCTGTCGGGAGATCCCGCCATGGCCCTGCGCTTCCACGAAGAGAGCCGCGCCGCAGCTCTGCGCTGCCAGATCGCTGCAGGCGCGCCCAATCAGTTCCCCTAGGGAAATGCGGATGCGGTCTCAAGGATCGCCGAAGCCAAGGTCGATAGTCCCCGCTTGTGGCCCCCCCACGCTCCCCCCCCCACATCCATGAAAAACGTCTTCGCTTCGGCCTCGCTAGCCGCTCTTTGCACACTCGGTTCCTGCGGCGGAGGCTCGTCCTCGTCCGGAGCACCCGCAGCCCTCGCTTCGGCCCCGGTGATCGAGCTCAACCTTACCGGCACCTATACGGACCCGGATACGGGCGAGCTGAAAGGCGATCCCTCCGGCACGGCTACGGTCGAGTTTGACCTCGAGCAGCCCGAAGGTGCCACGGCATCGGTGGTTGTCGAGTTCAGCGTAGACCAAGGCGTGTCCTGGAATACGGCCAACATTCAAGAGAGCCTGGACGGGCTCGGTACACCGGTTAGCGCGCCTGGAACTGTGGCGCCGAGTGCGACCAGCGGCGCGACCTTCGCCGTGACCTGGAACATGGCCGCCGACATCGGCGCCGGGAACTTTGCCGGGGGCAACGAGTCCGCGGGCTTCCCGCCGGTGGAGCTGCGGATCGTGGTGGTTGGCGGCAAGCCGTCACCGCCAGCTGAGGAGCCCGTAGAGGTCAACTTGATGGGGCTACCCTTTCCGAGTGAAGAGGCCATGGGCACCGCGCGCTACGACAATGCGAGCTTCGTTTCGAACGGCACCGAGCTGATGGTCTTCGGCGGAGCAACGGCACCGGGCACGACCCTCGCCGGAGGCGAGCGCGGCACGCGCCAGGACAGCGTCTCGGACTTCGTCTTCGCACCCGCGGGAAGCCTGAGCGTGGCCCGCGCGGGCCTGACCTCGACCCTGCTCAGCGATGGACGCATGCTGCTCATCGGCGGCCAGAACAGCTTCCTGCCCCGGGCCGAGGTCGAGCTCTTCGACCCGGTTGATGAGACCCTTACGCTCATGGCGTCGCTGCTGGAGGCCCGCTCGGGGCATCGCTCGGTGCTGCTGCCCAATGGCCAGGTCGCGGTGATCGGCGGCGGATCGACGGGCGCGACGGGCGAGATCTACGACCCCATCGGCAACACCTGGACCGGCTTCGCCCTGGCCCACAGCTACGACGACTTCATGGCAGTGCTACTCGGGGACGGGCGCGTCCTTGTGGCTGGCTGCGCGCCCTCGTCGGACACGCCGGTGGCGGAGTTCTTGAGTTTGGACGTAGCGGGCGCAGTTACGGCCACCAGCGCGACGCCGCCCGGCGCCGCGCGCCACGGCGCCACGGCGACGGTGCTGCTATCCGGCGAGGTGCTGCTGTTTGGCGGCAGCGATCTAGCCGGTGACCAGATACAGCCCGTGGCCGAGCTCTTCGATCCATTGGCCGGAACCTACACCCCCGTGACGGATGCCAACGCGGCGATCCCCGGGTACCTCGCCGTGGGGCGCTGGGATCACACGGCGACGATGGTCGGCTCGGGGAACGTGCTGATCACCGGGGGCAGGACCTCGAACTCCGGCGGACTGCTCGCCCGTACGGACTACTTTCAGCCGACGACCCAGGACTTCACACCGTCGGGCAACCTGCCCGGAGCCCGCAGCGCCCACCACGTGGATCGCATCGATCGGGGCTACTTGGTGATCTCGGGTGGCGTCTCGACCAGTGCTGGCAGCGAGGTGCCCGAGGGCGGCACGGCGACGTTGATCCCGCCCAGTGGCCCCGATGAGAACCCGATGACCACGGTCGATTCGATGGTCCATGTGGGTGCCCAGGGCATAATTCTGGTGAATTACACCCTGACGGATGTGGAGCAGAACGACGCGCGGATCACGGTCGAGTGGAGCCTGACCCCGGCGGCACCTTCGAGCTGGCGCAGCGCGACCCAGAAGCTGACCGGCGGCGTCCCCTTCGGAGCAGGCCTGGGGCAGCTCGAGGCCCTGTCCGGAGGCTCGGCGCACATCTTCGGCTGGGACTATGTGGCGGACGGCGTCTTTGACGCGGGCTCGCCCCAGGACGTATCGGTGCGCATAACCCCGATCGGGAGCGCTGCGGGCCTACCCGTGGTGCGCAGCCAGATCCTGCCCTAGGCGGATCCGAGACTCGCGAGGGAATTTTAGCTTGTGGCGTTGGGGCGCTGCACACCGGCTTGGATTCCGCTTACAATGGACGGCTTCACGCGGTGGGAAAAAAGTCCCACGAGCCGCGTCACTCCGACTTTTACGTCCTCCCGAGCCTCTCGATTTCGCCATGAATACGCCTGTCCGCAACATCGCCATCGTCGCCCACGTCGACCACGGCAAGACCACCCTAGTGGATACGATGTTCCGCTTCGCCGGTACCTTCGGGTCCCACAAGCAGGTCACCGAACGCATCATGGACTCCGATGATCAAGAGCGCGAACGCGGCATCACGATCCTCGCGAAGAACACGTCCATCGATTACAAGGGCGTGCGCATCAACATCGTGGACACCCCGGGCCACGCCGACTTCGGCGGCCAGGTCGAGCGTACCTTGAACATGGCGGATGCGGTCATCCTGCTGGTGGACGCACGCGAGGGCCCGATGCCCCAGACGCGCTTCGTGCTGAAGAAGGCCTTCGAGCGCGGTCTCAAGGCGCTGGTCATGATCAACAAGGTCGACCGTCCCGACAAGCGTATCGAATGGGTCCACGACCAGATCCTCGAGCTCTTCATCGACCTCGGCGCGGATGACAGCATGCTGGACTTCCCCTGCGTTTACGGCAGTGGACGCGACGGCTACGCTGCGAACGAAGCGGAACCTGAGGGTGGCTGGGAAGGCCGCGATCTCGAGCCGTTGTTCGACATGGTGCTCAATGAGACGCCCGAGTTCAAAGGCGACCTCACGGGCAACGTTCAGTTCCAAGCAGCCACCATCGACCGCGACGACTTCCAGGGCATGATTGCCGTTGGACGCGTCAACCGCGGCATCCTTAAGATGGGAGACCGGGTCGCCCTGTGCCACCCCGACCGGCCGCGCTCCATTGCAGTCACGATCAAGAGCCTCTTCCGCTATGAAGGCCTCGAGCGCGTGCCCGCCATCGCCGTTCCCGCTGGCGACATCGCCATCGTGGCAGGCATCGACGGCATCGCTATTGGCGACACCTTGTCTGCCTCGGAGCATCCCGACCCGATGCCCGCCATCAAGGTCGACGAGCCCACGATCTCGATGGTCTTCTCGATCAACGACTCGCCCTTCGCAGGCAAGGAAGGCAAGTACGTCACGAGCCGCCACGTGCTGGGACGCCTCGAGCGCGCCGCCATTCGCGACGCTGCCCTGACCATCATGCCCACCAACTCGGCGGACAGCTACGAGGTCCTGGGGCGCGGCGTGATGCACCTTTCGGTGCTCATGGAGAACATGCGTCGCGAAGACTTCGAGTTCGCGGTTTCAAAGCCGCGCGTCATCATCAAGGATGTCGACGGCGTCTCCTGCGAGCCCGTCGAGCGCGCTTCGATCGAGTGCCCCACGGAAACCGCGGGTCGCATCATCGAATACCTCGGACGCCGACGTGGAGTCCTCACCAACATGGACTCGGATGGCAGCATGACGAACCTCGAGTTCTTCATTCCCTCCCGTGGCCTCATCGGCGCGCGGACGGCCCTCTTGACCCTCTCCCAGGGCGAGGCCATTCTCTCCCACGTCTTCGAGCGTTGGGAAGCCGACGGCGGCAGCATCCCAAGGCGCCAGAACGGCGTGCTGATCTCGGACCGCGACGGCACCGTGATCCCCTACGCCCTCGACGGACTCCAAGACCGAGGCACCTTCTTTGTGTCGCCTGGCGACGATGTCTATGCGGGCATGGTCGTTGGCGAGTACAACCGCGACGGCGACCTGCCGCTCAACGTCTGCCGCACCAAGAAGCTGACCAACATGCGCGCCTCTGGCCGCGATGAGAACACGAAGATCTCACCGCCCCGCGTCATGTCTCTCGAGGAGATGCTCGAGTACGTGGAGGACGACGAGCGCGTCGAGATCACGCCGAAGACCTTGCGCTTGCGCAAGACGCTGCTGGATCCCAACGCGCGCAAGCGTGCCTCTCGCACTAGCGTCTAGGTCGAGTTTCCAAGGTCAGGTTGATCCTCGACACGCCGTCGCGCCTTGCTGGGTGCGGCGGCGTGTTGCGTTAAGGGGCGCTGCGCTGGGCTTTGTTGGGGCGCTCTGCTTCTTTGGGGAGGGGCGCTGCGCTGGGTTTGGTGGTGGCTTAGTCGAGGGGCTTGGTCGAGGGGCTTGGAGTTTTGGTTTGGGCGCTTCGCTTGGGTGGGGATGTTGGGCGTCCGGCGTCTCGGTCAGCAGCAGGGTTCCGGAACCCGGACGGCCGGAGGATTGGGATATATTGAGCGTCTAGGGGCCGTCCCCAAGGGATTCCTCCACCCTGCTGCTGACCGAGACGCCTTTGGAGAGGTCGCAACGACTCTGAGGGTGGGGGGAGTGAGAACTGGGTTGCCATTTTGGGGGCGGGGGCGATTGTTGGATTGGGACGCTCCATCAGGGGCTTTGGCTTGCGTGACCGGGGAAGCTTTCCTTGGTGGGGATAGGCATGTGCGGTACTCATTTATTGGTCAGGTGACCTGGGCTTAGGCAGTGGGACTTCGTTTTGTCTTTCCCAAAGACCGTTGCGATCCCCAGAAGGCTTCTCTTCCGCCAGGGGGGCGCAGGAATCCCTTTGGGCGGGCCCCTCATCGCACAGCAAATCTTCATCCTCCCGGCCGCCCAAGGATGGCTCCTTCGACGTTCAATTCATCCCAATCGCGTGATGCCATCCAGGGCGGGCCCCTCATCGCACAGCAAATCTTCATCCTCCCGGCCGCCCAAGGATGGCTCCTTTGACGTTCAATTCATCCCAATCGCGTGATGCCATCCAGGGCGGACCCCTCATCGCACAACAAACCTTCATCCTCCCGGCCGCCCGGGTTCCGGAACCCTGGCGGGAGAGAAGCCGTTCGCCCCCCGCGTCCCCCCCGCGCGCAGCGCCTAGCAATGCACCCCCCATCCCCAAGAGGCGCAATTACAGGAATCCATCGATACCGACTGGGTAAGGGTCGTGGATCCGGGGGTGCTGCTCGCTAAGATCGCGTCATGAAGA
>JBLHWM010000027.1:0-17070 GCA_047629095.1 Planctomycetota bacterium | reverse complement strand
ATTAAGGATTCGGACTCCTGGCGTCGCGAGCCGCGCCACTTCACCAACACGGCCTCGGCCTCGTTCCTCAATCAGTTCCGTGCCGATGTGGATCGGATCGAGGTGCTCGACCGGGAAGAGGAAGGCCACCTTGCCCGCCGGATCGAGTTCGCGCGACTGCGCTTAGGTGTCGCCATGGAAGCGAACGACATCAACGAGCAACAGGTGCACGAGGGCATCGCCCACACGGGACTCGGCTGGAACAATCAGGTGGCCCAGGCGACGATCGCCGCGTCCGATCTGCCGCGTCAGGTCGCTCAGCGCTGGGTCGAACTGCACGCTCTGCGAACTGAGCTGGTCGAGCGCAATCTCTACCTCGTGCTGATGAACGTCGAGCGCTACACGCACACGGGCGCCTCCCGGGTCGACCTGATCCAAGAGGGCAGCATTGCTTTGTACCGCGCCGTGGACGGCTTCGATTGGCGCCGTGGGCTCCTGTTCCGGACCTATGCAGTGCACTGGTTGAACCAGGCCTTCCGCAACCACCTCTACAACTTCGGCCACACGGTACGCGTTCCGATCTACCTGCAGAAGATCATGAAGCAGGTGAACGAGGCCAAGATCCGCCTGGGTGACCCCAAGGCTTCCAGCGCCGAGATCGCCCAAGAGGGCGAGCTCGATGAGCACCTAGTGGACTCCGCCTTGAGCGCAACGCGCATGAGTCTCTCTCTAGACGCCGAGTTTAACTCCGCCGCTGGCACAAGCCGCTTGGGCGACTTCCTCGAGGACGAGCACACGATCGAGGATGATCTGAACCGGATGGATCGGGTCAATCTGGAGCGCGACCTAGGCGCAGCCCTCGCGGACCTGCGTGAACGCGAGCGCTTCGTCGTCACCCAGCGCTTCGGCCTAGGCAACATCCGCGAGCACACCCTCGCCGAGGTCTCCCTGCACCTGGGCGTGAGTGTCGAGCGCGTCCGCCAGATTCAAATGACCGCCCTCCGCAAGCTCAGCTCCCCCGACCTCCGCAAGCAGTTTGCGGCGTACCTAAATTGATGGCGCTTCGCGGAGCTTGATTTAGAGGTGCCTTCTGTGAGTTGCAACGATCTTTGGGCAAAGGAGAACCAAGTCACCAATCGCATGCCAGACCCAACCCTAGCTCTCTGGCAGGCTATCCCAAACTCCGCCGCCATCTGGATTCCGAAATCCTGCTGCTGACCGAGACTCCGGACCCCCAACAGCACCAGCCAAGCGAATCGTCCCGACTAGGGCCAACTGCACCGCCATGGCCAACGCAGCGTCCGTCGTCAACTTTCCGAGTATCCGTGCAGTAGATTAGGGACTTGCGCTAGGGTAGATCCTAAGAATGGAATCCCCAATAAATGCCCGTGGTCAGGACTCGAGCCAGGAGACGGAGGCTGCGCCCTTTGGACAGTTGACTCCGCTTCGGATTCGGGCGGCGTTTTTGGACCTGCTTGGGCGGCCGCCTTTGCGTGCCGAGCGCGTTCAGTGGGCGGACAAGGGGCTGGTGGCTCTGTTAGACGAGTTGCTTGGGAGCGAGGTATTTTGGGCGAAGTGGCTCGAGGAGCAGCTCTATTACTTCCTGTTAATCGACAACTTTCGGCCTCACGCTGAGAGGGTGGAATCGATTCCAGCCGACCTCGCGGCGGGTCGTTTGCACGTGCGCGATGCGATTCATCGGGTGGTCTTGAGCTCGAGCTTTAACCTGCGCAATCCGGGCTCGGACACGTTTGTGACGGTGGTCATGGAGCAGCTACTTGGGATCGTGGTGCAGAAGCAAGCCAGGGAGCTCGACATTGGCAAGACGGCCTATGACGGCGGGACCGGACTCTTCCTGGGCCAGGTTGTTAACTCCCAGTCAGATGTTGTGGGGGTTGCGATGGCGGACAAGCGCTTTGGTCAGGGCTTGGTCGATCGCGAGTACATCCGGCTGATTCGCGCTGAGCAGGACAAGTCTGGGCGGCGTGACGCGATCCGCGCCTTCGGCAAGGATGAGTTTTCCTTCCTCGACAACTACCGCAAGTGGTTCCTGTCGGCGGAGTGGGAGGCGCGCCTGACACGGCCGCGTAGAACATCGAACCGGGATTGGGTGAACTCGCTCTTTGTGGACGCCTACGACCGGCTGCCGACGGACAGCGAAGCTCGGCGCATGCGAGACGCACTCGACGGACTGTCGGATCCAGCACCTTTAAAAGGATTGTTGGCCCGGCTCGTACTGGACTCCAAGGAGGCCAAGCTTCCAGCGAAGCAGGACGTCGAGAATGTCAGCAAGTGGATCGAGCAGCAGTTCTTGGCTCTGCTCGGTCGCAGTACAACCGAAGAGGAAGCGGCGGTCTTCACGCGCGCCTTTCGCGAAGCCGACTGCCGGCCCGCGACGATCCTCTTAGCCATCGTGACCGGTGCAGAATATCAGAGTCAATAGACCCGAAACGGAGCAGTAAAGATGAGCGATCAGCACCCTAAGAAGAGCGGACAGGTCACCAGGCGCGAAGTCCTGGGGGCTGGTCTTGCCGCGGCATCTTTCCTGCAGCTGGGCGGTCTTGGCCAGGCGGCTGCGGCCTTGGCCGGGGCGGCCGTGCCGGCCAAGGAGCTGAAGACGAAGCACCTGGTGCTGGTCGCCTTTGCCGGAGGCGTGCGCAGTCGCGAGACCTTTGGCACGCCGGCCAATATTCCCTATTTGCGCGCCATGGCCGACGAGGGCGTACTGTTCAACCGCACGCGCACATCGAACCTGGGGCATTTTGGCGCCGCCCTCTCCGTCTTCACCGGGATCTCTGAGGCGCGCGGCATCCGCGAGAACGCCCGCGGTCCCGACCCGACGCTGTTCGAGTACCTGCGCAAGGACGGCGGACTGACGGAGTCCGACGTCTGGATCAGCACCTCCGGCGGCGCTCAACAGACCAACTACAGCGCCAGTTCCCACCGTGACTACGGGCAGAAGTACGGCGCCAATGTGCTCGACGGTGATGGCATCTTCAACGCCGAGTTCAAGGGGCTGCTCGCGGACTTCGGCAAGATGCGCGAGGTGCCCGGCGGCGAGACGGACGCCCTGCGCAAGATGCGCAAGGTGCTCGACGCGGGCAAGGCGGGATCCGATCCCGAGACCGCCGCACGCATCGAGAAGTACATCCTCGAAGAGCTCACCCGGGGTACGGCAAACATCAACGGTCCCGCCGCCGGCGACCGCAAGGCGATCCGCGTGGCGCGCAACTTGATCACGATTTTCAAGCCGAAGGTCACGGGTATTGTGCTGCAAAATGCGGACACGGCCCACGGCGACTTCAATGGCTACGTCGAGGTGGTTCGCCAGAACGACGCGGCCCTCGGTGAACTTTGGGAGGGCGTGAAAGCGGATCCCGAGCTGCGGGACACGACCTCGTTTATCATCCTGCCAGAGTTTGGCCGCGACCGCGATCTCAACTCGCGCCGTGGTCTTGACCACGGTGATGGGTCGGACGACCTGCGCTATGTGACGACGACCTGCTGGGGCCCGGACTTCAAGAGCGGTGTCGAGTACGACGACGAGATCGATACGATTGACGTCGCGCCGACGGTGACCTCGATGTTTGGAACCAAAGCGGCGCTGGCCAAGGGCAAGCGCATCTCGAAGATGTTCGCCTAGCCACGCGGCGCACTTAGGTTGGCAAAGCGGTTGGGACGAAGTTCGTCCGTCCACGCGTTCTTGGATTGGACATGGGGAGCAGTACATATGACAAAGGCGGGTAGGCTTGGAATCGGAGCGTTCTTCCTTTGGGGCGCGCTTGGCATGGGGCTTGTTCTCTCTTCCGGCGCGCAGGTAGCGAGGTTCGGGGCGGGTCACCCCGCCGCTTTCGAAGCAGCCGTGACGGTCGCGGCAACAGAGGGCTGCGAGGATTGCCACGTGGGCATCGAGCCCATGCACCCCGAGGCCGAACTGACCTGCACCGATTGCCACGGCGGCGATCCCAAGGCCGTGTCCAAGGCAGCCGCCCATGTGCCGCGCACGCGCGACGAGGTCTCCGACGAGCGCGTGCTGGCTCCGGACGAAGACCTTGCGCGCCGCCGCTTCGAGAATCCCATGGACCTGCGCATCGTGGACCGCACCTGCGCCGAGTGCCACGAGGACGCCGTGCGCAACTTCGGCTCGAGCCTGCACTTCACGACCGCGGGGCACCTGTCCGACGGCTTCTACGAGATGGGCCTGTCGAAGGAGAAGGGCGGGCGCTTCTCGATCTTCGGGGCGCCCCATCCCAAGTTCGGCCAGCCGGATGAAGGCGGAGACGTCGAGCGCCTGATCCCGCTCCCCGGGTTCCGCGGAGTGGGCAGCGACTCGGAGCTCTCCACGCACTTCGCGGACCTGCCGCGTAAGGAGTGCATGCAGTGCCACTTTTGGAGCGAGGGTCAGGCCGTCGACGGACGCGCGGGTTTCGATGGCGACTATCGCGGCGGCGGCTGCGCGGCGTGCCATGTGCCCTATGCCCTGGACGGCTTCTCCAATAGCACCGACCGCAAGGCCCTGCGCAACGAGCCCGGGCACCCGCTAACCCACACCATGGTGCGTGCGCCGGACACAAACGCTTGTACTACGTGTCACTACGGCGACGCGTCCATCGGCTTGAACTTCCGCGGTCTGTCCCAGCTTCCACCGGGCGCACCGGGTGGGCCGGACGTGGCTGGAACTACAGACGCGCCGCTCAACAATGCCTTTTATCTGAACGATCCCGCCATGGTGCCGGCGGACATTCACTTCGAGCGAGGCATGCACTGCGTGGACTGTCACACCCAAGGGGACCTGATGGGGGACGGCAAGCTGCACGGTCAGATGGAGAAGCAGGTAGAGATCTCTTGCGAGGACTGCCACGGCGGCTTCGACGAGGTCTCGAATCTGCGCACGGAGCGTGGCACGCCCCTCGAGAATCTACACCGAGAAGAGAACCCCGGCTGGTACGGCAACCCCGACGATCCCGACCAGGCGGACGACCCCGATCGCTATCGTGTGATCCTGACCGGCAAGACCGATGGTGTGCAGCGCATCGTTCCGCAGGTGCGCAGTCTTCTGGATGAGGGCAGCCTCGAGTACGAGTTCGATGCGCACCAGGCCATGAACTCGAACCACACAAACTTGGAGTGCTACACCTGCCACAGCGCTTGGAATCCGAACTTCCTAGGCTTCCACTTCACGCGCAACGAGTCCCTGAGTCAACTCGACTTAATCTCGGGCCGCCGCACCCCCGGACGCGTCACGACCCAGGAGAAGGTCTTCGCGACCTGGAAGAGCTTCTATGCGGGGCTCAACGGGTCCGGCCGCGTGGCTCCTTATATGACCGGCTTCTCGACCATGGGCAGCGTGTGGGACAAGGACGGCGTGCTGAAGATCGACCAGGCTATGCCCGAGACGGCGGCGGGTCTGTCGGGCATGACCATGATCCACCACCAGACCCACGCCGTGCGCAATACCGCCCGCTCGTGCGTCGAGTGCCACCGGGCGCCGGGCACCTGGGGGTTGGGCACGGACAATTTCCGCCTGGCGCGGCAGCTCGCGTTCGTGGCCGACGAGCGCGGCATCGAGACCGTTGCGCTCAACCGTGGCCAGCTCGCGGCGTCGGTTCCGCTAGCCAAGTTCGCGATCCCCAATGTGACCGCTGTCGAGCTGGTGTGCGATCCCCTGCAGGGACACGCCGAGACTCTGTTCGTGGCCGAGGGATTCCACGGCGTGCACGTGCTCGACGCTCGCGATCCGCTTAAGTTGAAGCGCCTTGCGTTCGTGGCGACCGTGAGTCCGCGCTCCCTCGAAGTGCAAGGCGACGTGCTTTACGTGGCCGATGGTGCGGGCGGGTTGCAGCTCTTCGATATCGCGGAGCCCGCGAAGATCCGGCGGCTCGGTGGCTTGCCCATGTTCGATGCCCATGACGTGGACGTGGCCTGGCCCTGGGCCTATGTGGCCGACGGCGCGGGTGGGCTCGCGACCGTGGATGTGAGCGCGCCGATCTCGCCGCGCCTGCTCGGCGGTCTGGGCTTCGCAACGCGCAAGGGCGAGACCGACTACGTGACCCACGTGGCTGCGCTCTTCCAATACAGCCGACCGATTGCGGAGCTGGGCCCCGATGGCAAGCCGCGTGCTTCGGACGAGCGCACCGAGGCGCGCAACGTGGCCGCGGTCTTGGATCAGAACCTCGGGTTGCAGCTTGTGGATGTGACCGAGCCGTCGCTGCCGACGCTGCTGTGGCCCAAGCCCGTGGCCGGGCGCAGCGCGAGCATCGGCGGGCGCGGGCAGACCAGCTACCGCGGCCTGGTGGCCCTGAGTCACGTGGACGTGGGCGAGTCCCAGGGCGGCGCGGCCACGGCCGAGCGCGACTATCTGTACCTCTTGGCCGAGCGCAATGTGCGCGGTGGCGGGCGCTCGACACTGTTCGTGGTCGACATCACGAATCCCGAGCAGCCGCAGCTGACCGGCGACGTGCGCACGGGCGATGGTACGGAGTGGCTGGCACCGGCGCAGTTCTACAACCCGCCGTTCCTCAGCACGACCATGCTGGCCTTCGGTAGCGATGGTGTGCGTGCCGTGGACGTGGGCCTGTCGAAGGAGCCCACCGAACTCGGCATCCTGCCGGGCATCTTCGAGACCTTTGCAGGTGCGGTCGAGCAGTTCCCCTTGGACCAAATGGTGAAGCCGGATGGAACGCCTCTGAAGGACGTGAGCCACGGGGAATCTCGGTGGCTCACGGGCGCCGAGTTCGGGCGTATTCTCGGGGTGAGCCGCGAGCAGCTCGGCCTAGCGGATGAGCCCCTGGGCACGCCGATGGCGCCAGGTATCACCGCACGGCTCTTTCTCGATCAAATGGATACGGACCACTCGGGCGCGCTAAGCTTGGAGGAGTGCCGGACGAGTCTGTCGAGCGATGTGGACGAGGACGAGAACGGGTGGATTAGCCTGAGCGAGCTGGCCGCGATCACCGGCGCCCTAGCGGGGACGCGCACGGCGTCGGCGGAAGAGCGGCCGCAGTCCTTGTTGAGTATCCAGCGGGCGGCCCTCACGCGGCTACTGCGCGGAATCTTGGACGGGACCGACCCCGAGGACTATGACCGGAACCGCGACCTGCGCTTGAGCCGGGCGGAGTCGGAGCAGGCGGTTTTCGGGGCTTTGGATCTCGATGACGATGATCGGTTGAGCCGGGATGAGCTCTCGCGCTTGCCCGGTGAGACGCGCCGGCTGCGCTATGGGGATGGAATCGCGGAGCAGTTGTTCAAGGAACTCGGTGGCGGCAACGGCAGCGTGACGGCGAAGGAGTTCGAGCTGTCGGAGGCTCTGTTCGCGATCCTCGATGCCGACGGCGACGGGGAGGTGCAGCTGCTTGTGCGGTATGACGTCGAGGATGTCCGCAAGGGACTGCTGCCGCCAAAGGTCGAGTGGCTTGGGCGCGAAGAGGTCTCGGGGTTGCCGCCATTGATCTCGTTGGAGGTGCTACTTGAGGCCTTCGATCGAGATGGAGATTCTGTGCTGACGCGATCAGAGATGAAGCGACGGGTCGATTTATTCCTTGAGCTGGACCAGAATGGAGATGGCCGGGCCGAGCGTGGGGAGATTAATCGGCGAGTCAATTTCGTCGTCGGTGGTGGGGTCGGGGTCTGTGCTGATGGGTTCGTTGTCCGATGGGACTTGGATGGAGACGGTACGGTAGAGGAGGATGAGGTACCCGGAGTGGTCTATCCGCGGCTGGTAGAGCTGTTGTTTGGGCGGCGGTAGGCCAGGCCCAACCCCAGGCCTTGACGCAGACACTGAAAGCCCAGACACCCCGACTGACACTCCGTGCCGCACACTTCTCGTCTCCTCAGCAGGACTTTTGCGCCGTACGCATCCTGACGGGCAGTCCGCGAACTCGAGCGAGCGTTGGCGGCAACCGTGCACGCTCTCTATTAATAGGCTCCGCCCCTGGACCTCGGGTAGGAGGGCAGGGGCGGAGCACTTAGGCCTTTTGGGGTTGGCTTACTGACCTTCCCAGAAGGTGATCGAGTTGAAGACGATCAGGTCGGCCATGTAGGCGACGCCGTAGACGGGGACGATGTTGAGGCCGAGGAAGACGGCTTCGTTGGCCCAGGCGTTGTCGGTGACCTGGTGGTTCCAGTCGTTAAGGTCGTTGAACGTCTGGTTGGGGCCGAGGCAGGAGGTGGCACCGAAGCCAAGGGTGAGGGCTGCAGCGAGAATGAGTTTCTTAGACATGGGTGTGTTTTGGGAATGATGTGGTTATTGGAGACGAGTAATCGACTCTCTTGTGGGGTCAGCCTAGCTTTTGGAATGGGAGGGCGGCAAGAGGGGTGTTGGGAAAGTGGAAGAGGAGACCCTGTGTAAGGGGCCGGCTTGGGCTCCCTTTTTGGGCTCGTTCCTGTTAGAATGCCGCGCGAAATTCTACCCATGACATCTACCTCCCCCAGGCCTACAGGCCCCTCACAGACAGACGAGGCACGCGTCGCTATTGAAGGCGGCCGCAAGCCCTCTTGGCTCAAGGTGCCGCTACCCGGCGGCGAGGGCTACGGGAAGCTGAAGCGCATGACCCAGGAACTCGGCTTAAACACCGTTTGCCAGTCGGCGCGGTGCCCGAATCTTGGGGAATGTTGGGCAGGTGAGCAGGCATCCTCGAAGAAGAAAGAGGCCGGCCACGGTGCGACCATGACGATCATGGTGCTTGGGGATGAGTGCACTAGGCGCTGCCGTTTTTGCGCGGTCAAGACCGTGGACCGCGCCAATGCGCCGGACCCAAAGGAGCCCGAGCACGTGGCGGAAGCGGTTGCGCGGCTCGACCTCTCCTACCTTGTGATCACCAGCGTGGATCGCGACGATCTCGAGGACGGGGGTGCGGGCCACTACGCCGATTGCATCCGCGCGATTCGTCGCACGAGTCCGCGCACGATCGTCGAGACCCTGATTCCCGACTACACCGGCGTAAATCTGGGCATCCTGATGGATGCGCGTCCCGACGTGCTCTCCCATAACGCCGAGACCGTGCCGCGCCTCCAGCGCAAGATGCGGGATCCTCGCTGCAGCTTCGAGCGCAGCACCCAGACCCTGCTCGAGGCGAAGTCGTCCTACGAGGGCGTCTTCACGAAGTCGTCCCTTATGTTGGGGATGGGCGAGGAGCATGCCGAGGTGCTCGAGTCGATGCAGCTCCTTCGGGACGCTGGCGTGGACTTCTTGACCTTGGGCCAGTACCTACGCCCAACCCCCAATCACGCCCCAGTCCGCGAATACGTCACGCCCAAGGCATTTGACGATCTCGCGCGGGCAGGCGAAGAGATGGGCTTTGCCTATGTCGCTTCGGGCCCCTTGGTCCGCTCGAGCTACCGTGCGGCCGAGTTCTTCGCCGAGCGACTCGTTCGCGAGTCCCGCACTACAAACAACTAGATCTTCCTGTCTCCGGAACCTCTATTCACATGATGCAACCCTCTAAAACCGACCCGGCCAAGATCATTGCTCTGCATACGATCTTGGACAGTGCCGGCGTGCTCAAAGAAGGCTACGACCCGGGACTCCCGGATGCTGAGCTTCTGCACTACTACCGCTCGATGAAGCTCGTGCGCGCGTTCGATGACATCTGTCTCAAGCTGCAGCGCTCGGGCCGCATCGGATTCTCGATCCCCAACTTGGGCATCGAGGCCTGCCAGATCGGCGCCGCAAGTGCCCTGCGCAAGGACGACTGGTTCTTCCCGAGCTACCGCGACTTCGGCATGGCGCTCTATCACGGCGTGAAGGCCGTGGACATGATGCACAACATGTTCGGCAACTCCCTCGACAGCGCAAAGGGCCGCCAGATGCCGGTGCACTTCTCGTTCACCGACCCGATCAAGTTCGCCTCGATCTCGTCGCCCCTTGGCACGCAGCTGCCCCAGGCGGTTGGCGCGGCCCACGCGGCTAAGCTGCGCGGCGAGGACACGGTCGCCTTGGCTAGCTTTGGCGACGGCGGCACGTCGACCCTTGGCTTCCACTCGGCCCTGACCTTTGCGGGCGTTTGGAAGTCCCCTGTGGTCTTCCTCTGCCAGAACAACGGCTACGCCATCTCGCTGCCTGCCCACGAGCAGACCGCGTCCGACGGCTACGCTATTAAAGGTATGGCTTACGGCGTCCGTGCCGTCACGGTGGACGGAAACGACGTTTTTGCCATGCGTGAGGCCACCCTCGAGGCCGCAGCCTACGCCCGTGCTGGCGACGGCCCGACCTTGATCGAGGCCGTGACCTTCCGCATGGGCGGCCACTCGACCTCGGACGATCCCTCGACCTACGTGCCGAAGGAAGTCGTGGACGAGTGGGCCCAGAAGGACCCGATTGATCGCTACGAGAAGTTCCTGGCCGCCCGCGGCCTCTGGGACGAGGCGCAGGGCGAAGCGACCGCGGCCGACTGCTTGGCCGAGATTGACGCCGCCGCCAAAGAGGCAGCCGCCACGGCACCGCCCAAGCTCGAGACCATCTTCAGCGACGTCTACGAAGAGATTCCCGCACACATCCGCAAGCAAGGCGAGGCGAGCTTCGAGCTCCAAAAACGCCTTGGCGAAGCCGCAGCCGGCGACGGCGCCTTCCCCCTCTAATTCCATGGCTATTCAAACTCTAATCGGCGCCGTCAACGACGGCCTTCGTACCGCGATGCGTGCGGACGAAACTGTGCTCATGTTCGGCGAAGACGTCGGCCTGAAGGGCGGCGTTTTCCTGGCAACCGGTGGACTCCAAGAGGAGTTCGGCAAGGAGCGCTGCTTCGATACGCCGCTCTCAGAGGACGGCATCATCGGTGCGGCCATCGGCATGGCCATGAACGGCATGCGTCCGATCGCTGAGATCCAGTTCCAGGACTTCATCTTCCCGGCCTTCGACCAGATCGTTTCGGAAGCCGCGAAGCTGCGCTATCGATCCGGCGGCCAGTACACCGCCCCGATGGTGATCCGCACTCCTTATGGAGGCGGTATCCGCGGCGGCCTGTACCACAGCCAGTCCGGCGAGGCCTACTTCTGCCATACTCCCGGGCTGAAGGTTGTGATCCCCTCGACGCCCTACGACGCCAAGGGACTCCTGCTCGCGTCCATCGCGGACCCCGACCCTGTGCTCTTTATGGAGCCCAAGGCCCTGTACCGCAGCGTGAAAGGTGAGGTCCCCGAGGGCTACTACACCGTGGATTTGTCCACGACCCGTACCGTTCTCGAAGGCGATGACGTTACCGTCTTCTGCTATGGCGCCATGGTGCCCGTTGTCGAGAAGGCCGCCGCTCAAGCTGCTGAAAAGGGCATTTCGGTCCATGTGGTTGACCTGCGAACCCTGCTCCCTCTCGACGAGGAAGGGGTGATTGAGGCGGCCAAGAAGACCGGCCGTGTTGTGACCGTCACGGAGGCCCCGCGCTTCTGTGGTTACGCCGGCGAGATCAGCGCGATTGTGGCCGAGAATGCGATCGAGTACATGGAGGCGCCCGTTTTGCGCGTCACCGGTTTCGATACGCCCTTCCCGAACACTCTCGAGCACCACTACCTGCCCGATGCCCGTCGCGTGATCGATGCCATCGAAAAGGTCTACAGCTTCTAAATCCACTCGTTCTATCCCGAACAGCGGGTCCTTTCGGAAGGATCCCAACCCAAGCGAATACTAAAATGACCCTCCAATTCAAACTGCCCGATGTCGGCGAAGGCATCGCTGAAGGTGAGATTGTTCAGTGGCTTGTTGCCGAAGGCGACAACGTTGAGGAGCACCAGCCCATCGTCGAAGTGATGACGGACAAGGCTACCGTTGAGGTGCCCGCGCCCGCTGCCGGAACGATCTCCAAGCTGCTTGCCGGCGAAGGCGATGTCGTGCCCGTGGGCGACGTGATCTTCCACCTGGAAGTTGGTGGCGCTGCCCCCGCTGCAGCTGCAGCACCGGCAGCCGCGCCTGCCGCAGCACCCGCGGCTGCAGCCGCTCCTGCTCCTGCAGCCGCATCGGCTCCCGCTGCAACTGGCGGCGGGCTGATCGAGTTCAAGCTACCCGACGTGGGCGAGGGTATCGCCGAAGGCGAGATCGTCCAGTGGCTCATTGCCGAAGGCGACGTCGTCGAAGAGCACCAGCCCATCGTCGAGGTCATGACCGATAAGGCCACGGTCGAGGTCCCCGCACCTGCTCCTGGCACCATCTCTAAGCTGCTCGCCGCCGAGGGCGACGTGGTGCCGGTTGGCAACGTGATCTTCCACCTGACCACCGGCGCTGGCGCACCCGCCGCAGCCGCTGCACCGGCCGCTCCGGCAGCCGCCGCAGCTCCTGCAGCAGCCCCAGCCCCCGCAGCAGCCCCCGCAGCAGCCCCCGCAGCAGCTGCCGCAGTTGCTGCCCGCCCCGCTGGCACCAAGACCCTCGCCGTGCCCAGCGCGCGCCGAGTCGCCCGCGAGCTTGGCATCGATCTCACCTTCGTGCTCGGCTCCGGCCGTAACGGCGTGATCCGCCGCGCGGATGTAGAGGCCTTCGCAGCATCCGGCGCAACCGCAGCTCCCGCCGCAGTTCCCGCCGCCGCCCCGGCACCCGTTGCACTTACCCCAGCTCCGGCCCTGGCAATCGCGACTACCGAGGCCGAGACTCGCACGCCCTTCCGCGGTGTGCGCCGCAAGATCGCCGAGGCGATGACGCGCTCGAAGTTCACCGCCACGCACTTCACCGTGGTGGAGGAGATCGACGTGACGGACTTGGTTGTCGCCCGCAATGCCGCCAAGGCCTACGCGGCGCCCGACGGTGTCAACGTGACCTACATGCCCTTCATCATGAAGGCTGTGGCGAGCGGTCTAGCCAAGTTCCCGATGCTGAACTCGGCCCTCGACGAGTCGACCCAAGAGATCGTGACCTACCGCGACGCCAACCTCGGCATCGCTACGGACACGCCGAACGGCCTGATCGTTCCGGTGATCCCCGCTGTGAACACCAAGGGCATGATGACCCTGGCGACGGAGCTTGCAGAGCTCGCTGGTCGTACCCGTGAGGGCAAGATCAAGCCCGACGAGCTTCGTGGCAGCACCTTCACGATCACGAACGCCGGCAACATCGGCGGCATCCTGGCCACGCCGATCATCAACTTCCCCGAGGTCGGCATCCTTGGCGTGCACCGCATCCAGAAGAAGCCGGGCGTGGTGACCACCGCTGCGGGCGACGAGATCTGCGTGCGCAGCTACATGAACCTGTCGATCAGCGTCGACCACCGTCTTGTGGACGGCGCGGACGCGGTTCGCTTCCTGGTTCACATGAAGAACCTGCTGGAGACGCCGGCGCTGCTCGCCCTGTAAATCCCGTGACCACCAACCTCGACATTCCCTTCCAGCTGATCGATCCCTCGGGAGAGGTCACTGGCGCCGAACTTCCGAAGCTGTCCGATGACGAGCTGCGTGCGCTCTTTGTGCACATGCAGCGCGTTCGTACAGTGGACGCGCGCATGCTCAAGCTGCAGCGCGCCGGACGCGTGGGATTCGTTGGAGCGACGGTGGGGCAAGAGGCCTCGATGATCGGCACCGCAGCACCCCTGCGGAACTCCGATTGGCTGTGGTCGGGACTTCGAGAGGGAGGCGCGGCGCTGATGCGCGGCCTTCCATTGGGAGAGTACATCGCACAGATGTACTGCAACGCCTTCGACACGGCCAAGGGCCGCCAGATGTGCAACCACTTCCAGCACAAGGGCTCGAACTACCCCAGCTGGTCCAGTGTGATTGGCACGCAGATTCCCCACGGGGTCGGCGCGGCCTTCGCGGCCAAGAAGCAGGGCAAGGACGAGGTTCACACGATCTTCTTTGGCGATGGCGCCACTAGCTCGAACGGCTTCCACTCCGGCATGACCTTCGCCGCAGTGTGGAAGGCGCCCTGTGTCTTTGTCTGCATCCACAACGGCTGGGCGATCTCCGTGCCCTCGGCCGCCCAGACCGCAGCGAAGAAGTGGACCGACAAGGGCATCGCGTATGGCGTGCCCGCAGCCGAGGTCGACGGCAACGATGTGCTGGCCTGCTACGGCGCCATGGAAGCTGCTCTCGAGCGCGCCCGCGCCGGCGATGGGCCGACGCTCTTGATCGTGAAGACCTATCGCATGATGGGGCACTCGAGCTCCGATGATCCGACGGTCTACCGCGATGAGGAGGAGGTCGCTCCCTGGAGGGATCGCGATCCGATCGAGCGCTTCGCCAAGTTCCTGGAGGGCCGCGGCATCCTCGCGCCCGGGGAAGCTGCAGGCATCGAGAAAGAGATCACCGAAGAGACCGACGCCGAGATCCACAAGCAAGAGGCGGCACCTGGCATGCCCCTGCGCTCCCTGGTCGAGGACGTCTACAGCGAGGTGCCAAGGCACCTCATGTCCCAGTTCAACAGCTTCATCGAGACGGTCGAACGTCACGGCGAAGCTCAAAAAGGCGACGGCGCGTTCCCGCTCTAGCCTCCGCAAACTCACCCAAACGCTCCCCCGATGTGGATTCGCAGTTGCGACTCTCATCCAAGCCCCCACGTGAAAGACATGAGCCGTAAGGTCGTCGTCATTGGAGCCGGTCCCGCCGGCTACGTCTGTGCCATCCGCCTTGCCCAACTGGGCCAGGACGTTACTGTCGTCGAGAAGGGCGAGCTCGGGGGTACCTGCCTAAACGTCGGTTGCATCCCGTCGAAGGCACTTATCGCCGCAGGTGTGCTAATGGAGAAGGTCAAGAAAGCCTCGACCATGGGCATCACGGTTCAGGACATGAGCCTGGATGTGAGCACCCTGGTGGACTGGAAAGAGGGTGTGGTCAAGCGCCTGACAGGCGGCATCGGCGGTCTGTTCAAGCAGCACGGAATCAAGCATGTGGTTGGTGAAGCTAGCTTCAACAGCCCGACCCAGATCAAGGTTGGCTCCGAGACCATCGACTGCGACGACGTCGTCATCGCGACGGGCTCGATCCCCACGGAGATCCCCGGCTTCGCCTTCGATGAGAAGAATGTCTGGTCCTCGACCGGCGCCTTGGTGCCCGACCATATCCCCGCCCACATCGTTGTGATCGGCGGCGGCTACATCGGCCTAGAGCTGGGCATGATGTACCACAAGCTCGGCTCGAAGGTGACCGTGCTCGAGGCCACCGGCGGCGCACTGCCCGGTCAAGATGCGGACTGCATCAAGATCATCGAGCGCAGCATGAAGAAGTCCAAGATCAAGATGCACACCAACGTCTTTGCCAAGAGCTGGTCCAAGAAGGGCGAGGCCCTCGAGATCAGCTACGCGGACAAGGACGGCAACCTGACGAGCCTAGACTGCGATCAGATCCTCTGCACCGTTGGACGCCGCCCGTTCACGGGTGGCTTGAACATCGAGAAGGCTGGCCTCAGCCTGAACAAGTTCGGCCACATCGACACGGACAAGCAGATGCGCACCAGCGTCCCGAACATCTACTGCGTCGGCGACATCGCCGGTCAGCCGATGCTGGCCCACAAGGGCTCGAAGGAGGGCCTCGTGGCCGCTGGCGTGATCTCCGGCCATAACGAGGAGTACGACGTCAAGGCCGTGCCCGCCGTGATCTTCACCAGCCCCGAGATGGCTGCAGTTGGCATGAACGAAGCCGAGGCTAAAGAGGCTGGCATCGAAGTCGCCGTCGGCAAGTTCCCCTTCGCCGCAAGCGGCCGCGCCATGAGCCTGATGGAGACCGATGGCTTCGTGAAGATCGTAGCCAACGCCAAGACCGACGAAGTGCTCGGCGTGCAGATGGTTGGCCCCGAGGTCACCGAGTTGATCGCCGAGGCCGCCCTTGCCATCGAGCTCGGTGCGACCACCGAGGACATCGCGCGTACGATCCACGCTCACCCGACCCTGCCCGAAGCCATGATGGAAGCCGCCGAGTCCGTCCACAACATGGCCGTGCACATCTACCAGAAGCCCAAGGGCTAGGTCGCCGACTTGGGGCCCCAAGACCTCACACCCGCTGATCAGGATCCGGCCGAACCGGCGCACCTCAACGTGCGCCGGCTCGGCCGGATTTCCTATGCAGATGCCCACGCCCTGCAAACCGGCTTGCTCGCCAAGCGCGCAAGCGGCGAGCTCCCAGACCAGCTGCTGATCTGCGAGCACGAGGCTCTAATCACCATCGGCCGCTCGCCGCGCTCGGAGAAGCGCTCCGAGCTCGAAGCCGTGCTGGACATCCCCGTGGTCGAAGTCGAGCGCGGCGGGGAGGCAACCTGGCACGGGCCGGGTCAACTCGTGGCCTATCCGATCCGCCTGCTCCCCGAAGGCCGCCGAGACCTGCACGCCTACCTACGGGATCTCGAGTCCGTAGTCATCGACACCCTCGCCGACTTTGGAGTCGAGGCTCGCCGCGAACCCGGTCTCACAGGCGTCTGGGTAGGCTCCCAAAAAATCGCCTCCATCGGCATTGCCGTACGCCGCTGGGTCACATGGCATGGACTCGCTCTCAACCTAACTAACGACATTCAGGCTTTTGGCGGTTTCCACCCATGTGGCCTAGACGCCTCAGTCATGACACGCTTAGCTGACATGGTAGAGACCATGCCCTCGAGGCTCGCGGTGGAGCAAAGCTTAGAGGCCCATTTTCGCAACCGTTTCGGGTATTGAAAAGGGACGCGCGTCCTGCTTCCTTATCGAAACACTTCACTTGCTAAGGCACCTCGCCTGGTTGGAGATGGTGGGTGCCCGGCGCCTCCGTCAGCAGTCGGATTCCGGAACCCGGACGGCCGGATAGGATTGAGACTAATGGAGGGTCTAGGGTGCCGATCCTAGCGGGGCCAGGAGCTTAGAGCGCACTCGCCCTCTAGGGATCCCCCCTAGACAAACGGGGGAGACAGACATTAAATGGGCTATTCGGGGGCCGCCCCTAAAAGGGGGGGGCACCCCGATGTTGACCCAGACGCCGGACGCCCCCCGCGGAGCGCCCTAAGACACCCTTTACATTCAGAGTGCCCTGATTCTGGAACGGGCCCTTTCGCTAGGTGCAAAAACGGTCGATGGTGAGTGTGGTTACGCACACCTGTTACAGACCGTTTCGCCGAAGGATCTTCCCTTGCCTCCATTCATTTTTGGCCTCAAGCCCAACCTCATTCACCGCAACGTTTTGCCCGAGTCCTACCGAGGGCTGCTGAGGGAGAACTGGAAGGGT
>JBLHWM010000026.1:0-17073 GCA_047629095.1 Planctomycetota bacterium | reverse complement strand
GCTCTTCGCCGGGTGCGAACTCGATGCGCGGCGCGGAGTAGATGTGAAACTCAAGCGGATAGCGAGCGACCTCGGCCGGGTCGTTGCGGCGGATCGCGCCAGCCGTGGCGTTGCGCGGATTGGCCAACAGGGGCTCGCCGGCGGCGGCGCGCAGCTCGTTGAACTTATCGAAGGCGGTGCGCCCGATCAGCACCTCGCCGCGCACCTCCAACAAGGCCGGGACCTTGCGCTTGTCGCCCAGCAGGCGCAGCGGGATGTTGCCCACGGTGCGCAGGTTCGCGGACACGTCCTCGCCCATGGCGCCGTCGCCCCGGGTCAGGGCCTGGATCAGCAGCCCGTCTTCGTAGACCAGTGCTGCCGAGACGCCGTCGAACTTCGGCTCGACGCTCCAGTGAAGCTCGTCCCCGGACTCCATTCCGACAAACCGCAGGATGCGCTCCTCGAACTCCCGCACCTCGTCGTTGCCAAACAGGCTGTCAATGGAGAGCATCGGGACCACATGGGGACGCTTCTCAAAGCTGGTGCCCTCGGCTAGGGCCGCACCCACGCGCTGGGTCGGACTGTCGGTCTGCACGAGGTCAGGATCGGCGCTCTCGAGGTCCTGGAGCTCCCTAAAGAGCTTGTCATAGGCCGCATCGGAGATCTCGGACTTGCCCTCGTTGTAGTACAGGGCGGCATGGCGGGTCAGCTCGGTCCGCAGGCTAGCTGCACGGGCGGCGGGATCTTTCTCAGGGCTCATTGGGCACATCCTACGGATCCTGCGAATGGAAGAAGAGCGGAACGTGGAATCCAAAGCTCCAAAGTCCCACTAAGATCGTTGGCTCGCCACTTTCCCCCTTCCCCCACCTCCCCATGCTTCACCCCCACCGCCCCGTGGCCCTTGGGTCGCTGTTTGCCGTCGCGCTGCTGAGCGCCTGTTCGTACACCTCTTCCGACAGCATGGTCTTCTCCTCAGGAGACGGCTCGTCTTACGCGAAGTCGACCTTCGAGGACGGCATCTGGGGGATGACGTTAAAGAATGATAGCGGGAAGAGCATCTACCGAGTGGTCGGTGAGCTGACCCCCGGCCTCGAAATGCGCAGCCTGTTGCACATGGAACCAGGTGCCGAACTCACCATCCGCCAGACGACGGATGGGCTCTCGCGCAGCTTGCTCGCGAACCCGGACACCGCTGGACGGCCGCTGCTGACCTACCGCGAGGCCGGAGCGGTGACGACCTTCGAGATCGAGGACCAGGCTTGGTATGCGGACCGCCTACAGGACCTCTTCGACAACAGCAGCATCGGTGCCGTCAAGCATGCGGAAGCTGTGCTTGAGGCCGAGGGCGTCGAGGGGTTGATCGCCCGGGCCGCAGAGTTCGAGAGCTCCGAGCGGGCCGAGGTTTGCCTGCGCGCCGCCTTTGCCGCGCCGGACATCACCGAACAGCAGTGCCTAGAGATCTCGGATGCGATCTGGAACATGGGGTACGAGAGCTCACGCCTCTCGATGCTCGAGGAGCTGTCCGACCGACACAAGGACAACTCAGACCTGACGGCGGCCTTGATCGCGGGGCTCGGCGACTTCTCCAGCAGCAGTCATCGCCAGGATGCGATCCAGGCCTTGGCCGATCGCAGCCTCAGCGAGGCGAACCTGATCGCGCTGCTCGATGCAGCCCGCGACATCTCCTACGACAGCAACCGCAAGGAGACCCTGATCGCCCTCGCTCCCCTGCATAAGCTCGAGGGGAACTGGACCCGCGAGCTGGTAGACGCAGCAAGCGAATTGGACTATTCGAGCTCGCTGCAAGAGGTTATCGAGTCTTTCGCCAAGTTGGAGGTCGTCACGGATGCGGACTGGATACAGCTGGTCGATGCCACCGAGGACATCAGCTACGACAGCAACATGGCCGAGACCCTGGAGAGCTTGATCGCGCGCATGCCCAACAGCGATGGGCCGCTTTTGGCTGCTATAAATGCGGTGGAGAACATCAGCTCCTCCTCATCCCAAGAGGACGTGATCGAAGCCCTCGCCAAGCGCAAGGCCATGAGCCACACGGCCTGGGCGGCTGTGGCCGAGGCCTGTGTCGGCATAAATTCCGACTCGTCCCGGTCCGACTCCCTGATCGAAGTTTTGAGCAATGCGCCCGCCGCTACCAATGTGCACCTAGCCGTGCTGAACGCGGCGACGAGCATCAGTAGCTCGTCGGACTTTGAGGATGTCCTACTGGCCCTGGCTCCCTACTGCGCGACCGAGCCGGGCCTCGGGGTCGCCATCGCCGAGGCCTCGGACCAGCTCTCCTACGAGAGCAATCGCGCGGATGTACTGGTGGAGGTTGTGCTCCACTGCCCGAAGAAGGCGGACGACATCGACCGGCAACTGGCCGCCTGCGCCAAGGCCACCGAGTCCATGGATACCACCAGCCACAAGGAACTCGTGCTCGAACAGATCCTGGACCGACCAAAGCTTGGACGCCCGGTACTGAAGGCCGTCACAAGGGCCCTAGAAAAAGTGGATTACGAGTCCACCAGGGCAAGGCTCCAAGAGCGGCTGATCAAGCACTTGGTCAGTGGCGCTTAGCTTGCTCTAAGCTCTTGCATAACAGTCACTTGCGAACTCTATAGGCGCACAGATGACAAGGCCCACGACATGGGGCCAGTGGACGCTGGCCCGCTTGGCGCACACGCCACGGCGGACTGCACCTGTGCAGCATGCTTTTGGAAGCAAGGCAAATCTTCACCCGCCTCGTCCCATCTGTTATTCTGTGTGGCTACTTTTCGGATCATGAATCCTCGGGTGCAGAGCCCGATCCTACATGCGACTTCCTAAAATCATCCAAGGCGGCATGGGTGCCGCAGTCTCGGACTGGAGGCTGGCCAAGGCCGTCTCCAAGACCGGTCAACTCGGCGTCGTGTCTGGCACGGCACTCGACTGCGTCATTGCGCGTCGACTACAAGTTGGCGACATCGGTGGCCACGTGCGCCGCGGCCTCGATGCGTTCCCGGTCAAAGAGATCGCCGACCGCATCCGCGAGCGCTACTTCGTGCCCGGGGGCAAGAGCCCCGACCAGCCCTTTAAAGCGGTGCCTATGCTCACCCTCGAGCCGGTCAAACACCATCTCGAGCTGATCGTCGCCGCCAACTTCGTCGAGGTCTTCCTGGCTAAGGAGAAGCACGACGGCATCGTCGGCATCAACTACCTCGAGAAGATCCAGCTGCCCAACCTGCCCTCGATCTTCGGGGCCATGCTCGCCGGTGCGAACTGCATCATCATGGGTGCCGGAATCCCTCGCGCCATCCCGGGCATCATGGACCAGCTCTCCAGGGGCGAAGCTGTCGAGCTCGCCATCAACCTGGCCGAAGCTGACGCCGGCCAGAAGGTCTCGACCAGGTTCGACCCGCGCCAGATCTTTGGCGAGGCTCTTCCCGAGATCGCCCGCCCTATGTTCTTGGCCATCGTCTCATCGGCGCCCCTCGCGTCGATGCTGGCCCGCAAGGCCTCTGGCCACGTGGACGGCTTCATCATTGAGAGCCCTGTGGCCGGTGGCCACAACGCTCCGCCCCGTGGAGCCCTCGAGCTCGATGCGAACGGCGAGCCCATCTACGGCGAGCGCGACTTGGTCGACATGGAGGCCATGCGCAAGATCGGACGCCCGTTCTATCTCGCCGGCGGAGTCGCGAGCCCCCAGGGCCTGCAGGACTCCCTCGATGTTGGTGCCGTTGGCATCCAAGTCGGAACCGTCTTCGCCTACTGCGAAGAATCCGGCCTCGGCGCACCCAGCAAGGAGCGCGTACTCGCGCGCTTCTTCGACGAGAACGCCGAAGCACCGGTCATCCGCACAGACCCCCGGGCATCCCCAACGGGCTTCCCGTTCAAGGTCTTGCCCCTGACGAAAACCATGTCCCACCCGGACTCCGAGGCGGCCCGCCCGCGCCTCTGCGACCTGGGCTACCTGCGCGAGGTCTACAACCGCGGCGAGGGCAAGATCGGCTACCGCTGCCCCTCGGAGCCCGTGGACCACTTCCTTAAGAAGGGTGGCACGGACGAGGCTACCAAGGGCAGGCTCTGTGTCTGCAACGGCCTGATGGCAACCATCGAGCTGGGACAGACCCGCAAGGATGGCTACCGCGAGGATCCGCTGATCACCTCCGGTGATGGCCTCGAGGGCATCCGCCAGTTCCTCAAGGAAGGCGCGAAGTCCTACCCCGCCTCAGACGTGGTCGCTGGGCTGCTCGCCGAGCAACCCAAGGGCTGCCACACCGGTGAAGTGAAGAGCGCAAGCGAGCTAGCTGGCGCCTAGCTCGCCCGAACTCACTAGCCGGCGCCAGCGCGAAGCTGGTATCCAAGCAAAGTGCGCTGCATCCCAAACGGGACGCAGCGCACTTCGCGTTGAAGAGCATTCGCGAAGCCTAGGGGGCTGTCTCCAAGCCGGGCTCGCAGTAACAAGACGACTGCGGGGTGACGTCGGCGTCAATCCAGGCAGCCTCGAGCTTCCCATCGAGAGCTTTCGCTTCGCCATCTCGGCCCTGCCCTTCTAGCGACTTCTGAAGTCCTAGCAGAGCCCATCCGTTGTTGCGGTTACGCTTCAGGTCCTCTAGGTAGACGGCCTCGGCCTCTTCGAAGCGACTGTCGCCCATGAGCAGGGCGCCTAGTGCGTGACGCACGGGCAACATCCACGCAGGGGGCTCGTCGTAGACCAGTGCGTCCTCCGCCTCGATGCCTAGTCGAAGTGTCGCGAAGGCCTCTTCGAAGCGGCCTTCGCGGTAGAGCAGTTCGCCCTCGATCATCGCGGTGGCGATCGGCATCACCTTCGCGATTTGGTTGTTGAACACATACCACTCGTCCGGAATCTCGTTCACAGCCTGGAAGAACAGCGCCATCTCTTTGCGAGCCTCGCCGGTTCGTCCAAGTGCCGAGTTGGCGATCGAGCGGGCGTAGAAACGCGTGGCGACACTGACCAGGCGCCAGTCCTCATACTCGGGCTCCAACAGAATCTGCTCCCATTCCCCGAAGCGGATCAAGACGTGGAAGGTCGTGGGCATGATGCCCTCGGCCAGGCCGGCGAAGTCGCGCAGGGCGTCCTTGGGCATCTCCGCCTCCAATGACCTCGCTGCCGTCATCGCATCCTCATAGCGCCCGGACATCATCGCGGCGTAGGCCAAGAAGTGCAGGTTGTGCGCGTAGTAGATGGCGTACATGGCGGGCGCGGGCGCCGTTGCGAAGTAAGCGCGATCAGCCTTGACCGCAGCGCGGTTGCTGTCGACCGCATCTGAGTAGCGCCCGACCCGAATGTAGATGTGCGAGGGCATGTGGACCAGGTGCCCGGAACCGGGGACCAAGCTGCGCAACCGGTCTGCCGCCGGAACCGCGCGGTCGGGATCCTGGGACGCCTCCGCGGCGTGAATGTAGAAGTGGTTCGCTCCAGGATGGCTGGGATCGAGCTCCATCGCCGTCTCCAAGACCTCCATGATCTCCGTGGCCCGACCCTTGGGCTTCCCGTCGTTCTCCCAGTAGTCCCAGGGTTGCAGATTCATCAGAGCGTCCGCGTAGAGCGATGCGATGTCCACATCATTTGGGTGCCCGCGGTAGGCCACGCCCATCGCCGTGGCGTAGGCTTGATCGAGTGGCCCGCGATCGTCGGGAATGGGAAGCTCATAGCGGGCATTGACGGCGTAGATCAGCGCGCGTTCACTGGGGCTTGCCGTCTCGATTAGGTCCATGGCCTTGTCGGCCGCCGCGCGCGCGTCCAATGAGCGCTGAGCCGACATCGCCGGATCGTTGATGTTGATTCCGTTGGCATAGGCAATCCCCCACCAGGGCATCGGTGTTTCTGGGTCGAGCAAGGCCGCCTGGTGGAACGAGCGGATGGCTTCGTCGTGATTGAAT
This sequence comes from Planctomycetota bacterium, assembly GCA_047629095.1. GTDB lineage: Bacteria > Planctomycetota > UBA1135 > UBA1135 > CALBMX01. The sequence goes on along the minus strand of JBLHWM010000026.1, from coordinate 11,211 downwards.
CCATAGAGCAGCTGCATGCCCTGGTTAAAATACTCCTGGGCCTCGGACGAGCTCGTCGCAATCGAGCGCTCGAAGTTGCCGAAGCCCTCGTAGCGGTAGGTGCCGGCCGAGGTCTGACACCCGGCGAGAGTCACCAGTAGTAAGGCCGAAAGGACTCGTGATCGGAGCGTGGAAGTCATCATGGGGACTGGGGGGAAGGGGGCCGTTGTGGCGAGGGTTACCGAGCTACCGGATGAGCGCTTGGCTCTAAATCGAATCCGGGTCCGTGCTGCGATGGCAGCGACGAGGATGGAGAGTGACTTCCCGATCTAGTTTGAGCGCCCTCCATCTACAACTTCACCTTAGACCTCGCGCGCCATGCTCGCCAATGGTTTCGATGTTCCTTTTTCGCCAGACGATTGCACCTAGCCGAAGACCTCGCGCATGGGCAAGAGGACGTCTAGAGACTTGGTGGCGCTGCTTGTTCTCAGAGCAAGGATGGGACTTTTTAGGCCCCTAGTCGCAGAAGGCCGGCCACTCGCCGACTTAAACCAAGTCCGAGGGCTTGACGCCGCTGGGTAGCAGGTCGTCTAGCTTGGCGTACTTGGGGCCGGCTCCGTTGCTGTCGATGACGATCTCGAGTTCGGGGGAGAACTCGAAGAGCATCTGGCGGCAGATGCCGCAGGGCATCAAGAGAGACTCGGGGCTAGCCCAAATGGCGAGGGCCGTGAACTGTTGCTGGCCCGCCGAGATGGCGTGGCCTAGGGCCGTGCGCTCGGCGCAGAGGGTCGCGCCAAAGCTGGCGTTCTCCACATTGCAGCCAGTGAAGACCCGACCATCCTTCGCGAGCAGGGCGGCCCCAACCCGGACTTTGGAATAGGGGCTGTAGGCCCTGTCCGCAACTTCGCGCGCAAGGGTGCGAAGCTGCTCGAAGTCGATGGCTTGGGTGTTTTGGGGGTTCATTTCGCCGTCAAGAGTAACGCCCTGGGAACCCTTGGCAAAGGCCTAAGAGGCTAATGCCAAGGGGCGCCCAGGGTCGTCGGTCACCTAGAAAGGTGACGAGGCATCGTCCGCGGGCTCGTAGCCCAAAAACGGCACGGCCAAGCGCTGGGTGCGCCGGCCCGTGGTCGGGTGCTCCCACTCTTCCATGAAGAAGTCCACGATGGCCTGCTTCCCGCAGAGGTCGTCCGGGGAAACCTCCAGGGAGCCCTCGGTATCGAAGCCTAGGACATTCAGCACGTGCTTGACCCGGGGCAGGCCGCGCTTGCTCCAGACCATGCCGTCCCAGGCTGCGGTTCGTCCGGCGTATTCACCGTCGGTCACCTCCAGGCGCATGGCCCAGCGCAGGTGGCCGGCGCGTGTCTCGCCCTCGCGGACCTCGGCGATGCGGACCTGGTGGCGGCCCTCGGGAATGGTCACGAAGGACTCCACGTCCTCGATCCGACTGAAGTCCACCTGGACCTGGCCGTTGCTGGCGGTCTCCACGAGATTGGGCTCGTCGTTGTTGCTTACTGCGCCGTTGAGTGCGCCAAGGGATGGGGTCATGTTCTCTCTCCTCGAGATGCGATGTGCGAGTTGTCGGGAGCGACTTCCCCACCGTGGGGAGGCGCGGAAATCTCCGACCGAGAAGAAGACGCGCAAATCCAAGGCTGGTTGCACGGCCCGTGGAAACTATCTGCCCCGGCAGCTACTTAGCCGCGAGCACGCCGATGAGATCGGTGATGATCTCGTCGAGTCCCGTGCGCGGACGGAAGCCAATCGCAGCTTCCAGCGCGGCGAGGCTCGGCACCCGGCGGCGCATGTCCTCGAAGCCGTGCCCGTAGGCCTCGGCATAGGGCACCAACTCGATCGACGAGTCCGAACCCGCGACGTCAATCACGCGCTGGGCCAGTCCAAGGATCGAGATCTCTTGATCGTTGCCCACATTAAAGACCGAGCCGCGGGCCGCGGGCTCGTCGAGCAACGCACCCAGTGCGCAGGTCACATCGCGCACGTGGGCGAAGCACCTAGTCTGCTGGCCATCGCCAAAGACGCGCAGGGTCTCCCCCGCCAAAGCCGCCCGCACGAAGTTCGGCAGCACCATGCCATAGCGACCGCGCTGGCGCGGGCCCACCGTATTAAAGAGCCGCACAATCGTGACGTCGAGCCCGCGCTCGGCGCCATAGGCCAGGGCCATCCACTCGCCCGTCGCCTTGGACGCGGCGTAACCCCAGCGGGCGATGGACGTTGGGCCGAGCACCAGGTCGGCGTTCTCGGTGAAGGGCAGGGTCGCGCTCTTGCCGTAGACCTCGGAGGTCGAGGCGTAGAGCAGCGGCACGTCCGCCGCCGACGCGGCCTCGAGCACAACCTCCGTCGCGCCAATGTTCGTGTGCATGGTGTGGATCGGCTGCTCGACAACGAGCCTGACGCCGACCGCCGCCGCCAAGTGCACGACCGCATCGGAACCCGCCACGAGTTCATGGACCAACTTTGAGTCCGTCGCGCAGCCTTCCACGAAGCGCAAGCGCTCCTTGCCGGCCGCCCGCAGCAGCTCCACGTTCGAGCGGCGACCCGTGGACAGGTTGTCCAGGATCGTGACCGTGCGGCCTTCCTTAAGGAAGCGCTCGGCGAGGTGCGAGCCGACAAAGCCGGCGCCACCAGTGATCAGAATACGATTGCGCATGCGGACATGAGAATAACGAGTCAAGTACGGAGTCCGGGGGTGCAATCCGGACAATAGAGGGACGCGTACGCGGCGGACACCTTCCCCAAAACTGCTGTGGGGTGCGCAATGCGGCCCAAGTCTGGGCCGGCGCGGACCTAGAGGATGGTCAGGACCTGCAGGTTCGTGATCTGCAACCGGTCCGACTTGCCCACAAGGGCCTGGAATCCAAAGGAGAGGCCAGACAGCCCTGGATCGTTGGGCACCGGCAGGTTGACGGCCAAGGGGACCAGAATCGGAGCTGTGGCGTTGAACACCATCAGCAACACTTCCGGTGAGACAAAGGCCAGCTCCAGGTTGCCGAAGGGCGCCAGGGGTGTCGGGGGCAGGGTGCCGGTGGACAGGTAGAGGATCACGGTGTCGCCTTCAGTGGCCTCGATCTCGATGGCCGCCAGGCCGCCGAGGCTGACGGTCGCATCCGCGGTCAGCTGAGGCTGCCGCTCCCAGGTCAGGCCCCGAACGTTCCCAATCGACGTGGGTGAGATCACCTGGCTGTAGACGTTCTCGAGCTCCGTCAGCACATTAATCACGCCGTCGGCATTCGTGTCCTTCATGCGCAGTAAGCGGTCCGGCGCTTGGTCCTCGACGCAGATCAGCGTGCCGTCGGCGGAGACGCTCACGTCCCAAATCAGGCTGGCACCGAGCGCCGTCAGGAAGGCGCTGGACTCAGTCGCATTGGTGATCACGCCATCGCTGTTGTCGTCGCGCACGCGCCAGATAATGTCGTTGCCCGTGTCCGCGGTATAGAAGTTGCCGGCGGCGTCCTGGGTCAAGGTCCACAAGAACTCGAGCGAGCCACCCGGCGTCGGCACGAAGAACTGATTTACCTCGGTGACGGGATCAATGAAGTCATTCCCGTCCGCATCATCGAGCTGATAGATGCCCTTCGCATAGAGGCCCGTACTGCTGGACTCGATGTAGTAGAGCTTGCCGTCGATACCAATGATCACGTCACTTGGAATTGAATTGCCGCCTATCCCGCCGGGCGGCGTGTAGAGCCGAATCGCCTCGCCCAAGTCATTCGCATCGCCGTCGAAATTCAGATCGCTCAAGCGCAGAATGCCATCGAGCCCGCTGCCGCCCGAGTCCGAGTCGGCCACGAAGACAACGTGGTTTGCACTGATAGAGACGCCCGCGGGTGCGGCCATTTCAATGCCACTGGCGTTCACCATCGGATCGCCGTCGAAGAACACGGTGGCCTCGGCAGCACCGTGGCAGTTCCCGTCTCCATCAAGGTCGACGAGACGAACGATGCGGTTAGTGGCGCTGTCGGTGACGTACAGAAGTCCCGAGGGCCCAAAGCTGATGTTGCTGTTGTTCCCAAAGTTCACGGCGCCCAAAGTGTCGTCGTAGAAGACGGTGACCTCGCCCGCTCCATTCCCGTCCCCATCCATGTCCAAGTCAACGATGCGATAAATCACATCACTGGCGGAGTCCGTGACATAGATGTCCCCGGGCACGGCGAAGGGCTCCGAAGGAATTCCGGTTTGGGCAGAGGAGAAGCCTGCTAAGCCGCACACAAAAGCTATAAGCTGAAGTGGACGAGTGTGAACTATGGGAGGACGGGGGTAGTCACGAAGAACAGGCTCTTATTCTCTACTGCATCCGTCATTTCAACAAGGGGGAAAGGAGCGCAATACCCGAGTTCACCGGACGCAGACGTTAGGACTGATTCCAAATTGCCCGCGATTCCCCCCAAAGCTGTTAGGTCTATAATTTGGCAGCAATTGGCGGAATTAAGAGAGCGTGTTCTTGATGCGTTTTTCGCCTCTAGACTCACGATATCGACCCCAGACGACGGGAACAGCTCTTTGAACCGGGGTGCCCCGTGGATTGAGACCGCCCCGGGGAGCCAGAGGCTTGCCAATCCGATGCTTTGCTCTCCCTGTAGGCAACGGAGCCTTGTCGCCACGGGCTAGCGGCAGACGTCGTTGAACAGGCGCCGAAGGTTGCCCCCGAGCACCGCTTCGATCTCTCGATCGGAGAGGCCACGGCGCTCGAGAGATGCGGCCAAGTTGGGATAGCAAGCGGCGGTTTCGAGGCCTTCGGGTGTACGCGGAATGCCGTCGTAGTCCGAGCCGAGGCCCACGTGTTCGATGCCCGCAACTTGGACCCCGTGCATGATGTGGTCGGTGACGACCTCGATCGACATGGGCTTGGCGATGCGCTGGTGGTAGGCGTTTTGCGCGTATTCAAGTGCCGCGCCGCGGGGGGCGTTCTCGCCCTTGCGGATGGAGCGGTATTCGGGCGAGGCGTAGATACGCGCGTCCTCCGCAGCGGCCTCGTCGTCGAGAAAGCCGCCGTGGAAGACGATGCCCACGCAGCCGCCCGCGTCCGCCAAGCGGCGCAGTTGAGCGTCGGTCAAGTTGCGCGGGTGATCGCGGATCGCCGTGCAGCCCGAGTGGCTGGCAAGGACCGGCGCGGTGCTGGTCTCGAGCACATCATCGAAGGTCTGCTGCGAGCTGTGGGAGACGTCGGCGAGCATGTGAAGCTCGTTCATGCGCTCGATCACATTGCGGCCAAAGGGCGAGAGTCCCGCGGGCACTTCGAACGCGAGGTCCGGTGGGACGATCTGGCACGAGCGAATCCACGGCAGGTGATTGTTCCAAACCAGAGTCATCAGCCGCACGCCGCGGGCGTGGACCTCGTCGAGCTTGGCCAGGCTGTTCTCGATCGCGTGACCGCCTTCGATGCCCAGGATGGCCGCGATCTGCCCGGCCGACCTGGCCGCCGCAAGCTCAGCGCCGTTGCGCACGATGGCGACCTGATCCGGGTGCCGGGCGGCGAGGGCATGGGCCGTGTCGAGGATCGCGTGGACGCGGGTGTTCGCTCCCCCCGCCGGAGCGCTCGGCTCGAGCAGTACCTCGCTGCCCCGCACAAAGTGAGGCGACACCCAGGCCGCAAAGACCACCGCTGCCAAGCCGCCCTCGCGCCCGCGCACTAGGTCCAAATGCCGGGCCGCATCAACCACGCCCGGTCCCACCCCAAGGTCCTCGCCCAGGTCGAGCTCCCGCAAGATCGTGTCCACGTGGGCGTCAAATACTTCAAACCGCGACTGCATTCCCGAAGTCTACGCCCCCGCCGCCCCGCAACCAACTCCAGACCTAGAGGGCCGCACACTTCTGATCACCTCAACCAACATCCCGTGCCGTACAAGCCCCGTGTCAGGACAGTGACCGGACTCGCTGGCGCCCTCCCTGCCGAGGAGCTCGCCCTCCAACTGCCACTCCATATTCCTTCTGCACTCGCCAGTCCCGGATGAGGCGCATGTGCGGCACGGGATGCTGATTGAGGTGATCAGAAGTGCGCGGCTTGAGAACTTGGCTCGGTAGGTTGCGGTCCGGCGGCTTGGGGGGTCGCGGGATTGGGAATGCCGGGGTAGACTTTGGATGTCGCATTTGAGGCTTCGGCCTCAGAACAGCATCGGGAGTTCCCCCGGCCTTAGCTCCCTAGGGTCGAAATTGGAGATTCCAGATGTGGGGCGGGGCCTAACTCCAGGATGGCTCCGCCCCTTTTTTATGTCCCGAGCGCCGGCCCGAGCTCGGGTTTACCCCCTGGTGCGGAGCCTCTTCCTTATAGCGAGGCGCGGTGACTGTCAGAGTGACAGGCTGCTTTCGAGGCGGGTTCGGGCTCTGCCCATTTGGCAGCGCGACGATGAGGCTGGGGATCGGGACTGCGGCTAAGCCCATGCTGCTAAGTAAGTTGGGGCATTCCCTCTTGTCCGGCACAGGCTTTGCTAAGGGTGAGCGCTATGTCCATTATTCGACGAATCCTGTTGGCAGACGATGATCTGTCCATGCGCAGCGGCGTTGCCGACCTGCTTGAGGGGATCGGACTCGAGGTACTCCAGGCCGGTGACGGCTTGGAAGCGCTCGAGCTCGTGAAGTCGATTCGGGTCCACGCGGCTCTCTTGGACATGCAAATGCCGACCTGCGGTGGACTCGAGGCCCTGCCCTTGCTGCATCAGCAGTTCGCAGGCCTACCCTGCATCGTGTATTCCGGCAACCTGTCCATCGCCACGGCCCAGATGGCTATGGAGATCGGCGCCTTCGCGACCCTAAAGAAGCCCGTCGAGCCTGATCTGTTGCGCGCGGAGATCCTGCGCGCCCTGGCCAACTCGCCGTACCTCAACTAAATCCAAGGCCGGCCCGGCACCTCGCCAGGGCGGTCTCTCCACACTTCAAGACCACAGCAATCCCCAAACCCTCGCTCTAGAGGAATAGATTCCATCATGGCTACCAAGACCAAGTCCAAGACCAAAGCATCCATCCGTCCCCTCGGCGATCGTGTCCTCGTCCAGCGCACCCTGGCCGAAGAGAAGTCCGCCGGTGGCATCCTGCTTCCCGAGTCCGCTAAGGAAAAGCCGAAGGAAGGTAAGGTCGTCGCGATCGGCGAAGGCCGCGTCCTCGACAACGGTGAGAACGCTAAGTTCAGCGTCAAGAAAGGCGACCGCGTGCTCTTCAGCAGCTACGCCGGCACCGAGGTTAAGTTCGAAGGTCAGGAATACCTGATCATGACTGAGAACGACATTCTCGGCGTCATTGGCTAGTTCGGTCTCTCTAAGACCACCCCCACAAATACAAATAAGGAGCTAACCAATATGGCTAAGCAAATCAGCTACGACGCAGAGGCGCGCGAGCACATCCGCAGCGGTGTCCGTCAACTCGCCCGTGCCGTCAAGGTCACCCTCGGCCCCCGCGGTCGCAACGTGATCATTCAGAAATCCTTCGGCAGCCCCACCGTCACGAAAGACGGTGTGTCCGTCGCCAAGGAGATCGACCTCGAGAACACCTACGAAAACATGGGCGCTCAGCTCGTGAAGGAAGTCTCGTCCAAGACCAACGACGGCGCCGGCGACGGCACCACCACCGCAACGGTTCTTGCAGAGGCCATCTTCGAAGAGGGCCTTCGCAACGTGACCGCCGGTGCTAACCCGGTGGCCCTGAAGCGTGGCATCGACGCTGCGGTTAACGCATGCGTCGCGAAGCTCGGCAAGATGTCGAAGCCGATCAAGACCAAGGACGACATCGCCCAGGTCGGCAGCATCGCCGCCAACAACGACATCACCATCGGCGAAATGCTCGCCGAGGCAATGGAGCGCGTTGGCCAAGACGGCGTCATCACGGTCGAAGAAGGTAACGCCCAAGAGACCAAGGTCGAATGGGTCGAGGGCATGCAGTTCGACAAGGGCTACCTTAGCCCCCACTTCATCACCGACTTCAAGACCATGGAGGCTACCTTCGAGGACGCCTACGTCTTGGTGCACGAGAAGAAGATCTCGAACGTCAAGGACATGATCCCGGTGCTTGAAGAGATCGCCCGCTCGGGCAAGCCTCTTCTTATCATCGCTGAGGACATCGAGGGCGAGGCCCTCGCTACCCTCGTGGTCAACCGCCTGCGTGGTGGCTTCCCCGTCTGTGCCGTCAAGGCACCGGGCTTCGGCGACCGCCGCGGCGCGATGATGGAAGACATCGCCGTCCTTACCGGCGCGAACCCGATCATCGAAGCGACCGGCACGACCCTTGAGTCCATCACTCTGAAGGACCTCGGACGCGCCAAGAAGGTCATCGTCACGAAGGACAACACCACGATCATCGAAGGTGCTGGCGAGAAGGTGAACATCCAAGGCCGCATCGCTCAGATCCGCGCCGAGATCGCCATCTCCAAGTCCGACTACGACTCCGAGAAGCTCCAAGAGCGTCTCGCGAAGCTCGCAGGCGGCGTCGCGCAGATCAACGTTGGTGCTGCTACCGAGTCCGAGATGAAGGAGCGCAAGGCGCGCGTCGAGGATGCCCTCCACGCTACCCGTGCTGCTGTCGAAGAGGGCGTTGTGCCCGGCGGCGGCGTCGCACTCCTGCGCACCCGCAAGTCGATCGAAGCCCTGAACCTAAAAGGTGACGAGCAGATCGGTGCCATGATCGTCTGGCGCGCCATCGAGGCGCCCCTGCGTCAGATCGCCGAGAACGCTGGCAAGGACGGTGCGGTTGTCGTGCAGAACGTGCTCGCCAAGTCGAAGGCTGGCTACGGCTACAACGCTGCCACCGACGTCTACGAGGACCTGACCGCCGCTGGCGTGATCGACCCCGCTAAGGTGACGCGCTTGGCCCTGCAAAACGCAGCTTCCGTGGCGAGCCTCCTGCTCACCACCGACGCTATCGTCAGCGAGCTGCCCAACGACGTCGACCCGGCCCCCGCCGGCGGCGGCGGCGGACACATGCACTAGGCAACTAGCCCAGTACGACGAACAAGGGCCGCCCTGCATCTCGCAGGGCGGCCCTTGTTCTATTTAGGGACGGCACGATCAGGCGAGCGCCACCGCACCTCTCTCCAGCTGAGACTTACTTCGTCCCGCTGACCGTGGTGATGCTGAAGCCGAGGATATTGTTCAGGACACCGAAGAACGAGGTCCAATCCGCAGGGGTGCTGTGGACGGTGGTGACGGTTGCGCCCTCGGGGACGAGAGCCATGGCGGCGGCGTCATCCTCACCGGGAATGGCGAAGCCAATGATCCGGAAGGACTCAGCGTGAGCCGAGAATGAATCATCAGATTCGCGAAGCCCGGAGCAAGATGAAGTTAGTGCTGCGAGAACGAGTAGTGCGGTAATGTTTTTCATCCGCAAATCGTAGCTCCCGTTTTTTTCGTTCCAAGGCTCGTGTTCAAAATCCCGCTCCCATCCGGACATGATCGCGATTGTCCGGTGCGAAGCCGCCGGGGCTGCCCTAGTGCCTACTGCTCCTTCAAGTCGGTTCGAAGATCCGTCAGTTCCTGGGTTTCGAGGGCGCAACCGATGTGCATCCCAAGGAGCATCGTCCCTCGGGACCTTGGGGCAAGAGTGAACTCCTCTCCGAACGAATCCCGGAGCGCCGATGTGATCGTTCGGTTTGCGGCGCACGGACGGTGCGTAACACTCGTCCAAGCTCGGTCTGTGCCGTGTTGATCAGGTGAAGAATTCTGACCCTACGGAGGCAAGAGCAGTTTGCTCTTCATGGGAAGGGTGTACGCTCTAAGCCATGAAGCACAAGCTGCATTGGATCCCAGTTCTCCTCTTCCTGGTTGGCTGTAACGACACGGGCGAGCAGTCGGGCGATGTCGCGAACCAACAGACGCTTGACTCTCCGCCCAACATCGTGCTCGTACTCGCCGACGATCTTGGGATCGGGGATCCGCGTTGCTACAACCCGGCTTCGGGGATTGCGACGCCCGCCATGGATCGACTGGCGCGCGAGGGCATGCGACTCACCGATATGCACACGCCCTCGGCCGTCTGCACACCGACGCGCTATGGGTTGTTGACCGGCCGCTATGCGTGGCGCTCGAGCCTGAAGTCCGGGGTGCTCTGGGGGAACTCCCCTGCACTCATCGAACCAGAGCGGCAGACCGTCGCCTCGCTTCTTAGGGATGCCGGCTATGAAACGGCTTGCATTGGCAAATGGCACCTTGGCTTTGGCGATCAGGATCCCGTGGACTACGACGCGCGCCTAGACCCCGGGCCTTTGGACCTGGGCTTCGATCGCTTCTTTGGCATCCCCGCCTCGCTCGATATCCCGCCCTACCTGTTCATCGAAGGCGACCGGTCGGTGCAACCACTAACCACGAACATCGAGGGCTCCAGCATGGCCCGTAGCGGCGGCGGTGGCTTCTGGCGCGAGGGGGAGATCGCGGAGGGTTTCCGCCATGAAGAGGTACTCGATCGAATCCTCTCCGAGTCCCAGATCTTCCTGGGCGAACAGGCCGCCATGGAAGACCCGACGCCCTTCTTCCTGTACGTCCCGCTGACCGCGCCCCACACGCCATGGCTACCCACGCCCAAGTTTCGCGGCACTAGCGAGGCAGGAACCTACGGTGATTTCGTGGCGCAAGTCGACGACGCCCTTGGCCAGCTGCTCGACACCTTGGACGAGCTCGATCTTGCGGACAACACCCTAGTTATCTTCACCAGCGACAATGGTTCCCATTGGACCTTGGACGACATCGACGAGTTCGGTCACCGGGCCAACGACACCTGGCGCGGGCAGAAGGCGGACATCCACGAGGGCGGCCATCGGGTGCCTTTCCTTGTGCGCTGGCCCGGACAAGTTCCAGCGGGAAGCGCCAGGCCGGACCTGCTCGTGCTCACGGACCTGTTCGCCACCTTCGCGAGTATCACGAACCAAACCCCAGCGGCCGGTGCGGGCGAGGACAGCTACGACGCACTGCCCGTTCTGCGCGACCTGGCCATCGACGAGCCCGTTCGCGATCACGCCGTGCACCACTCTCTCAATGGCGTCTTCGCCCTGCGCGAGGGGCGTTGGAAGCTGATCGAGGGCAAGGGCTCGGGCGGATTCACGGGAGTCCCGACCACAGAGGATGATCCTCCGGGGCAGCTCTATGACCTACGGCTGGATCCAGGAGAAGCGACGAACCTCTACGGGGAAGAGCCCGCGGTCGTCGCGCGACTGCAGGCTCGCCTCGACACCGTGCGCGGCGAGTAGCTACACTGCCCCTCCTTTCCCAACACGGGACGCATTCCATGAAACGACACCTTGCCCTT
>JBLHWM010000025.1:0-17236 GCA_047629095.1 Planctomycetota bacterium | reverse complement strand
GCCCGAAGGACTCAAGGACTCAGAGATCACCTTTGAGCTGCGTGTTAGCGACGGCACAAATGAGACGCTCGACACCGTGGCCATCTTGATTGCGGCCGACAACGACGCTCCGATTGATGTCACGGCTGGTGAGGACCAGGCCGTCGAGGAGAACAGCCTCGTCACCCTGAGCGGATCTGGCAGCGACATCGAGAGCGAAGACCTGACCTACACCTGGGCTCAAATCAGCGGGATTCCCGTGGTACTCAGCGACGCGAACGCCCCGGCACCAACGTTTGATGCGCCTGAAGGGCTCGTCAACTCGGACATCGTATTCGAGCTAACGGTCAGCGATGGCACCAACGATGTGACGGACCAGGTTGCGATCACCGTTGAAGCAAGTAACGATGCACCGGCTGCGGATGCTGGAGCAAACTCGAATATAGACGAGGGTGAGAATGTCACCCTGCAGGGCATTGGCACGGACCCCGATTCCCGTGAACTCTCTTATGAGTGGCTCCAAATCTCTGGGCAGCCAGTTGTCCTCGAGGGCGCATCTAGCGCGTCTCCATCTTTTATAGCACCAGAAGGGCACGCCAATAGCGAACTCGTCTTCGCACTGTCGGTTTCCGATGGAGTGACCACGAGTACAGACACCGTGACACTCACGGTGCACGCAGACAACGACTCTCCCCGTGCAGACGCAGGTCCAATGCAGAGTGTCGAAGAGGGAGACTTCGTGCAGCTCTCGGGTAGCGGAGTTGATGCAGAAGGCGACCAACTGCACTTCCATTGGGCTCAGATCTCGGGGCCTCCGGTGGAGCTGAGTGATGTGGGGTCAGCCCAACCGACCTTCGTTGCACCGGAAGGCATGGATAACACGCGCATTGAATTCGAACTTGTCGTTGGGGATGGGCACTCCACATCAGCCTCAACTGTTGCAGTCATAATCAATGCCAACGACGACTCGCCCACGGCCGATGCTGGGCCACCCCAGGTTGCGACGGAAGGCGATGTCGTTCAACTCACGGGCACAGGAACTGACCCCGAGGGTTTACACCTGAGCTACGAATGGGTCCAACTCTCCGGCACACCTGTTGATCTCCACGACCCCACCACTCCAGCCCCAAGTTTCGAAGTCCCCGAGGGACTCGAATCAAGTAACGCAGTCTTCCAAATCACGATTAGTGACGGGGTAAATCAGAGCGTCGATACCGTCTCAATCGCCTTCGAAGCAAACAATGATGGCCCACGAGCGATCGCTGGAGCAGACTTTCAGGTCGAAGAGAACGAGATCATCACCCTACAAGGACAGGGATTCGACCCCGAGGACCAGGACTTGACATTCGCTTGGACTCAGGTGTCTGGGCCCGCGGTTGTACTTACGGATCCCACGGCAGCCAACCCGAACTTCGAGGCGCCAGAGGGGCTTGTCAACACAGAGCTCGTCTTTGCATTGAGTGTCTCCGACGGCGTCAATATAAGTACTGACTCGATCACCGTCTCCATATCCGCAAACAACGACGCGCCCAGTGCTAATGCCGGCAGTGATTTAATTGTGGAAGAGTCCAGTCAAGTCCAACTTGTGGGGACAGGGTTCGACCCCGAGGGCAGTGGCCTCACCTATCAGTGGGTACAGAGCGCTGGGCCCAGCATCGTTATCGAGAATGCCAGCTCACCAACGGCCAGCTTCCAGACGCCCAACTTGCTAGTCAACACCAACGCGGTCTTTGAGTTGCATGTCTCCGATGGCGAGTCCTTGAGCGTCGACACCGTAACGATCACCGTTGGGGCGGACAACGACGCCCCAGCTAGTGATGCGGGACCGGACCAAAATGCCGAGGAAGGATCGCTGGTTACACTGCTTGGCTCTGGAGTAGACCCAGAGGGACAAGGCCTTACGTATAGCTGGAGCCAACTGTCTGGCCCCCCCGTTTTACTCACTGAGCCAAGTGCAGCCAATCCGATCTTTGTCGCACCCGAAGGCCTAGTCAATACGGAGATCGTGTTCGCTCTAACGGTCTCGGATGGTCTGCACCAGAGTACAGACACCGTGGCAATCCACCTTGAATGTGACAACGATGCTCCAAGTGCGAGTGCCGGTGCCCCGATAATGGCCGATGAGGGTGACCTGATTACCCTAAACGGCAGTGCTACTGACCCCGAAGGGCAAGAGTTGACCTACGGTTGGCTGCAGATCTCGGGCCCCCCGGTCGAGCTAACAGACGCCGACACGCCCAATCCGACGTTTCAAGCACCTGAGGGCTACGTAAACTCAGACTTCACCTTCGAGCTTATTGTCTCCGACGGGTCAAGTAGCTCAAGTGATACGGTTGTGGTCACGGTCGAGGCCGACAACGATGCCCCCTCGGTTGATGCAGGGCCGGCGCGCTTTGGGGCACCCGGTGACACGATCGAACTCAACTCCATGGGGATCGATCCCGAAGGCTCGCCACTCAGCGCAACCTGGGTACAAGTGGGCGGCCCATCAGTCGAACTTGATGAAACCGAGGGTAAGAGCCTGACGTTTACGATCCCCGAGGGTTCAGACTACTCCATCCTGACTTTCCAGGTCATCGTTACAGATGGCGTCAATCAGTCGACTGACACAGTCACGGTCTCGGTCTCTGCTAACCAAACGGGCAACGGATCATCAGGCGCGACAAAAAACTTGGAGAAGCTTACGGGGGACAACTCCTCTGAGCCGGGTTACCAAGCAATTGAAAAACGCGACTTCATTGAGGCCGAGGGCTTCAAAATCGACCAGGAGTATCACGCGGAGAGGGCAAGTGAGTTTACTCAACACACGGCCAGTTTGGAATCTGCCGAGGACTATCTAAGCGACACGCGTAAACAGGGCCGGAACTTCACCCACGAGAGCCTTGCTTCGCCCGAACAGTTGCAGTCCATAGACCTTGAGGTCGAAGCGAGCTCAGGACGAGGGTTCACCGAGACCTTCAAGCCAAGGGAAGCCAACAGCGAGGGAACAGATCCGGCTGATAAGGGAGAGCCGAGTCAAGGCTACTCTGAAGCCACGGTTGCTCAAGACAATGGGACCGCGCAAGAGGCCAACAATACGCTCCAAGAACATGGCCCATCGGGGACCGAAGTCTTCCACGACCCCTTGGGGGGGACGACGAGAGTGCGCGGCCCCGCGACTCCCGGAAGCACGGAAGTTACCCCCCGTGATCCTAGACCGGATGAAGCCGGAGGCGAAACTCAGACACGCCGCTCAGGTACCGAGCACTTCCCACCCAGTAACAGTATTGCCGAAGATGCTAGCGCAGAGGAGCCCGTACTCCGCGGTCAGAATCTTGGCACAGCAACGGGCCTACCCGCCAGCTTCCGCAAAGAGGTCAACACCACCAGCGAACTCCAAGTCCCAAGTGATTCACAGTTGGGAAGCCAGGAGTTTGCAGAGGATCAGAAGGTCAGTGAAGCCCACAATCAGGACAGCGACGAGACAGGCTTCATGACCCGCTTGCTCGGGATGCTAGGGCTTTCAGAGTTCCGCAAGAAGAGTCTCAAGGGCCAATCCGGGCAAGACAACAACAACTAGCAAGACACAACACAGATCCAAGCCATGTTTGACTCCGACGACAATTCCCTCTCCGCTAATCCAACTTCCGAAAACAAGGGATCCGAAGCCCGCTTGATCGCAGAGCTCGAACGCCAGAGCATCGAGCAGATCCGCCAGGTACGCGCCCACAAACGGATTAGCTCGCATGTTGGTGTCGAGCTCCGCCCGGGCAATGCAAGTGCCCGGGGAGAGCTGCCGCTCAGCGGGAAAACAAACGACATCTCCGAAGGTGGCTGTAGCGCAATCTTCCCGAGCGCCATCCTTCCCGGAGACATATTCCAATTGCAGTTCGACGCTAAGGCCATCGACGTGCCGGTTGTTTTCGCCCACGCCATGCGCTGCCGTATGCTTAGGGAGGGCTCTTTTGAGACCGGCTTCCGCTTCTTTTCCCCTGTCGTGATCAAACCACGCATGCACGGCTCCGACGAGCTCTTCACCTAGGCCCCAGGGTGAAATCGACAGCTATGGAAACGACACGGAATACAACAACGAGTATCGACGCCATCTCGACAATTATCGAGGCTGGTGCTACGGCGACATGCCCAAAGGAGTTCTTCCGAACTTGCCTAGGTGCAATGGCAAGGTCCATGAATAGCCCCTTTGCGGTCCTTGAGGTCCAACTGGGTGCGTCGCTCATCAAGATCGATCACGATGGCGGCTCTGCAGATCCTAACTTCTGGCGCGAACCGTTGACTGACTTGGTGGAGGAGTGCATCTCTCTCGGTCACACAGCGACTAACACTTCATCACTCTATACGGGCCAACAGACCCAAGTGGGGATTGCTCTCTTCGCTACTCCACTCACAAGTTGCGGAGGGGCTATCGCATTGATTCTCCCCTGTGAAACCGAAGCCGCAGCACAACGACTTGGCGATAGGCTTGAGAGTCTCGCGACCGTCTTGTCCATAACCGCAGCAGGTCTCTCGCAAGCCAAAGGCCAAGAGTCCAACCGAGCAGTCACGCCTAATCCTAGAGCGGATCTTCGTGCTGAGCTTGCGGCCCAGACTCTTCGCAGAGCCTCTGACTTCGAGACCAGTGCGCAGCTTGCGATCACAATCACAAACCGGCTAGCCGGCAAGGAGGGCTTCGACCAAGTCTCCCTTGGGCGTGTTCATGGGAAGAGCGTGAAGCTCCTCGCTGTGTCTGGCCTAGATCACATCGAAAAGAAGAGCGAGGGTATCGAGCACATCGAGCAAGCCATGTCCGAGTGCCTTGACTTCGGGGAGCCCATCGCATGCCAAGCAGAGGAGTGGGCCGAGCCGAGTCACTCCGAGGCCGAACAGCAGCCGCCTTCCGCAAGGCTGCATCAAAAATGGCACGAGGCGGCCCGGCTTGTGCCCGTGGTCTCCATCCCCCTACTCCATGGCGATTCGATCGCGGCCATCATCTCTATCCGGCGCAACCCGGGAGCGGCACTCTCGAGTGACGAGATCGAGAGCATCACTAAGATGATTGCGCCCTTTGGAGGTGCACTTGCGGTGGTCGACCGGGCGAACCGAAGCCTGGCCTCGCACCTCACCAGTAGCCTGCTGCGTGCGCCTGCGGCTTTCCTCTCCCGCAACAGGATTGGTCAGAACATGGTCATGTGTGCCATACTCGGCTTTGCTATCTGGTCCTGGTTCGGGACCCTACCGTACCGAGTCACTGCCAATACCCAGCTCCGGGCTCAAATGGTTCGGGTCGTTGGAGTCCCCGTGGAGGCCACCCTCAAGAGCGCGGAAGTTGTCCCAGGTATGAACGTCGCTAAAGGTGATGTTCTGGCAGTCTTCGACACGCTTTCTCTTGAACTAGAGGTTCTTCGGCTCAACTCCGAGCTCGCTATTGTCACGATTGAGGAGAACCAAGCCATTGCCGCTGGCGATCCTGTAGAGGTCGCCCTTAGGCGCGCCCATTCGGAAGAGCTCGCAGCGAGCATCTCCCTGGCCACTTACCAAATTGACCTAGCTACGATCCGGGCTCCCTTTGATGGCATCTTGGTGGAGGGCGATCACCGGGAGCGGATCGGTGCAAACTTTACCAAGGGCGAGCCCCTCTTCCGAATCTCGGAGAGCGACAGCTTTAAGCTCGAGCTATGGATCGACGAGGCCGACATTGGCGTGGTCGAAACATCCCAAGTCGGCAGCTTCTCGGCCTACGCGCGGCCCGAGATTGACTTCCCCTTCACGGTGACCCGCATCGCGCCCGCTGCGAAGAGTCACAATGACACTAATGCATTCTTGGTGGAAGCGGAACTAGAAGAGTCGGCCAGGGCCGAGTGGACTCGGTCCGGAATGGAGGGGGTTGGCAGTATCGACATCGAGCCTAGGCGGCCACTGTGGGTTTGGTTCCATGGACTCCTGGACAGCATGAGGATGAGATCGTGGCTATAGACGAAGCTGAGACTCCCCCACTGGCAGCTCGTCTTGCATCGTCGATAGTCGATACGCGCCGAGATCTTGAAGTCACGCGCCACATCTTCCGTGACGAGGTGGCCTATGTCATTGCCGACCCAATGACCTTCCAGACCCACCGTCTGGGCGCTCAAGAGTACCGCCTGTTTATGGCGATCACCTCGGAAGCAAGCCTTGGTGAGCACTGTGAAGCGCTCATTCGAAGAGGGCATCTGCTGGAGCACAACACCGAGAGCTTCTATCGCTTTGTGATGCAACTGCACAAGCTGGGGTTCCTTAAGCTGCCGATCCAGGACGAGGAAGGAATCTACGAACGCCACCTAGCCCGGGTTGCTGCCAAGCGTAAGCAGAGGCTGATGTGGATTTTCTCTGCCCAGATTCCGCTCTTTAATCCAGACCGATTCCTGAATGCGACTATCCGCTATGCACGGCCATTTTTCAGTCGCTTCGCTTTCGGGCTCTGGCTAATTCTAGTGGGCACGGCCATCTTCATGGGCTACCGCAACGGCTCCGAGTTCATGGAACCTGCCATGAACATCTTTAGTGGACCCAATCTACCCCTGCTTTGGGGCACTCTGATTGGATTGAAGGTCGTGCACGAATTTGGACACGCCTATCTGTGCAAGCTCTATGGCGGTCGGGTTCCCGAGATGGGGATTATGATGATCGCTGGCGCCCCACTCGCCTACATGGATGCCTCCAGCTCATGGGGCTTCAATAAGAAGTACAAGCGTATCTTGGTCTGCTTGGCCGGAATGTACATCGAGGTCGGCTTGGCTGCCATCGCCATGGTTTTGTGGGTCGTCACGCCGCCTGGTGTGATGCGCTCGGTCTTGCATAACATCGTGATGCTCGCCAGCATCACTACGGTGATGATGAACATCAACCCACTGATGCGATACGACGGTTACTATGCCCTCACAGACGCGATGGAGATGCCCAACCTACGCGCACGCTCTTCGGCCTATACCCTTGGAATCCTCAAGCGGATTCTAGTCGGTGTCCGTGCCCCCGCAATTAGTGAGGGCCCTCTGATGAAAGCCTTCTTCGTTGTCTTCGGAGTCGCATCTGCGCTATACAAGCTCACAATTGTATTGAGTATCTCCGCTGCGATAGCCTCCAAGTTCTTGGTCGTTGGAACGCTGCTAGGGGCCGTCTATCTATTGAACACCCTCTGGGGGATCGTAAAGAAGTCAGTCCCCTACCTCGCCGCTGGAGCAGAGACTGCTGAAGTTAGGCTACGCGCCGTGAGCGTTCTGTTGATCTTCTTTGCTGTCCTCCCCATTGCGCTCTTTGCCGTCCCACTTCCCAGCACAATCGGTGCCCCGAGTCTAATCGCCGCGCAAGATGACATCGTTGTTCGAGCCATGAGTCCGGGCTTCCTTGTGGAGATGGCGGTTAGCCCGGGCGCCTCAGTCAAGGGTGGTGCAAGTATTGCCAAACTCGATGACCCAGGCATTGGCCAGGAGCTCTCCGGCGCCATCGCTAGACGAAAGTACGCCGCCATACGGGCCCACGCCCAGGCTCCCGTAGATCCGCTCATGGCGGCCATGCAAGCGGAGCGCTTCCAACAGGCGCAGAGTGAGGAGGACTATTGGGCTGGACGAAAGGACAGCCTCGACGTTCGCGTACCAATTACCTGGGATGGAACTGCGACCGTGATCAAAAGCCTCCTACTTGATGAGCAGGGCCGTTGGATTGAGGGAGGTGAAGCAATCGCTACGCTCTCCCGAAGAGCACCACAAGACACAGGCCGAAATGCCCTGGCCCTCTTCGATGCGGCCGACCTCGCGGGCTCTCTACCGGCGCCAGGAGATCGGGCCTGGTTCCAGCCCTTGGCTTCGCCAGAGCTGCGCATCCCAGCTACGGTCAAGAGCGTGACCCCCACAGGTTCACGTACACTTGGCGAGGATTTCCTGGAGCACCTAGACCTCGCTACACTAGCACTCAATCCGGCAACAGGGGAGGTTGGGCGTACACAGTTTGTGATAGAGGTCGAGCTAGATCAAGTGGAGTCCCCTATGCTCTATGGCGCGACTGGCAAGCTGCGACTGCCTGCGGAGCCCACGCCACTTGGGCTCATCGTCGTACGTAAGTTGCTTGTCTTCCTAGCGAAGATGTAGCCCGGCGGCACACTTGGTGAGGCGATACTCTGTTTTGTACTGGGGATAGATGCATAATTTCATGGCCCAGGCTTCGGCATAAATGCGCTCAATCCGTGAGCCAGCGTAGTCAAAGACTCAGGGAAAGAGGTTCTTTGTGCACCAACGCCGTTGAAGGGCTCGATTCCCCAAAACCGACTTGGCCGCAACGGGCCGTACAGTTGCAACCACATGTACCGTTTCGAAGCGACGGGCCCAAGACTCTGCTCCATAGTCCTTGGAGCGTTCACCTGGGACACCGGTAGCCAAGGGTCCCTTGGTATGCGCAAGCGTGGCGCGGCCAGCTAGTCCTACCGGCGACAAGTCCTAATGGACAAGTTGCGTGACCACTCTTCTTAGGTCCTTTATCGCGAACGGCTTCATCAGCAACTTCCAGCCGCGCTCCACCAGGAGTTCATCAATCGTAGAGAGATCTGCATAGCCGGTCATGATCAGGACTTTGTCCAAGAGTCCTCGATCCGACAATGCCGTGGCTAGCTCGAGTCCATCGCCATCACCAAGACAGACGTCGCTGATGAACACCTCTGGGACGCGTCTCTCGCTGCTGAAGTAGTCCATACAGGCGTGATAAGATGGAAACACCACGACCTCGAAGCCGAGTTGGGTCATAAAGCGCTCCACCAGTAGCATCAGGGGCTCGACATCTTCGACAACGACTGCAAAGCGACCGGTCGGTAAGATCGGCACATCAAGGATCGCCAGCGATTGCTTTGCATCCAACTCCGCCGCAACTGGAGTTTCAAGATCTACCGCTTCCGGGTGGATAATCGGTATCCTGATATGAAAAGCGGTCCCCAAGGTTTTCCGACTGCGAAAGCTGACCTCCCCACCGGCTTCTTTGATGATCCCATGGACTACGCTCAAGCCGAGGCCTGTGCCAGATTCGGGTTCCTTGGTCGTGAAAAACGGCTCGTAGACAGTCGCGCGAATCCCCTCTTCAATCCCTGTACCTTCATCCAAGACATCAATGAGTGCTTCATTTGTATCATGATTCACGGCGAGCCGAATCAAGACCATCCCGCCATTGGGCATCGCATCCCGAGCGTTTGACAGCAGGTTCACTAGAACCTGCTCGAACTGCCCCGACTCGAGCCCGACCGTGACGGTGGAACACTCGACCTTGAGTTCGACCCTTATGTTTGGGCCGACAACGCTCTTGAGAATGTCGGCAAAATCATTTGCGCACGAGACCAGCTCAGACTGTTGCTTTCTGACAGGGCTTCGTCGGCTCAACATCAAGAGTCGGCGTGCCATCGCGGCACCCTTCTCGGAGCTGACCATGATTCGTTTCACGTCCTGCATTTCTCCAGTCGAGAGGGTCTCTGACTGCTCAAGTAGAGATGCTGCCCCCATGACCACTGCCAGGTAGTTGTTGAAGTCGTGTGCGATTCCGCCGGCGAACCGACCAATCGCCTCAATTTTCTGACCCTGGCGTAGTCGATCAATTGACTTCGAGAGTTCGAGCTGAGCCGCCTTGCGTTCCGTAATGTCGGTGAACAGGATCAATCGAGTAGCATCCTTTTTGCCGACTCGAATCACCTGCCCCTCAACCCTGATGTTTTTCCCGTCTCGCGAAACCAGTACGAGCTCTAGGTCCGCTCGCGTCCCAATGCCGCAAGTGTTTAGCATTGCATCCTCAAGGACTGTGCGTGAGCTCTCACCAACCAGATCTTGAATCCGCGTTTGCTTGAGCGTGACGGAGAGCAGGTCGGCGGCCGCCGGGTTCACGAATAGGATTTCGCCCTCTCCGGCGATACGAATAATCAGCTCTTGGGAGAGATCTACATACTGCTTGAGTTCGGCCGCACTCTTACGCTTGAGATCTAGGGCTAGCTCGTTCTGCTTCGACGTCACATTCACTTGTTGGAGCATGAACATGTATGTCAGCACCACGTCGTGAGGAGCAAAGTCAGAGATCTCGAGACCGGATATCGCAATCTCTTCAATGGAACCAAGCCGCGGAGAACCCAGATAGATAAAGCTGTCCTCCAGTCGGTAGAAAGCTCCCATTAGCACGAAATCGCTGTTTTGTATGCACTGGATAAAAACCGAGTGGCGTAGAGACCCAGAGATACTCTCGCCGGTCAACTCCATAGTGGGACGGAGGATTCGAAAGGATACCGATGCTTGCAGACCGATCCCATTCCCCTGAAGCCGATCGCTGAGAGTACGCCCGCAACCTAAGAGCACTCCATCGAGTCCGACCTCAATGGAGAAGGGAAAGAGGTCAGCGGCCGCTTCACGACTAATCATACGAGATCAATTCGGAAGATGTCGTGGGGTGCACCTTCCGATTTCCGTGCCTCGATGGAGATCTCGACCTCCTGCTGAAAGTGCTCGCCCAGACCAAGAAGCAGTCCGCGAACAAACTCGGTCAATCCGTCCCTCTCACTTTTATAGATCAGCGTTATGCTCGAATCGTCTGCAGACTCGACCTGAAAGGACGGCTGCCTGAGGTTCGTAAACGTCGCGGCCACCTGCTCGTGCATCGCGTCAAGGTTGCCGAGGAATGTCTTTAGGGTACGCCCGGCAAAGATCATCACTCCGCCATAGTGCTTGACCGCAGTTTCAAGAACCCAATACTTGCCGAAATCGACCAAGAAACCTGCCGGATCGAGATCAAGAGTCTCGCAAGCAGCTCCAATCAGGTTAAGGCTAATTTCGTCGTCGTAGCCCTGCATTGTCACGAAGTGCTCTTCCGTGACCCCGGCGTTTACAAGCACTCTTTGCATGGCAACATCACCATATTTGGCAGCTACTAGATCTCGTACCGAGCAATGAATCAGTCCGTACATGGTAAAGTCCTTTCGACGCACGCCCGTTTGGCATGCTTGAAAATCCGGGAGCCTATAATGTTTGTAGGTTACATCAAGGGCCAGTCAATATGCATTCGTTCTAGATTTTCTCGCCAACCATTTGTGACCGAGGCGTTTAGTCTGATTTTCTCGAGTCGCCTTATTTCTGAAATTACTTGCTCCGACTTCCCACAATCGCGATTCAGCGAATCGGGGACGAGTGAACTGCAGCTCTACATCTGGTGGCACAGGGGGAATTTCCCGACCCCGCTTAATGTGTAGCTTTTTCAATGACTATCAAGTGCCCCTGGGGCCGAGCACAGGGTCATCGGGATCAAATAGCATTGCCGTCCAACTGTTCAGAAAGACGCCGTCCGGGTCAAGCGTGCTGGCCATGGTGCGGAACTCGTCGAAGCGGGGGTAGAGGGAGCTCAACTCGTTCGGATCGAGAGGGCAGACCTTGCCCCAGTGGGGCCGGGCGTCAAACATGTGCGACATGCTCACCGCCATGAAATCCGCGAACTTGAGGAAGCCAGCTCGCTTGCTGGGCCTTGCGTAGCTGATGAAACTCAGGGCGTACCAATCCTCCCCACCACCACTCGCCATGGAGATCAGGGTGTCGTCGGGGAGAACTCGCCTCACGCAGATCGGGTAGTGATGAGAGTACTCGTTGTGGAGTTCTGCCAGGTCTTCCTGCCTACCGAGCGCAACAATCCGGGCCTGCATCTCCTTGCACAGAGCCGTCTCCCGCCCACCCGCAACCAGCAGAACTTCTTGGGCATACTTGAGCGCCCCATCGAGGTGACTCCTGCGCACGAACAACTCGATCTCGATGTGGCGAAACGCCTCGTGCCTCATCACCAGCATGGACGAGGAGCGATCTACAACTCGCCAGTTGCGAATCACGAAGGCCGACAAGGCATGCTTAAAGGTGAGTCGGGCCAAGCTTCGGATTCCAGCAAGGCGCACCAGTGAGAGAATCAAGAGGTGCAGACCGTAGTCCATCACGACTAGCCAGTAGGCCCTGTAGAAGCTCGCGTGCCAGGAGCGCGATTGCTTCGTCTCCTGTCGATGTTGCACGAGGTAGGACCAGCGCCACGGGATGAGATAGAACTGCTGTAGAGGGAAGGTGTCCTGGGCCTGAAGGACATCGGAGAGCAGCGGGTACTCCCTAAAATGCTCCTCGACCATGTACTGCTCCCGACAGCGGATTTTCACGGACAGGATGATCCCGAGGGAGCCCAACGAACAGCGCGCCGCTTCCAGGGGAGCCCCTTCACTTAGCTCCTCGATAATCGCTTGACCACTGGCCGCATCATAGCGGGCCAGGCGGACCCCCACCACGTAGTGCGACAGACTGTGGCGCCCCGAACCGTGGGTACCCGTCGAGATCGCACCGGCGATCGTCTGTACCGTGATCAGGCCTAGAGACGGTAAAGTCGCACCCTCGCGATCCAACTCATCAAGGAGGCGACTGATCTGGCAGCCCGCGCCGACCGTCGCCACGAGTTGTTCGTCTTCGGATTCGAGCTCGACCGCTTGCAGCCGCCGCAGATCCAGGAGCACACCCGCCACAAGAACAGCCTCACTCCAGCTGTGCAACCTTCCGACGGCTCTTATCTGTTGGCCACTGTGCCGGTCGAGAATACGCAGTACTTCGGCCTCGTCGACCGGTGTATAAGCGGCTGATGGCTGAAGGATCTGGTTCTGGCCGAAGTTCTTGCGTTGCACAGCAGGCATCCTACTGCTTGTCTTGGCCGGTCCCAAGCGCTACGTCCTAGGCTCGGGCAGTCCGAACGACTTGACCCTCTCTTGCATCGGTAGCGCTAGCAGGAGTGTTGGGCCCCGCCTATCGATTCAGGCCATGACTTGACCTCCCATACAGACGCAAATCTGGTTCTCCTAAGACATGGGCGCAACGACTCACATCGATTGCCTAGTACGTCGCCGCATCCCCTTGCATTTGCCTCACCCGCCGAAGCAAATGCTATCCTTAGACGCAATGAAACCCGACCTACTACCCAAGGAGTCCTATTCCGACCCGCTAACCTTGGAGCGCGAGAAAGAGCGCATCTTCTACCGGACCTGGCAGCTTGCGGCACACTTGAGCCAACTGCGGGACTCCGGGGACTACGTTTGCCTTGAGATCGCGGACCAGAGCGTCTTTGTGATTCGCAGCAAGGACGGTCAGCTCCGGGCTTTCTACAACGTCTGTCAGCACCGCGCCCACGGACTGTTGACTGGCGCAGGGAACACCAAGTCTACGATCGTCTGCGGGTACCACGCCTGGGCTTATAGCTGTGACGGCAGCCTGAAGTCCGCCCGCCATTGCAGCGGAAAGCCGGGCTTCCAAGAGTCGGATTTCGGCTTAGAGTCAATCCGCGTGGAAGTGGGCCTTGGCTTTGTCTTTGTGAATTTGGACCCGGCTGCCAAGTCCCTTATGGACACCGCTGGTGCCATGTTCGAAGACATCCAAAATCACGTCCCCCACTGGGATGCCGTCGAAGTCTCGGACGAGTTCGACACCGAGGGCCCCGACTTGGCGGCCAACTGGAAGGTGCTCGCGGAGAACTGCCTGGAGTGCTATCACTGCGGTCCTTCCCACAAGGCGTTCTGCGACATGATCGACATGGATAGCTACGAGTGCAGCGTTCACGACGGATGGCTGCGCAGCTACGGCGAGCTTGGCAAGGCCAAGAACGACGCCTATCCCGTCGCCCCAGACGAGCCCTCCCAGAAGGCCATCTACTGGCACCTCTGGCCAAACACCGAGCTGATCATCTATCCCGGAGAGGCGGCCATGACCACCTTCCGCTTCTACCCCAAAGACACCGGAGTGACCGGGACCTCAAGCATGATGCTGTTGCAACCCGGGGACTCAATTGACAAGCGGCGCCTCGACTATCGCTGGAACGTTTTGTGGCCCGAAGACAAGAGCATCTGCCACTCGGTGCACCACGGACTTCAGTCCAAGGGCTACCGCGGTGGCATCCTCGTGGAGAATGAGGACCGACACGCCGTGAGCGAACACGGTGTCCGCGCCTTTCAGGACTTCTATCGCAAGTCGATGGACTAATCCGCTCCCCCGCACTCCAGGCCTGCGTCGTCCGCATCCACCAGCCAGGCTGACTTCAAGTACCTCTCTGTAGCCACACCTACTCGAGACAACAGATCAAATAGAGGTGCTCCCCCGGAGCCTGCGGCCTAGCACAAAGCTGCACCACCGCGCAGAGCTCCCGTGCTCCGCAAGCCAATCGCCAGCAGCGTTAGTCCGTAAGGTCGAAGGCTCCCTCGGGCACATCGACACCCAGTTCGAAGCTGACGATCTTCGTTACGATCGAACCGATCATTGCATTCGCTATCTCGGTAGAAGACTCGAAAGGGAGCAGTACTCCGGAGACGTCGCGGAAGTCGCTGAACTGTGTGGCTTGGCCTATCCTCCCCATACCCTCGATGACCGTGACCCGGTCCATACGGCGGACTTGCCCGGTGCTCCAGTCCACATAGAGCGTTGTTGCCGGCGCCGAGGTGTCCCCTGCGCGCAGGATCATGATGTCCTGCGTTCCCTCTTCAATGTGTTGAATCACTTGGAGCTCCGGGCACCACGCAAGCCAGTCACCAAACACGGCAAAGGTGTTCTCCTCGCGCATTTGCTGGGCACGCTCGCCTTCCATTTCCATGAGCTCCTGGGCCGTAGAGGAGTACCAGACCTTGTCTCCGTCGTAGGCAACCTGCTCGATTTGATCGCGGGCAGTAGAGTCGATACGGAACTGATTTGGCCAGCGGATCAGGGTGGTGACATCCCCGTCAATATCGAGCTTTTCGATACGAAGGGTGCTCTCCATGCGGATAGGTCCAATCGACTCCAAGAGATCGAGTCGGTGTGTCTTGGTAACGCGTTCGCTCACTTCAGCGGCACTTGGAAGGTCACTTGCAGCTTCGAAGCGATACTCGTAGTGGTCATCGATATGAAAGCCACTCACATCACCCTCTTCGTTGCGGTCAAACACCAGAACGACACTTGGCTTCGCACGGTACTTCCAGTTGTCTTCCCCTGCGTAGATCAGCTGCCGAATCCGCCGCCCCGGCGTCTCCAGGGCAAGGCTATCGCCATCCATGATCACAGCTTGGTAGCGACTTCGCTCGTCCTCGGCGTAGTAGCCCAAGTATTGCTCGAGCGGAGGTGCTGCCTGATTCGGGTCAAACGCGACGCCTAAGAACAACTCGCCGAGGGCTTCCTCGACGCGCAGGCCTGTGGTCGTACCACGGGACTGAGTGAAGTACAGCACGATCGCGTCCTGGTCAGGGAAAGCCCAGGCGTGGGTGCCATCAGACCCGGAGTGACCGAAAGCAACGACCTCGCGCTCACCCTCATCGCCGCCATCAACTTCGCCGGTCCAGAGCTGCATAAGAAAGCCATACGTCGCCTCGAGATTGGCGATGCCTGTAGAGCCGGGGAACAGGATCTCACTCGGAGCTAGCGCCTTGCGCACATAGCGAGGCGCGAGCAGGCGTTCGCTCCGTGAGCGCCCCTTCTCCACCCAGAACTCCATGAAGCGGCCGTAGTCCTCAAGCGTCGAATAGAGACCCTGGGAGCCAAGGAAGAAGGAAAACAGGGGCGGCGCACTCGGATCCCAAAAGCTCGTCCAGTTGCCCCGATAGCCGTTGTACTTGTGGCAGCCGCGCTCGCGTAGGGCATGGCCTTCGGTCATGACGCACGCGCTGTCTTGCATGCCGAGGGGATCGAGCACACGAGTGCGTACGAAGTCCTCTGCTGGCATCTCACTCACCACCTCGATCACCGCGGTAAGAGTGTCCGTGCCTTGGTCGCTGTAGTTGAAGCTTGTTCCAGGTTCGAACTCAAGCACACTCCCCGAACCCAATGCGGCCACGGCTTGAATCCCACTCAAGGAAGTCAAATCCATAGCCATGATCTTCGACATGGAGAGCCCGCTGGTGTGCGTCAGCAAGTGCTCAATCGTGATTTCACCCTTCCAGCCCTCGTCCCAGTTCGGCAGGTACTTAGAAACGGGGTCCTTCAGTTTGAGTTTTCGGTCATCGACTAACATCAAAATCGAGGTACCGATCAGCGGCTTGGTCATCGAGCGCACGCAGAAGACATTGCCCGTCCCCATCGCAACCCCGAGCTCCTTGTCATTCCATCCATAACCCTCATGCAAGATCGTCCGCCCGTTCTTGATCACGAGCAGCTCCCCACCCACGATCTCCTCGTCGTCAACGAAGCCTTGGACAAGCTCGCTGAGCCTCTGCAAGGAGTCCGGCGAGACACTCTCCGCCAGCGCCGTCGAGGCCGGGAAGGCCTCCGTCACCGTCGTGGCATCCTGTGCGGCAAGGGGCGCTACGGGTGCCGGGTTACCAACCGCTAGGGTTGGTATGGCGATCGCTAGGCTCGCGACGAGGGGGATAAGATTCCGATAGATGCACATGGGAGATTGATGGAGTGAATAGCAGAGATTCAGTCATCCTCGCTCGAGGATGACGTGGGATGGATGAGAGCTTCTGCTTCTAGCAGGAGATCGGCAGCTTCGCTACCAGCGTCTTGGGTCGAATGGGCCACCCGCAGTGCCTTGAATTCGCTTTTAGCGAGCTCGTCATTGCCCAATTGGGCGTGGGCCATCGCCCGAAAGGCGTGGTCACTTGGCGAGAGAAGCATGGACAGCCCACCGCGGACGTCCTCGAGTGGCCGCGCCGCGTCTAGGAGTTTTGCGGCAAGGGCGTAATTCCCCAGTCGATAGTGGCTCGCACCAACAGCGACCTGCATGGCGGGATGATTGGGCTCTCCAGAGAGAGCGATCTCGGCGGCTTCCAGCGCCAAGTCCAAGACCTCTTGCTGCAAGCCTGGCAGGAGGGCAACTTCGAAGGCGACCTTCGCTAGATTGTCCCGCAGGTTCTCACGCTCGGCCAGGGAGCGCTCGCCAACGACGAGGGACTGGTGCGCATCCATCATGGCCTGAATCGCGTCGCCGTACCTTTCACGTTCGAACATGCGACTCGCGTAGTACTTTTGATTGGTCGCGAGCTCTACGGCTCCAAGGAAATTGCTCCCGATTAGGATGAGCTCTCGCAACAGGTCGTCCGTCTCTATCACGCTTGCCGTGTCCGTTCGGCTGCGCACGATCTGGAACAGTGAGTCGTAAGCCGCGAACTGCATGAATCCCGACGGCTTCGAGCCCGCCTTGAAACGAGCCAGGGCCTCGCGCAGATAGGGCTCCCCTCCCTCGGGATCACCGTGTCTAGCGAGGTGCCTTCCTAGGCTCAACGCGGTCACTCCAAGCAGCGGGCTATCGTCCGGGTAGAAGCCATTGACCT
>JBLHWM010000024.1:0-17454 GCA_047629095.1 Planctomycetota bacterium | reverse complement strand
CTTCAACTAGCTCACCCCGATCGGTTAGTTTGAAAGAACCGGACCAGCACCAGTTTGAGGTCTTCATCAGCTACCGACACAATCCAGGGGGCCGCAAGTGGCTCTACTGGTTGTAGAAATTGTTGGAGGCCTACGAGACTTCCATCGAGCTCCATCTAGAAACGCTACCCAACATGCTGGGTAGCGTTTTCATCAACTGCATAAAGCTGGCTGCCTGTGGCTTCCAGCTTTAAAGTCGAACAAGTTCGTTGGCTGAATATCTTCAGGGAGCCATCCTCTCTAAGCAATCAAACGATGAAAGCGCCGCTGGTCACAGACGGCGTTTTTTCGTGGGTTAGAGGTTAGCGAGCGGATAAGCCCAGTGGCGAGGATTGGGCGTTGGTGTCTAATGCTAACCCATCTTGCATGCTCCCCACCCTATCCGGCTCATGCTGTGACTGCATAAGAAACCGGTAGCCCAGGACAGTCATAGGAGTCCACGACTTAAGAGCGTCCACTGAAACCTCATGGCGGCTGCGTAGATGGGGCGAGAGGCCATCACCGTGAGCTAGGCCCCCAAGGTAGATGATGTGCTTGACGCCCGCCCTGCGCGCTGCTCGGGCTAAGTTCTTGGCACCTTCGCGATCGTGGTGCTCGAAATCTTCGTCGGCACCCACCGAGTGGATGAGATAGAAGGCCGTATCGAATCCCTCAAATACCCGCTCTAGACTCTCTGGCTTCAGAACGTCCCCCTCAACGACCGTCGTCGTGGCGGACACGAAGCAATCCAGCCGCTGTGGTTGACGGGCAAGGCAGCGCAGCGAGTGCCCCCTTTCCTCGAGTACGCGGCGGGGCCGGCCACCAAAGTACCCTGTGCAGCCTGTCAGTAATATTGGATCTTTCAGGACGGTCAGGAGGGCTTCCGGCGAGTTCTACGCCTAAGCATCTCAGGGCAAATTGCACCATTTTGACCCGCCTCACTGCCTAAATTTGCCTCGGGGCTCAAGACGGTTGCGGAGATCTTGGGAGGGCGCTCACAATCCAATCGACCTGTTCGCCGGGCTCGAAAGAGCCTCGGCCATCACTTCTAAAAATACGCAGAGCCTCCAGCCAAGCCGAGAGGCTCCGCGGCTTCCTACGGAAGGCAGGTTCGACGCTTGTGGCAAGCAGTCCATTTACACTGCTTGCCCACCCCACCTAGGCGGACCGATCTCGATGGCTCGTTTGGATGCAAGCCTCGCTCAGGAAGCCCAGGACTACAAGCCGATGTTCTTCGGCGGGTACTTGACGAAGGTGGCGCCGTGCGCCTTCAGTTTGCTGCCGACACTTGCAAGCCAGGGGCTCAGTCGATGGCCGACGGCCATCTCCTCTTTAGGATCGAGATAGAGGTCGAAGAACCAGGGGGAGAGTCCGACATCAGTGACAGTCGCGAGGTCAATGTACTTATGGGTCGCTTGCGGTATGACGACTTTAATATGAGCTTTGAACTGCCGCATGCGGCAGGCCATCAGCTCTGCGCCCCACCAGAAATAAACCGCTTCGCGTTGGGACCGGCCCTCGTCGTGCAGCAGGAAGGAAGTCTGATCGATGAAATCGTAATACCGATCATCAGGCAAAGTGTCATCCGAAACACCGGCAAGTGTAAGGGCGGTTCCAAACAGATCAAGCAGGTCGAAAAGGTCGTCACTAACCCGGCCTGGTGCGATCATACCTTTCCAATAAGCGATGCCAGGAACTCGCACACCACCCTCGAACGTCGTGCCCTTGGCACCTCTAAACGGGGTGTACCCAGCGTCCGGCCAGGCGTCCATCTGAGGCCCGTTGTCCGAGGTGAAGAAGATCAGCGTATTCTCAAGCACACCGGCCTCCTCAAGGGCGGCGCGTAAGGCACCTACATGCAGATCAACTTCGACTATCGCGTCCTTGTAGGGGTACTTGCTCGTGCTAAGACCCGCTAGATCCGGATTGGCGAAGTTGTCGCAGTGAACTTTCATGAAGCAGTGCTCAAGGAAGAAGGGTTCGTCCTTCGTCGCCAACTCTTTGATCTTCGCTATCGAAAAGTCGGCCAGCACCTGATCTGCGCGGCCCATGTCTTCGGTGGACTCGACTGAACTAATTTTCTCGGTACGCCCACCCTTAAAGCCGTGGACAAGGTGGTGCCCGATCCCCAACCCCTCGAAGGCAGCCATCTCGAGAGGGTCCAGGACTAGGGCAGGATAGCGGCGGCCATCGACCCGTTGTGAAATCTCCTTCTGTGCCGGATAGTAGCCGTAGAATTCGTCGAAGCCGACATCCTGTGGGCGCATCCCCTCAGATTCTCCCACATGCCATTTACCTGTGAGGACGGTCGTGTATCCAGAGTCCCCCAGCAGCGCGGCCAGGCTGACTTCATCGGCCCAGGGGTTCCGCGATATTTTGTCACCTGCAAGGATTGGACGGGTCAGGCCTGTGCGGACGGGGAGTCGTCCGGTGAGGATGGCCGAGCGCGTCGGAGTACACGTTTGCTGCGCATAGCACGACGTTAACTTCAAACCCTCAGCAGCCAAGGTGTCGATGTTGGGCGTTGCTGCTCCAGCGAGCTCACCGCCGCCGTAGCAGCCCGGGTCCCCAAACCCCATATCGTCCACTACGATCCAGACGATGTTGGGTCGCTTGCCAGTCTTCTCGTGCAGATCGGCAAGCCTCTTTGCCACATCAGCTTCCTGAAGAGGTCGAGGAATAGCAGGCTCCCTGTTGGCCGCCTTGCGGACGGAGCGATCGAACGATTGGCCGAAGCTCGGGGTCAGCGAGCTTACGGCCAGAAATACGAATAGGAGGGTGCTAAATTTCATTATTGGTTTGGGTTGCTTGCTTGGTTTGTTTTGCTCAGATTCACAGTTACACGTTCGATTTGTCCAGTGAACGGAAACGGAGCCCGTTCGAAATAATCGCGGGCAACAGGAGAGCCGAGATCAATCCCGACGTCGAAACTCTCGCTCGCATTGAACAGTCCGGGCACGGTCATTTGTGTAGACGTCCTAGCGACTTCGATTCCGTCAATGGACAGAATGATGTCGGCCTCAGAGCCGGGGACCTCGGACTTCAGTCGGGTTTCGACCACGATCGTTTTCTTGCCTGCGGGGATCCTCTCTGCAGACCTTGCGAGGCCTCGATAGATGATCATCAGGTTGTATTCAAAGCAAAGATACCCATCGTCCATGTAGCAGCTCAGGCCTCCGCCGCTGCCGCCCAGGGCATAGAGCACACCGTTTGCGTTGGCATCGAATTCAGCTTCGATACGGACAACGTTGCTGCGCTTGCCAACTGGAGGGGCGATCATCTCAGGGATCCGAGTGGTCGTAGAGTCGAAGATCCAGCTAGTGTACGGAGAGGAGAGAGCGTCTTCTGGGTGTATGCGCAGCCAGTTGCCAGCGCCGATGGGGAAGGCTTTGTTCTTTTTGGCTTCCGACAAAAACAGCTCCTTCATCTGCTCTAGTTTTTCGGGTTGCTCGAGTGCTAGGTCTGTCGCCTGGGAGAAGTCCTCTCGAAGGTCGTAGAGCTCCCACTGGTCCATTTGCGAGTCCCACTCTGCGAGGCCTCCCTGTGCGTTCTGCCATGGGATCAGAGGGCCAAACGTGCATGCGTACCATCCGCGGTCGTAGATGCCTCGGCTGCCATTGTTGGCGAAGTACTGAACAGGTTTGTTTTCCGCGGCATCGGCATCAAAGAAGGACGCGGCCATACTGACCCCGTCTATCGGTTGCTGCTTGGCTCCGTTGACGACCTCCGGATGTGGGATGCTCAGGATGTCGTAGACCGTGGGGGCTATGTCGTTGACATGATAGAACTGGGACCGCACGGCTTCATCTGGCTCGATCTTGGCGGGCCAGGAAACGACGAGCGGGTTCCGGGTGCCACCAAAGTGGGAGGCGACCAGTTTCGTGTGCCGGAAGGGAGTGCTTCCCGCCCACGCCCAGCCGGCGTGATACATGTTGTCGGTGGCAAAGGTGCCGAGTGCGGGAATACCGCCTAGCTCTTCCAGCGCGACGAGTTGCTGTTCGACCGTGTTCGGGATCTGGTTCTGCGCCAACAACTCGCTGATGGATCCGTTCTGCCCTTCGGCCGACGAGCCGTTGTCGCCCCAGATAAAGAACATGAGGGTATTCTCTCGCTCTCCCAGTTCTTCTAGGCTGTCGATCAAGCGACCGATCTGCGTGTCCGTGTGTTCGACGTAGCCCGCAAAAATCTCCATCAGTCGTGACTGGAAGGCGCGCTCGGATTCAGGGATGCTGTCCCAGGCGGCCATCGTTTCAGCACGAGGAGTCAACTTCGTTCCCTCGGGAACGAAGCCCAGCTCCTTTTGCCGAGCGAAGACCTCCTCGCGTAGCGCATCCCAGCCCTGGTCGAACTTACCTTTATATCTGTCGGACCACTCCTTGGCCACATGGTGCGGTCCATGGACTGCTCCAGGAGCCCAGTACATTAGAAATGGCTTGTCCGGCGCAAGGGAGCGATGCTGATGTAGCCAGTCGATTGCGCGATCCGCCAGCAGCTCAGTGAGGTGTGTCTCGGCCGGCGGTTCGATGTGCTTGGTGTTCTCGACCAAGCGGGGCTCCCACTGGGATGTCTCGCCCGCGAGGAACCCATAGAAGTATTCAAACCCGTAGCCAGTGGGCCAGAAGTCAAAGGGGCCCATGGCTGTGGTTTGGTCGGCCGGAGTGTTGTGCCACTTCCCGAAAGCGGAAGTGTTGTAGCCGTACTGCCGCAGCACCTCAGGCAAAGTGGCGGCGGTCTTGGGAATGATGCCGGTGTACCCGTCCCAGTCAACCGCACGCTCTGCGATGGTGCCGGACCCAACTCGTTGATGATTACGCCCCGTCAGCAAACTCGCTCGAGTAGGAGAGCAGATCGATGTGGTATGGAAACGGTTGTAGCGGATGCCCTCTTCCGAGATCTTGTCCAGTGTCGGCGTGTGAGCGAAGCCACCGAAAGTCTCTGCCGTGCCGAAGCCGCAGTCGTCCATCAGGATAATGACGATGTTAGGCGCGTCCTCAGGAAGTCGATCCGGAACGGCTCGACGTTGATGAATGGAGTCCTGCAGGCGTGGATTGGCAATGCTGGCTGTAGGTACTTCCGGGAAAGGAAGCACAGAGCCATCTGCGGGTGCAGACGCCTCTTCCGGAGCGCTCGTTGTTTGGAGCACTCCACCTTCTTGCTCTTGGCAACTTGAGAGGGTGAGAACTATGGCAAAGCCAAGGAGAAGGATATTTTTCATTTTAAACATATTGCAGGTGGTTCTCTAGAATGACGAACGCAAGCGAACACCGAAGACCGTTGCCGCCTCTACCCCTTCACGCAGGGGGTCGATAATCTGAGCGCTCAAAGTCAAATCGGCTGCAGGCGTGAGAGCAAAACTGTAGTAGCCCTCCCAGCGTTGGCCGGTGTCGTCAACAAGGAGCGAATCCGTCAGGAAGTTTTCTCGGAGCTGCGTGCGCGCATATCCCAATCCGAAGGTGTCGTCTGGCCTAGCCAGATCGAGCCCGCGGCCCGCGAACCCCAAACTCAAGGACCATTCGATGGGGTTGGTGTCCCGGTCGGCCAAGCCCGCGCGAGCAAAGAAACCGGTTCCGCGCAGGTCCATACGGCCATTGCTGGCATCGACCCGTTTCCCGGCGGGTCCATCCACAGAGAGGTACTGCCAGATGTTCCAGAAGGCATTCCAACTCTCTGAGTTCTTCGGCACAGCCAGAGCACCCGCGTTTACGAACTGCCCCTGGATGTCCGTGAAGTCGCCACCGAAGGCATATTGGAAGGCCAGATTCATGCCGCCGGGAAGAGCGTTGAGATGATACTGGTTGCGAACAGCTGTCGACCAGGTCAGTCCCTCGTTGAGTTCATCGAAGCCGCTGGTAGTGGAGGCATCGTTGCTGGTGTAGATTGAGCTGGTCACGGTCAAATCTTCGTTCGGCATCCAGAATATGCCTGCGCCGGGCGCGCTGTAGGGATTCATGAGCGCTGTGACAGAGGAAGCCAAAAAGGAGTGAGAGAGAAACTGGGTATCTCCACGGCCACCTGCGAATTCATTGACATCGCCGCCCAGCGTGATGATTTTCCCGAGAAACACCCCCAAGCGCTCTGACAGAAATTGCGTGTAGCGGAACTCGGTGATGGCTAGCAGTAAATCTCCCTCTCCATCCGTCAGCGGAAAGAAATGCACGTCGTTGGCAGCGAGCAGCGCGCCGGTGTCTCTATTCACAGAGCTTCCGAGTTTCGACTCGGTGCGCAACGTGAAGAGGGCTCCGGGTAGAATTCCCATGCGGTCGAGATCAAAGTTGATCGGGATATCCAACTTACTTCCGTATGCGCTGCCCTCTTGAATCCCGCCACTGGCCACACTTTGAAGCACCTGTGTCCAGATCAAGTCGAAACGAATGCCGGCTTCGGTTAGCTGGTCGCGCTGGCCTCCCCAGTCTCCACTCAGGAAGGGCCGCTCATCAAGGGGGCCACCATGCTTGCGAAGTGGGAGCAGTCCCTGCCGCTGGGAAGGCTGCTGTGTTTGGGTGGAACTTCCGGTGGAGTCAGGTACATTCTCCTGTGTGAGGCCCGGGGCAGAAAGGAGGAGTAATGTCGGCAGAATCAAGTTGAGCATGGTGTCTCGTCGGGCGTTAATGCATATGTAAAGCGCGAGCTTTCATCCACAAAACCTACCGACTAAAGGGGGCCGCTGCAACGAAGCTCCACAGGGTGATATCGCCACGCTGGACGAGAGCCTTGTCATAGTCAGCCCAGTTAATGACGCGATCCTTAATTTTGTACTTCGGATGGACTCGTGAGTTCATACCTAAGGTCTCGGCTGACGAACTGCCGTACCCAAAGAATGTCCCCTCCAGAGCCGTGAGGGCGGGTGATTTGTGCACGAACGCACACAACTCATATGACTTTAAGGTGCAAAAGGAGCGACGGTCAGATTCAGTTGAAGGTCAATGTCGAAAGAGAGTAGGAGTGGTGTAAACCTAGCCAAGTCTTTTTAGAATACTCCAGCGGCTATCCAGCAGTTTTACCTCTAGATTCAAATGAGGATGATGGAATACTACTACTCCGATGAAGAGGGCCACTCCTGTGGCCCCATTGATAAGTCTGCGCTCAGGGCCTTGCACAGCTCCGGGGCGATAAGCGACTCAACGCAGGCCTGCATGGCGGGCAGCGACGAGTGGTGCGACGTCGCAGATCTCTTGTGTTCTGTTGGCGAGGGCGACAGCCTTGATGCGGGGGGCAGACCGAGCCAAGTCAGTGCTTGGGACCGAGTCAAGAACGCTGCCGTAGGCCTGTTACTATTTGCCTTCGGTACAAATACCCTCATCAAGTATCTGGTCAATCCAATCACGTCGGGTGTCTTCTATGGACGCCGCGAAAGGTTCACCACGCTTCAAGATCAAGAGCCGATATGGTTCTGGGTGCAAGTCTTCTTTAGGGGAGGCGTATTGTCCCTAGCAATGATCTCAATCGGTTTAGTCGTTTTCGTTTTCGGGCTGAGGGGAGAATCGGTGATGGAATCCATCACCGTTCGGGGCCGAGTTGGGGGTCGTTTCACGCGGTTGAAGCAGCGAATCTCCAAAGTCCGAAACCGGTCTTAGTCTCGTAGTTTGCGTAACCTTGTTCGCAAGCATTGCTGTCCGTATCACTAGAGAGCAACGCCGCGATGGTGCAGTTAGCTTTCGATAGCGTCCTTTCTCCCTGCATTGGCCAATGGCTGCTACTAACTTCTACATGCCTGTCTCGCGCATTTGCCGTACTCCCAGCAGATCTATGGAGTCTGAGATTCGTTTAGCTGCACTTTTCGTGCAGCATTGCAGGTGCGCAAGATGGACGCACCGTACCTTTCAAACTGACTTAGGCGCCCGGCCGACCTTTTGGGAATAGTTGAAAGTGATTTTGTCCGCATTTCAGTGAGCGTGTTTCCTTGGGAAGCCCGTTACGCTCGAGGCATGTGGAACCCATTTTCAAAACAGTTGGCAGCTCTAGGCATTCTCATCGGCTGTGCTCTCGGCACTTCTTGTAAGAGTGCCTTGCGGACGCAGACACCACCCGCAGACAGACCTTATGTACTCATCCTGGGGACCGCCCAGGACGGTGGTCAACCTCAAGTCGGTTGTGTGTGCGAGCGTTGCGAAAGGGCGCGCAAGTCTCCCTTGGAGCGGCGACTAGTGACATCTTTGTTGCTCGCGGACCCGACAACTGGGCAGCGCTTTCTATTTGACGCATCGCCGGACATTGTCGAACAAGTTGAGGCGGCAAAGGGGCACCCGTGGAATCGTGTGACTCCCCCCTCAGATGGGGGTGGTCGTCCCGTCTTGTTTGATGGGATATTCTTGACCCATGCGCACATGGGCCACTACAGCGGGTTGCTGCATTTGGGGCGCGAAGCCTATGGCGCTCGCGGGCAAGCTCTCTATGGGACCGCCCGCATGGGGGACTTTCTTGGGCACAATGATCCGTGGAAGCAGTCTCTTGCCAGGGGGACGTTTGTGTTTACCGAAATCGCCCAAGAAGGGCTGGTCGAGCTGTCTTCAGGTTTGCGTGTGCATGCAATCCGGGTCCCCCACCGCGATGAGTACAGCGATACCGTCGCCTTCCTCATTGAGTCCGACCGTGCGCGTCTCCTGTATTTGCCAGACATCGACAAGTGGGAGGCGTGGGGAGATGGCAAGATTGAAGCGCTGCTGCGGACAGTCGATTTCGCTCTGATTGACGGGACTTTCTTTGAAGAGGGAGAGATTCCAGGACGGGCAATGAGCGAGATTCCACACCCATTCATCACGGAATCCATGGACCGCTTTCGCACGCTACCGATATCGGAAAAGTCCAAGATCATATTCACCCATTTCAACCACACCAACCCGGCGTCGGAAGAGGGGAGCTCTGCGGCGAGGTCAATAACAGAAGCAGGCTTCCAGATTGCCATGGATGGGATGCTGCTCGAGTTGTAGCTCAGCATCCATGCATTTCACAATGAGATCGGTGCTGCTAGCCAACCAGGCGCGTACTCGTACAGTCCGCATTGTCGGTGACGCGCAACTCGCCCCAGTTGCTAGGCCACTTACCTGGCGACAAGCGTCGCGCGGAACTTCTTGCTCTTGATTCGTCCTCGGTTGAGGCGGCTGACGGCTTCATGGGCTTGCAGCCTTGCGACGGCGACGTAAGCCAGCCGCTCATGTACCTCGATCTTGCCTACATCACTACCTCGCAGACCACCAGCTTTCCCGGTCAGTGCGCCCAAGATGTCTCCTGGTCTGATCTTGTCCTTGCGGCCGCCAGAGATGAGGATTGTCTCCATCTTTGGCTCTCGTGCTAGGGAGCGCATGAGCGAGCCTTGGGCCTGGCTGCGATCCGTTGCCATTTCAATGGTCTCGATCTTTTGGCCGGTGACCTCCTCTGCGGCAACTAGGCGCGAGTCACCGGTTCCGGAGGTCATCGAGATGGCGACGCCTTGGCTGCCGGCCCTGCCGGTGCGCCCAATACGGTGCACGTAGATATCCGGTTGCGATGGGAGCTCGTAGTTGATGACCAGGTCAAGGCCCTTGACGTCGAGACCGCGACCGGCAACATCCGTCGCGATTAGGATGCGCACGCTTTGGTTGCGGAAGCGTGCTAGCACTTGATCGCGATGGAACTGGTCCAAGTCACCGTCCAATCGGTCGACGCTTAGTCCGGCGTCGCGGAGTGTTCCCGTGAGGTCTGCAACGGTAGCCTTGAAGTTGCAGAAGACGAGCGCGGACTCGTGGGGAAAGTTGTGCAGGGCCCAGCACAGGTTGTGCAGCTTATCCCGTCGATCCGAGACAAGCTCTAGCTGGCGAATGTCGTTGAACTCCTCTACAGGAGTCTCGATCGTCACGCGCTTTGCATTGCGCTGGTAGGACTTGGTGAGGGCCTCGATGGACTCGGGGAAGGTCGCTGAGAAA
Source organism: Planctomycetota bacterium (assembly GCA_047629095.1). Classification (GTDB taxonomy): domain Bacteria; phylum Planctomycetota; class UBA1135; order UBA1135; genus CALBMX01. Next base: position 7,537 of record JBLHWM010000024.1, on the reverse strand, counting down.
AGCACCGTCTGACGTGCTTCCGGAAGTACCCGGAGGATGTTTCCTACCTCCTCGCCGAATCCCATGTCGAGCATGCGATCGGCCTCATCCAGCACAACCGTTTTGAGGTCTTCGAGAACCAGGGCCTTGCGCTTGATGTGATCCAACAGGCGGCCGGGGGTTCCTACAGCGATATGGACACCGCGACCCAAAGCGTCGCGCTGGGGCCGTGCCGGCTGGCCGCCCACCAGCTCGATCACGGAGAGGCCTGGGTGCCCACGGCCAAGCTTCCGAATCTCACGGGCTACTTGGGTGACAAGCTCGCGTGTCGGGCAAAGGATCAAGGCCTGCACTGCGCGTTTGCCGATATCTATACGCTGCAGAATCGGCAACCCAAAGGCCGCAGTTTTACCGCTACCCGTTTTGGATTGGCCGACTAGGTCTTGGCCGTCGAGCAGAGCCGGAATCGCGGCGGTTTGGATCGGGGTGGGTTGCGTGTAACCGAGTTCGGCAACCACGGCGATCAGTGCGTCAGAGAGCGACAGCTTGTCAAAAGAGGAATCCATGCGGGGACCATACCGAAGTAGCCTCTTACGGGTGACCTCAGTCTCGATTCATCAGGACTTTCACCCTTGTTTTGAGTGGCGTTAGCACGCGGTGGAGTTGCCACGGCCATAGGCGTCAAGGGATGACTAAGACCCCATACGCTCCCCTTGTTGTCGAGCCGCTAGTTTTTGTGGGCTGCATGGGATCGCCCAGACAGCTACCCCAAAATATGGAATGACTGGATGTGGCATGGATGAGGCCAGCTTTTGGGCACGTAACTTGCCTACAGTACTGCTCCCAACCATTTCCTTGGATGTACAGGCTGGGCTCGCCCCCAACTCCCACGGAGCCGTTTCGCAAAGGGGACGTGAATTACCTCTCGTTCCCTTTTGGGCCAGTTCCAGAGGACTCACGGTTCTCATCGACTCCGATAACCTCTCTCACTTGCATCATGATTCGCCCACTAGTCATCCTCTTGCCCTCCCTTTTGGTTTCGCTGCTCTTCGCGGGGGGCGCTTCTGGCCAGGGGCTTAGCACACTTGAAGATGACGACTTGAAGTCGTTGGCCACTAGTCTTGCCAGCTACTCCGCGGCGCGCGAGTCAGGCGCAAACCTCGTGGATGCCCAGATTGAAGTCGAGGCTGCGTTGATGGCCCTCTCTCCGGCCCTATCCGACGGCAACCCACTGCAAAGTCCATTGGTTCTTGGGCGAGCCGTTTGGTTGTCGAAGGAGTTTTCGGCTGAGAAGAGAAACAAGGGCAAGGTTCGAGCGGAGACCTTCAAAAGTGGCTCCTTCCAGAATGGAGGTATCGAGTTCGCCTATCGGTTGCCCAGGGATTACGACCCCATTGAGCTTGAATATCCGTTGATCTTGGCCATACCTGATGTGGGCGAACTTCCCACCGAACACATCCGGCAGAACTGGGTTGTAAAGAGCGTCCAAGATGGGGCCATCATCGTTTGCCCGCAGATGCCGTCGGCAACTGCAGAGTGGGATCAAGTCATGGTCAAGGGACGTCCGGGTGGTCTAAGCCACGTGCTTACCGCACTTCGCATTGCGAATGACCGCTTTTCGATCGACCAGAACCGGGTCTACGTATGCGGACGTGGCAAGGGAGTGCCCGCGGCTATGGCGGCTGGCAACTACAGCCCTCATCGCTTCGCTGGGATGATTGGTCGCGCGGGTGACGCCGGCGAACTCAGCCCCGCTAACTTCAGTAATCTTCCAACCTTCTTCACAGGGGCGGGTGCACGAGCACAGGCCTTTCTGGAGGCCTGTGCTGAGACGAATGGGAACAACTGTAAAGTTGACCCGACCGGCAAGGAGCAAGACGTCTGGGATTGGATCGTGGCGAACCCGCGCAAACCATTTCCCACGACGGTCAAGCTGGTTGTAGGCGACCCCTTCCCCACGCGAGCATACTGGCTACGCGTCGCTCCGATGGCTCCTGTCTGCAAGGTGACGGCAACCATCGAACGCGAGACCAATACGATTCGTATTGACGGCGAGGGTGTGTCCCAAGTGACGTTGTACCTCAACGATATCCTTGTGGATCTCGACAAGCCCCTAACCGTCATCTGCAATGGTGTAAAGCGCGCTAAGCCGCTCTCCCCACGAACGTCCCTAATGCTCAACATGCTAGCGGATGGGACCAGCGACGCCGGTTCTATGTATGTCGCCCAAGCGAGCTACGCCATGATCGACGACGCGAGCACAACGGTCACGATCGCAGCGCCAGAGCAGGATGATGAGTTTGAGCAGCGTGTTGCGGACGCGAAGGGCGAAGCGACGAAACTTTGGGAGGTGTACTTGTGGTGCCTGACTTCCCAACGCCAAGAGCGGGTCGGGCCTGTCCTGCGCCGGATCGTTCGCATCGACCCCCAGCACCGGGCGGCGCACCTCGCCTTGGGTCATATTGCAAATGAGGTCCAGTGGTTTCGATCCCAGAATGCTCTGGATCGTTTCGTGCTTGGACAAGTGGAAGAGACGGCTATTGCCCGGGGGCTGGTGCAGATGAAGTCACTCTGGATCCACCCAGACGAGCGGGCACTAGCGCTAAAGAGGCTGGTCAAAGACCAAGAGACTGGACAGTGGCTCACTGGAGCCGAGCGCAAGCGCTTGGACGCTGGCTGGGGACTCCAAGACTTGGAGTGGATTCAGCCTCAGGAAGCGGGCAAGGCTGACGATGGATTGTGGAAGGTTGGGGCCGAATGGCTCGACTTGCACGAAGCCAATCAGCGCCATGCCTCGATCGAATCCATGTGGACGATTCCAAGTGCCGAGGTGCTTCTCTACTCCACCGCTGACCGTGACACCTCGCTGCGAGCTATCGAGCAGGCTAGCTTGGCGATTGCAGACATGCGCAAGGTCTTTGGCGCACAGCCTGTGCTTCCGCTCAAAGTCGCAGTGCTAAAGAACGAGCAGCAATACGACAGGTTTGCTTTCGGTGAACCAGACGGCAGGCGCCCAGCAACCGACACGGGTCGAATGCACGTAATCCACAGTGCGTATTTTGCCGAGAGCTGGTTCCCCCTAGTTGATGGTGAGCCTGAGTATCGCGGGGCCGGGGTCTGCTTCTGGGATGCCCAAGAGCCTAGCGGTGATCTGTGGGGTGTTCACGCGACCCGATTGGCTACAGGCTTAGCTTACGTCAACGCCTTGGATCCCAGTCCCAATGCGGTCAAAATGGCTCTCAAGGACCGTCCAAGCCAAGAGTACTATGACGCCTTTCTCACCGAGCAACAGCTGCCGGCCTGGTTGCGATTCGGCAGCGCAGTGTACGCGCAACGCTTTTTCTTTGATTCGAGTACGCCGGCCGACGGGGATGCCTGGTGGGCCCGCAATTGGTCCATCGACAACCTCAAAAACCGCGGCGGAATACGGGACTTGCACGAGGTCATGGGCGCATTGTTGGCCCCCGACGACCGAGCCGGATCCCGCAGGCGCCTGCTCGAGTTGGGACTTGTCGTCTCCTTTATGGTGGACGGCGGTTGCATCGAAGTGACCGAAGCCCACGCGGAGCTCAAGATCGCCCTTGCGGCTGGACGAAAGTACAGCAAGCAGATCGCGGCGCTAACCGAAGCCCTGTTAGCGAACGAAGCCGCACTGGTGGCCTTCGCGACAAAGTGAGCCGCTAACGGGGGCCATTCGTACCCCCGCTTTGGCCGTACTCGTGACTGGCACGGGAGTGCTCTGGATAGGGGCACGCCAAAGGACCTCCAAGGCCCCCACTAGAGCCAGGCAACTAGCCGCTTACGGCTAGGCCAATGTCACCTGCGACATCAGCTCTTACCGAATCTAGGCCTCACTCCAGGAGGGGGCTCGCTCTAGGGGACGAATAAAGACGAGCTTGATCTCGAGGGCCTCGAATCGTGGTTCCGGGTCAGGGTGCCCCTAGTCACTAAGCTTTAGGGACTAAACTCCTGCCCATTCTAGCCCGACTGCAGGCGAATCGCTCGTCTCGCTACTTCTTGATGATTGCCACAAGGTTGACGTCAAAGACCAGGTCCGAGTTGGGTGCAATCCCTGCACCCGCATTGCCACCGGCGCCGTAGCCCATGGCTGCGGGGATGTGGAGCCTTGCTCGGGAGCCGACGGGCATGCCTAGGAAGCCATCATCCCAGCCTGCAATCACACCGCCGGCGCCAACGGGGAATTCAATCGGAGCGCCTCGAGTGAAGGAGGAGTCGAAGGTCTGGTTCGAGCCCTTGACCCAGCCTTGGTAATGGACGAGCACTCGCTTGTACTTCTTCACGGTTGGGCCCTCGCCCACGGTGAAGTACTCCACCACAAGGCCGCCATCGAGTTCAACCTTCGCAACCGCCTGGTCACCCCACGACACGTCGGGCATAGTCCCGATGCCCATGGCATCCTGAGGAGTCGAAGCGACAACGCCATTGCTCTTGGGCTTCGTTGCGATAACCGGCGCGGGATCCAATGCGACCTCAACCTCTTTGATGGAAGGGGTTTGGGCAGAAGTCTCGTAGGACTCACCACCGGAGCATGCGGTTGCGATCAGTAGCAGAAGGGCGATAGGGGTGTGCTTCATTGGAACGGCGTGTGTGTGGGGTGGAGGCGAGGGCAGGCTGTCCTCGTCCTTGGCTTGCACGTTATTGTGCGGTTCGAGTTATGGCCAGGCAATCGAAGTGCGAGCGGGCTTGGGATCAAGTACCCGAGCTCTTGCTGAGAGACTTGACGCGGGCCTATTCCTTGTAGTCGGCAAGGTGGCGTACGCGGTCGGCAGGGTTCGGTAGGTAGTACTCGAGCTCCCCCACTAGTCGCAAGCCACCCTTCAGGGTTGTGGGCGCTTCGGTCTCGGCACCGAGCCAGGTCAACAAGCGACCCTCGGGGGCAAGCAGCGGCGCGCTCATCTTGCCAATCTCGTGGGGACCGCCAACGGCGCGAGCGGTGATCAGGTCGAACTTCTTGCCAAGGTCCTTGGATGGTCCCTCGGCGGCGTCCAGTTGCATGACCTTCAGGCGCTCGGGATCGAAGCCGACATAGGTGAAGGCGCGCTCGATAGCCTTGAGCTTCTTCAGGGTTCGATCGATCAGAAGCACCTCGGTCTCCGGGAAGAGGCATGCGATCGCAATCCCAGGAAAGCCGTTGCCTGTGCCAATGTCGAGGGCCATTTTGGGTGGCGTCTCGAAGGGGCAGACCGCCATGGAGATCGAGTCCAAAGCGTGGAACATGATGGCCGCTTCCCGGTCCCGCACAGCGGTCAGGTTTACCACGCGGTTCTCCTCCAGCATTGCGTCGAGGTAGGCGAGCAGCATGCCCGCTCCCTTCGCGGAGATCTCGGCGCCAATGTCGGCGGCTAGGTACTGGAATTCAGAAGCGTCAATCAAGAGTGGAGACCGTGGTGTTGCCAGGCTTTCGGCGGGGGTGGCTATTCCAACCCATCGCGAGCAGCTTCCTGCGCGCAGAGGTAGAGTCGAAAATCGAACTCGAGCTGGTGGTAGTCCGGCTCGAGATTGCCGCAGAGTTTATAGAAAGCAGCCGAGTGGTCTTGGTATTTCATGTGCGCCAACTCGTGAACCACGATCATTCGTAGGAAATCGAGGGGTGCATCCTTGAAGATAGCGGCGATGCGGATCTCGCGCTTCTTCATCACCTTGCCGCCGTGGACCCGGGCCTTGGTCACATGCAGGCCAAGTGCATTGTGCGCGGAGCGAAGGTTCCCGTCGTAGGTGACCCGGGCCAGGGGCGCGGCCTTGCGCATGTACTGGGCCTTAATCTGCTGCACAAAGTCGAACAGCTGCTTGTTGGAGCGGATGTCGTGGGTCGCCGGGTACTTCGCCGCAAGCATGCCGCTCAACTCGCCCGACTCCAGCAAGGCTCGCGCCTGGGCCTGGAGGTTCTCGGGGTACCCCTGGAGGATCGGAAGTGAAGTCATCGCGAGAGCTTAATAGCCGAGCGACTCGATCAGGTCCGACTTCGTGGTAGCAAGTGGCAGGTCACCACTTTTAGGAGCCTGCTTGGCCCGCTGGCGAAGCTCCTCTTGCCACACGGAGAGGCGATGCCCTTGCTCTGGGAACACATCGCTGGATTCAAGTGGGTCGGCCTTCAAGTCAAACAGCTGGAAGCTCTCCGTCTCGGGATAGTAGATCAACTTGTGCGCTCCGTTCCTGAGGCAGAGCTGATCTTGACTAGCTTCCGGCTGATGAGTCTCAGCCAGTAGAGGCAAGTCACCGCGGTCTGGATCGAGCAACGAGACCCCCACCATGCCGGGCATCGCAGGCAGCTCGAGCATCTCCAACACTGTGGGCACGACATCCACGTGGCGGACCAGAGCCTCTGCCCGCTGCCCAAGGCGCTTGCGAAGCTCGTCCTGGCCAGCAGGTGGCTTGATGATCAAGGGAATGTGCAGCAGCTCGTCGAACAGGCTCTCACTGTGACCATTCCACGCGTGCTCACCGAAAGCCTCGCCGTGATCTGAGGTGAAGACAATGGTGGCTCGGTCATAGATGCCCATTGCCTTGAGATTCCGCAGCAGCTCCCCCACTGCGTCGTCCGCAACCGTAACCTCGGAGCCATAGCGCTGCCGGGCTTCGGCCTGGGTCGGTTGATCATTGACCCAGGACTCGATCTCGACTTTGGCCGGTTGGTCCAAGTGGAAAGTTGCGCGCATAGAGCGCAGGGTCGAGAGGCGCTTGCCCTCCGAGATCTGAACCGGGACACGCGCTCCAGTATTCGATTCACGAACATAGAGCGAGCGCATGACAAAACTCGCGCCAGATGCGAGCGCAACCTCGTGGTCACCCGCTTCCAAATCGAGGGTGACTTGAAAATGCGGGGAGTGGCTCTGGGGGAGCTCATCGAGAACCTCGCCATTGACCAGAAACTTCAGCTTAGGTGAGTTGCTTTGGAAGTTGCGGTAGGGCTCGTGGGGATCAGCGTAGTGTGCGAAGAGGAAGAGCGGCTGATCGGTTTGGCCCTGGAGAACCTCGCCAATGAGTTCGGTGGTTTTGGGGCCGTGGCTGTAGTCTTGATAGACGTGTCCGAAGGTGCCAAAACCTCGATCTAGGGCCTGCTCGGGCTGCTTGCTCCAGAGGGTGGCAAGGGACGCGACCGCAGCGGTCTGGTAGCCCTGGGATTGGAGCCAATCGGAGATTAGGGGCAGGTCACTCGGCACCGGCGTGCCATTGATCAGCACGCCGTTCTGGCCAGGATAGGTGGATGAGAAGAGTGCGGTGTGGGCGGGCAACGTCATCGGCGCGTGGCTAAAGGCTCGATCAAAGACCACGCCGTCGCGACCGAGGTCCGTGACGTTTGGCATTAGCTCCTGGGTCATGTGGTCGAAGCGCAGGGTGTCGACAACAATGATCACCAGGGGAGTTGGGCCCAATGGACCAGAGCCCGTGGCTACTGACCTGGCAGTAGGCTGCTCGGATCCACAACCGACAAGTAGGGCACAAAGTCCGAGGACTATGGCTCGCCTAGGAAGCACAGATAAGTCCGCATGACCTAGAAGCCCGCCCGGATACAGAGTCGTGTTTGCACATTCGCGCA